>QWQF01000098.1 GCA_003669125.1 Planctomycetota bacterium
GAGCCAGATTGACTCCGCAAAAGCCCGCGCCGCCCGCCACCAAAAACGAGCGACGATCGAGCGAGCCAACGTGAGGAATCCGCAGCATCATTGAACTTCTCCATCCCCAAACATCGGACGAAGGAACTGTTGAGACGGCAGAGAATCTTATCGACTTAGCTCTGAGGTCGGGCGTTCAAATTTCAAAAATGGATGAGGCTAATTTTGAAATTGAACGTCCGCCCCCCGGCCCCACGCTTCACTTTGGGGTCACGATCACTCGGCTGGAGTTGATCTTCACCTCTTGCTTGGGTCGGTCATTGGCACCGGTCGCGACGCTGCCGATCTTGAGCACGACGTCGAGGCTTGCCTGGTCGGCGGTTTTGCCGAAGACGGTGTATTGGCGGTCCAGATGCGGCACTCGGCCCAGGCACATGAAGAACTGCGAGCCGGCCGAATTTGGATCGTTGGTGCGGGCCATCGAGAGGATGCCAGCTTCGTGCGGCTTGGCGCTGAACTCTTGGTTGATCGTGTAGCCGGGGCCGCCTGTGCCGGTTCCTTGCGGGCAGCCGACTTGGATCATGAAGCCGGAGATGACTCGGTGGAAGATGATGCCGTTGTAGAAGCCGATCTTCGTCAAGCCGATCAGGTTGTTGGCGTGGCCCAGAGCGACGTCGGGATACACGTCGAGCAGTATCTTGCCCATCGTCGTGTCGAACTCGACTTGGTAGGTGTTCTTGGAGAAATCCACGTCCTTCAGCGCCGCGTCGACTTCCGCTCGGCGATTGGTTCCAGAACTGGCCACGAGAGAGACCTTTCGATTGAGAATGCTTCGGTTCCGCCACCGCTCACAACGCCGGGCGAGAAGGGCGGGGATCGTAGAAACGGCAGCGCACTTCTGCCAGGAATGTCCGTGAGCAGACCGGACGCCCACGCCCGGTCTACTTGGCCTCGCGCAGCAACTCCAACCGCGATCGCAGGCCGCCGAGTTCAAACGTCAGGCCGAAGTTGGCTTTTGCGAAGGGGAATAACGGAGCCTCGAACTTCACCGGCGGCTTGGGTTCGCCGGGGTGGCCGAAGACGGGTGATTCCATCGTGCGCCATTGTTCGTTCCAGACGTAGCGGCCTCCACCGGGGCAGACCAGTTCGGTGTTCCAGAACCGGCGATGGACTTCGACGGGATCGCGATCGGGGAAGCGTCGCTTCCATTCGTTGAGGATTGGCAGGTTGCTCCAAGGATTCGTTTGAGCGGCTTGCCGAGGATCGATGAATTCCGAGTATCACAGAAAGAATGACGGCAGCAATTGGTCGAAACCCACGGCGGCGCTCTCGCCCAGCCAGACGGATTTCGAATCAACGGCGACTGGCGGGTTGTCGGCCAGTTTCGCTTCGTCAGCCTTCGCGTCGCGAGCCGAAACTTCAACGCGACCAGTCCGGTGCCATCCGGCTTCGGCAACACGATCCGGCCAGCAACGTCCTTCCGATCTGGGAAGCGAATCACGACATGCACCGGAGCCAGTCGGTCGGGCTGCGACCAGTCCCAGACGCAACTCCAGATGTCGCCGCGCTGCAAATACGCCTCGCCCGGCTCATCGAGCTGTACGTTCGGCGGCGTTTGCACGACTCGCTGCTGAACCGGCCGCTCCGGTTGTTGCCCTCGATAGTGGGGCAATTCGCCGTCGCTGAACGGCATCTCCGTCAGCCGCCCCCGGAAATAACCGTCCTCGGCAAGCGCCGCTGAGCACAACATGCAGCAACCAACGCCAATAGCAGTCCACGACGCAACATGGCGGGCACTCCGTTCCAGAGACGTGAAGACCGGATCGTTCAGGCAAATTCGCTTGGCTGTACCGGCGAGTTGGCTGCCGAGCTTCAGTCATGCCGCTTTTTCGAAGAATCTTTTCTGCGGTCGGCATGTCGCTGCGTTGCCAGAGAATAAACGTGCCCAGCGGATCGTCGTCTGCGGTGGCTCTGCCCTCCGCCAATCGTCCCCGTCTGAACCGACTACTTTTTCCAATCGATTCTTGCCGATGTGAGGAAGTGCTCGTTACGCTTTCCCGCAGTGTTGCCCGCCTGAACGCCTTCCTGATTCTGCATTTGAGTTTCCCCAGCCCGTGCCCCGTCACTCGGTTCGAGCTGACGAATGAATTGCTTCCGAAAACTTTCCCTCACTGATTTCGAACTGCTTCCTCACTCCGAAAAGGACGACTCGATGACCTCGACCAAAGACATCGTCACTTGGACCGAAGACCCCGCTCACTTTGCCAAGCCCGGCCGTCGCGACTTCCTGCGAGTCGGCGTCTGCGGTGTGTTGGGTCTGACGCTCGGAGACTTCTTCCGACTGGAAGCTCGCGCGGAACAGAAGTTCTACGAGAGCAAGGAAGGCAAAGCCAAAGGCGTGATCCAAATCGTACTGCCTGGCGGAATGGCTCATCAGGAGTCGTGGGATCCAAAGCCGGAAGCTCCGCTGGAATACCGCGGCCCGTTTGGAGTCGCGAAGACAAACGTCCGCGGCGTTGTGTTGAATGAGAATTTTGCAAACGTCGCGAAGATCGCGGACAAGATGACGATCATCCGCTCGATTGCCGGCAAAGAAGCCGATCACGGTCGAGCCAGCTACGCCATGTTCACCGGCTACCGCAAGAGCCCCGCCATCGAGCACCCCGCCATCGGTGCGGTTGTCTCGCACGAACTCGGATCGAAGCAGAACCTGCCGCCGTATGTCGCCGTCCCGAACGCTACGGAGTACGCCGGCACCGGCTACCTCGGCTCACAGTTCGGCCCGTTCGGCATCGGCAGCGATCCGGGTCGGTCGGGCTATCAAGTCAAAGACCTGATGCTGCCGGCCGGCGTCGATGACTACCGCTTTTACAAGCGACAGCGCATTCGCGAGACGGTCGATGAACACTTCCGCAAAATTGCCAGCAAGGCCGAAGCACTCGGAGCGATGGACAAGTTCTACGAACGAGCCTACGCGATGATCTCGTCGCCCGCCGCTCGCGAAGCGTTCGACATCACGAAAGAATCCGACGCGACGAAGTCCAAGTACGGCAACAACGAAGCGGGAATGCGTTTCCTGCTCGCTCGTCGTCTGATCGAAGCGGGCGTGCGATTCACGACCGTCAGCTTCGGCGGCTGGGATCACCACGCCGGCATCGAGAACGCGATGCGCCGTCAAGCCCCGACGCTCGATCAAGCTCTCGCCGGTCTGATCAGCGACCTCGACGAGCGCGGAATGCTCGACAGCACACTGGTGCTCGTCACCAGCGAGTTCGGCCGTACTCCGAAGATCAACGCAACCGCCGGCCGTGATCACTTCCCGCGAGTCTACTCCGTCGCGATGGCCGGTGGCGGCTTGCAACGCGGCCTCGTGTACGGTTCGTCGAACAGCACCGCCAGCGAACCGGAAGAAAACCCAGTCCGCATCGAAGACGTGCTCACGACGGTCTATCAACAAATCGGCATCAACGCCGACAAAGAACTGATGGCCCCCGGCGCTCGCCCCATCGAAATCATCGACGGCGGCGAGGTCATCAAAGAATTGGTCAGCTAATCCCGGAAACCGTTTCTGACGCAAAGCCGCGGAGACGCCAAGAAACGGAAAGGACAGACCTCCTTTGCGAGTCTTGCGACTCAGTGGCTTTGCGTCAGAGGCTTTTCACTTGCGACTTTTGGCTTCGATTCAAGGACATCGCCATGCGAAGAGTTTCGTTCCTGGCTGGCCTGATTGTGCTGGCTTCCGCTTTTGTTGCTGAGGCCGGAACCCCGCGACTCGCTCGCATCGTTCCGCCGGGTGGACAGCGAGGCACGACGGTCGAAGTGATGCTCCAAGGCAAGTATCTCGACAAGCCGGAAGAAGTCTTGGTGTACGAACCGGGCATCACCGTCGAGTCGATTGAATCGGTCGAAGGGAACATCGAGATCCGCGGATATCGCGGCCGAGTCGAAGCCGGTTCAGGCATCCGAGTAAAGCTCAAGATCGCGGACAATTGCCCGCTCGGCGTGCATGGCATGCGACTGCGGACAGCGGCGGGGATCAGCGAATATCAACGCTTCTCCGTCGGGCCATTCGCCACGATTGAAGAGGACGAACGAACCCCGCAGGCTCGCAATGACAAACGTGAGTCGTCGCAGGCTGTGCCGCTCAACAGTACGGTGCTCGGCCGGATGATCGAACCGACCGACGTGGATTTGTACCGCATCGAGGCGAAGCAAGGTCAGCGGCTCTCGGCCGAGATTGAAGCAGTGCGATTGGGAGTCGATCAAGGCATTCCCGATTTGCACTTGGCGGTGCTCGATGCCAACGGGAAGCGGTTGATCGCGGCGGATGATTCGGCTCTGTTCCTGCAAGACCCGGTTGTGTCGCTGGTCGCGCCGAACGACGGACTGTACTTCGTTGAAATCCGGCACACGACCTACTCGGCGGCGAACGATGTCTATCGCTTGCACGTCGGCACGTTCGCTCGGCCGACCGGTCTCTACCCGGCAGGTGGCCCGGCGGAAAAAGAACTGTCGGTGCGAGTCCTCGGCGATCCGAAAGGCGACTGGTCGCAGACAGTGACGTTGCCGGCGACGGAGTCGTCCCGCGACTTCCGCTTTGTCGCGGTCGATGCGGAATCCAACATTCCCACGCCGACGCCGAACACGTTACGAGTCTCTCCGTTCGACAACGTGCTGGAAGCCGAGCCGAATGATTCGGAAGACGCGATCAAATCGCAATCGGCTGCGAGTCTGCCGATCGCGTTCAACGGCATCATCGAGAAGTCGGGCGACGTCGATTGCTTCCGCTTCACCGCCAAAAAAGGTGAGCGATTCAAAGTGCATTGCCTCGCGAACGCCTTCGGCTCGCCGCTCGATCCGACCATCTGGATCAAACAGGTCGGAGCGAAAGGCAATCCGCAACGAGCGACGGACTCGCGACCGAATCAGCTCGGCTATCCGCCGTTCGGCGGCATGAACCGCGACACGCTCGACCCGTTCCTCGATTTCACGGTGGCGGCTGATGGTGATTATGTGCTCGGTGTCGAAGACGATCGCGGCAACGGCG
The DNA here is from genome assembly GCA_003669125.1 of Planctomycetota bacterium. Taxonomy (GTDB): domain Bacteria; phylum Planctomycetota; class Planctomycetia; order Planctomycetales; family Planctomycetaceae; genus SXKJ01. The sequence goes on from QWQF01000098.1 coordinate 5,027, forward strand.
GAGCGGACTTCGTTTATCGTGTCGAAATTTCGCCGGAGATCGATGCCGTCTACGTCTACATTCCGCAAGACGGCGAGGCTGCCTTCCAACCGCAGTCGCGGCAGTCAATCAGCGTGCCGAGCGGCGGGCGCTACAACACGCAACTGTCGATCATCAACTCGAATCGCCCATTTAGCGGCGAACTCGAACTGGTCGCGCTCGGTCTCCCCGAAGGGGTCACAATGCATGCTCCGCGAGTCACCCCCGCGATGCCGCGAGTCCCCGTCGTCTTCGAGGCCGCTCCCGATGCCAAGCTGCAAGGCAAGTTCATCGAGATCGTCGCTCGGCCCGTCGGCGATGACTCCAAAGGTGACGCGGAACGAAAACTCGTCAGCGGCTTCCGCCAGTCCATCCCGATGAGCGCGTCGGGCAACAACGACTACTACGTCTTCAATACGTTTGAGAAACTCGCCATCGCAGTCACGGAGTCGGCACCGTTCTCCATTGAGATCGACGAGCCGAAATCTGCTCTCGTGCAGAACGGCGAGATCTCGCTGAAATTCAAGATCGTTCGCGCGGAGGGCTTCGAGGAACCGGTCAGTGTGGCGATGGAATGGAAGCCGAACGGTGTCTCGACCGGCACACCGATCACGATTCGAACGGAGAAGTCGGAAGGCGAATACCTGCTCGGAGCCGCACGCAACGCGACGGCCGGTGCCTACCAAGTGACCCTCTCGGCCGTCAGTGGAGCTCAACGCCCGGCGTATCGCGACGGAGCCAACCGGACCTACGTCTCGACGAAGGCGTTCAAGCTGCTCGTCGCCGAACCGCACATCGACGCCAAGTTCGCCCGTGCCTCGATCGAACGCGGCAAGACCGCCAACATCACTGTGAAGCTTAACCACTTGAAGCCGTTCGAGGGCAAAGCCAAGGCGACGCTGGCTCGCTTGCCGCGAGGCGTCGAACTGGTCGAGCCGTTCCGCGAAATCACCTCGGAAGACAAAGAAGTCACGTTCACGCTGAAGGCCACGGACGAATGTTTGACCGGCGGCTATCAGGGCATCACGCTCGATCTGATCGTCACCGAAGAGGGTCAAGCCGTTCGCCAACTGAGTGGCATCGGCACGCTCCGCATCGATGCCGAACGGGGCGTCAAAGCGGCGTCGAAATAGCGGCGACTTCGGAGCCTAACCATGCCCGTCAAACCGATTCCGGATGGATATCACACTGCGACGCCGTACTTGATTATCAAAGGGGCGGCCGAGGCGATTGAATTCTACAAACGAGCCTTCGATGCGACCGAGTTGGTGCGGATGCCGGGACCGGACGGTGCGGTGATGCACGCGGAGATCAAGATTGGCGACTCACCGATGATGCTGGCCGACGAGTTCCCCGAAATGGGAGCACTCAGCCCGAAGACGATTGGCGGAACTCCGATTGTCCTGATGCTCTATCTGGAAAAAGTGGACGAAGTTTTCGCCCGTGCGATTGCGGCTGGAGCCAAGGAGCTTCGCCCGGTTCAGAACCAGTTCTACGGCGACCGCTCTGGCACACTCGAAGACCCGTTCGGCCACAAGTGGACCATCGCCACGCACATTGAAGACCTCACCCCCGAAGAAATGGAACAACGCATGGCGGCCATGAAACCTGAAGGCTGCTCGTGAGACAAACAAAACGGTCGAGTCATTTTCTTGCCAAAGACTGTGCGGCAAAAAGATTTGAAAAAGGTGATTCCATGAAACTCCGAAATTTGTCGTTGGCCTGGCTGACGATGTTGGCAACAACCTCTGTTTGCCTCGCCGATGCCGGCACGCAACTGAAAGTCTTTCCGTCCGAGATTTCATTGCGAGGCCAAGGGGGTCGGCAGGCGATTGCGGTGCAGGTCGTCAATGACCAAGGCATCACACGAGATGTGTCTGGCTCGGTGAAGCTGCACATCGCCGACGCAAAGGTGGCGGGTCTCGACGGGCAGACGCTCAAGCCGGTGGCGGATGGCGAGACGAAATTGCTCGTGGAATTGGGGCAGCTCAAGGCGGAGGTGTCAGTCACGGTTAAAGAGGCGACCAGTTCGCGCGATGTCAGTTTCCGGCTCGACGTGATGCCGATCTTCATGAAGTCGGGATGCAACACCGGAAGCTGTCACGGAGCGGCTCGCGGCAAGGATGGCTTCATGCTCTCGCTGTTTGGGTATGACCCGGCGGGAGATTATTACCGGCTGACTCGGCAACTGGTTGGGCGTCGCATTGATCTCGCCGTGCCGGAGAAGAGCCTGATGTTGGAAAAGGCCACCGGCGAAGTTGATCACACCGGCGGCCAGCTTTTTACCGCCGACAGCGACGACTATCGGACGATGCTTCGCTGGATCGAAGCGGGTGCTCCCGATGACAAAGGGGACACGCCGGAGCCGTTGGGCATTGATCTGCTGCCGTCGAAGACCGTCTTCGCGGGGAAGGATCAAACGCAAAAGACCGTCGTGATGGCGCGATACTCCGATGGCTCGGTGCGTGATGTCACGAAGCTGGCGTTGTTCATGACCAACAACGACGCCGTCGTCAGCATCGACAAAGAGGGGATTGCGAAAGGGAACAATCGAGGCGGTGCGTTCGTCTTCGCTCGCTTCAACAAGTTCACGGTCGGCAGCGAAGTGCTCGTTCTCCCGACCGACGACAAGTTCGTCTGGCCGAACACGCTCGAGTCGAACTTCGTCGACACGCTGGTGTTCGACAAACTGAAGAAGCTGCACATGGCTCCGTCGGAAATCTGTGACGACGAGACGTTTTTGCGGCGAGTCTCGCTCGACCTGATTGGCCTCCCGCCGACACGCGAGGAATACGAACGCTTTGTCGCCGACACGGACAAAGGCAAACGAGCGAAGCTGATCGACCAACTGCTGGACCGCGAAGAGTTCATCGACATGTGGGCGATGAAGTGGGGTGAGTTGCTCCGCATTCGAGCCGTCAACAATCAACCGCAGTACGGTCGCGACGCAAAGGCGATGTGGTCGTATGCCGGTTGGATTCACGACCAGATGGCGGTGAATCGGCCGCTCAACGAGATGGTTGCGGAGTTGGTCGTCGGCAACGGCAGCAACATCAAGCAGCCGACGTCGAACCTTTACACCGCCGTCGAACGGCTCACGCCGCAGAAGACCGCGGAGGATTTCGCTCAAGTCTTCCTTGGCACACGCATTCAATGTTCTCAGTGCCACAATCACCCGTTCGACCGTTGGACGCTGGATGACTACTACGGATTTGCCAGCTTCTTCGCCGGCGTGAACATGAAGCGCGGCGTCGAAGGCCGCGAGGTCGTGGTCTTCAACAACAACGCCAACAACACCGTCGAGCACCCGGTCAACGGTCGCAAGATGAAACCGAAGTTCTTGGGCGGCGACGCTCCCGACGTCGAAGGGCAAGACCCGCGCGTTTCGCTGGCGAAGTGGCTGACGTCGCCCGACAACGCCGCATTCGGCCAGACAATGGCCAACATCATCTGGTCGCACTTCTTCGGCCGAGGTATCGTCGAACCGGTCGATGACGTCCGCATCAGCAACCCGCCCAGCAACAAAGAATTGCTGGAAACGCTGGGGAAAAAGCTGGCGGAATATGGCTTCGACAAGAAGAAACTGATCCGCGACATCTGCAACTCGCGGACGTATCAACTCTCCGCCGCGACAAACCCGACCAACGAACTTGACGAAGCGTACTTCTCACACGGCTACGTCCGCCGCCTGCAAGCCGAGGTGCTGCTCGACACGATCACACGCATCACCGGCACCGAGGATCGCTTCCAGTCGTCGCCTCAAGGCACACGCGCCGTGCAAATCTACGCCGGCAACGTGACGAACTTTTTCCTCACGACATTCGGTCGCGCCCCGCGTGAATCAGCTTGCTCGTGCGAGGTCAACAAAGAGGCCAACCTCTCGCAAGCTTTGCACTTGGTCAACGGCGACACGATCACGCTCAAGGTCGCCGGCAGCCGCTTGATTCCATCACTGCTCGCCGCGAAGCAACCGCCGGCGAAGATTGTCGAGGAACTTTACATCCTCGCCCTCTCCCGCAAGCCGACTGCTGGCGAGACCGCGAAGCTGGTCGACCTCATCAATCAGGAACTCGAAGACCCGTCACGCGTCGACAAGCTCGCCGGCCTGCGAGCACAAATCGACCAAGCCTACCGCCGTCTCGAAGAGCAGGCGAAATCGCTGAAGGCCGAATACGAGAAACTGAAAGACGACGGCCAGGAAGCGGAGGCTCTCGGCAATCTCGAAAAACAAATCGCCACGACCGAAAAACAACTCGCCGAAGCCCGCGCTCGTCAAGCCGGAAACGTCCCGCTGATGGTTTACGGCGACATCCTGTGGGGACTCTTCAACTCCACCGAGTTCGCATTCAACCACTAATTCCATTTGGAGTTTGCCGTGATCTCCCGCCTGCCTGCACTCGCGATCTTTGCCTGCCTCGTTGCCCCAGCCGTTGCCCAAGACAAGTCCGACGCCGCGAAGCCCAAAGAGGTTGTCACGTACAAGGACCACGTCTCGCCAATTCTGCGGAAGCATTGCGGCAACTGTCATAACCCAGACAAGGCAACGTCGGACTTCGACGTGATGACGTATCAAACGCTGATGGCCGGCGGCAGCAGCGGCGAAGCGATCGCGGCGGGAAGTCCCGATTCCAGCCGGTTGTACAAGGCGGTCGCTCACATCGAAGAGCCGTTTATGCCTCCGAAGGCTCCGAAGATTCCGGAGGCGGATCTCGCCGTCATCAAGAAGTGGATTGAACTCGGCGCGCCGGAGACTTCGGTCAGCGCGGCGAAGAATGCGACTCGCAAAGTCGATCTCGATTTGGCGTCGGTCTCGACCGGTAAGCCAGATGGTCCGCCGCCGATGCCGGAGAAGTTGCCGGAGTTGTCGCTGCCTCAGACCAAGCGGCCGCATCCGGTTACCGCGCTTGCGGCCAGTCCGTGGGCACCGCTCGTCGCGGTCGCGGGGCACGAGCGAATTTTGCTCTACAACACCGACGACTTGAAGCTGATCGGCGTGCTGCCGTTCCCGGAACGAATTCCGCACGTCTTGAAGTTCAGCCGCAACGGCAAGCTGTTGTTGGCGGCAGGTGGACGCGGGGCCGATGTCGGCAAGGCGGTGCTGTTCGATGTATCGACCGGCAAACGGATCACCGAGATTGGCGATGAAACTGACAGCGTGCTCGCCGCGGACATCAGCCCGAATCAGAAGTGGATCGCGCTCGGCGGGCCAGCAAGGCTCGTGAAAATCTTCTCGACCGAAACCGGCGAGCTGAAGCACAAGATCAAGAAGCACACCGACTGGGTGACGTCGATCGAGTTCAGTCCGAACGGCGAGATGCTCGCCAGCGGCGACCGCAACGGCGGCGTTTACGTCTGGGAGCCGGAGACCGGCAGCATTCTCTTCACGCTCGGTGACCACAAAGACATGATCACCGACATGAGTTGGCGAGCCGACTCGCAGATGCTCGCCACCGCTAGCGAAGATGGCCGAGTCATTCTCTGGTACGCCGAAGACGGCTTTCCGACTCGCTCGGTCAACGCTCACACCGGTCCCACGCCGACACCGTTGCCGCGAGGCAAGATTCCTGGCGTGCTCTCGGTAAACTACTCGCGCAGTGGCGACTTCGCCACCGTCGGCCGAGACCTCACTGCCCGCTTGTGGAACAACAGCGGAGCGAATCAAGTCGCCAAGTTCGAGGGCTTCACCGACATCCCCTCGCGCGTTGTCTTCACGCACGATGGTGCGCGTTTGATTGCGGGTGACTTCACCGGCAAGCTGCAAGTGTGGTCGGTGAAGGACAAGACGCTCGTCGGCGAATTCACGACGAATCCGAGTCCGTAGTTCGGGCGTCTACGTCCGAACAATTGCGCGATCGGACGTGGGCGTCCGGTCAACTCGAACTCACGCCAAGAGCGGCGTCAGCACCTTCGCGTCGTAGACGTCGGTCAGGCGTTCGTCGCGGCCGTGGACGTTGAAGGTGACGCGCTTGTGGTCGAGGCCGAGTTGGTGCAGGATCGTGGCGTGCAGATCGGCGACCATGACTCGGTTCTCGACGGCGTGATAGCCGAGTTCGTCAGTCGCGCCGTAGGCCTGGCCACCTTTGATGCCTCCGCCGGCCAGCCACATCGAGAAGCCTTGCTTGTGGTGGTCGCGGCCGTCGCCCGATTGGCTGACCGGAGTGCGACCGAATTCGCCGCCCCAGACGACCAGTGTGCTGTCGAGCAGGCCGCGCTGCTTGAGGTCTTTCAAGAGCGCGGCGGTTGGTTGATCGGTCTGTTCACAGCAGTTCTTCGTGCCGGTGGCGTTGTTCGCGTGTGTGTCCCAGATTTGGCTCTCGACGAAGATTTGGATGTAGCGGACTCCGCGTTCGACCAGTCGCCGAGCGATCAAGCAGCGGCGGCCATAGCTGTCGGTCTTGGGTTGGCTGAGCCCGTAGGCGGATTGCGTCTCGGCGGTTTCTTCGGCGAGATTCAAGGCGGCTCCCGCGGACAACTGCATCCGCGCTGCCAATTCATAGCTGGCGATGCGAGCTTCCAAATCCGGGGCGATGCGAGGTTGCCGCGCGAGATGTTCGTCGTTGAGTTGCCGCAGCAGGTCGCGCCGTAATCGTTGCGTGTTGTCCGAGACCGCGGCCGGCGGTTGCAGGTACAGCACCGGAGTTCCCGTGTTGCGAAAGTGGACTCCTTGATAACGCGGCGGCAGAAAGCCGCTCGACCAGTTGCGAGTCCCATCTGTCGGCAAGCCGTTGTCGTTGCGGAGGACAACGTACGACGGCAGATTCTGGTTCTCGCTGCCGAGCGCGTAGCTAACCCAGGCTCCGATCGTCGGCCGGCCGGTGACGATGCGGCCGGTGTGGATTTGCCAGAGAGCTTGTTCGTGGTTGTTGTGCTCGGAGTGCATCGAGCGGATGACGGCGATGTCGTCGGCACAGGTCGCCGTGTGCGGCAGGATTTCGGAGTACTCGACGCCGCACTCGCCATGCGGCCGAAACTTGAA
>QWQF01000256.1 GCA_003669125.1 Planctomycetota bacterium
AGTTTGTAGTTCCGCCTTCAGGCGGCAAGTTTTCGTCGTGTTTCCTCCTGAAAGCGAGACGACAAACCGAGCTGTTTCCAAGGAAATGTCGCGTCCTTCGTCAAGATATGCTAAGGTGCTTATGCGTTTTGGTGACTCGCTGATCAGGAACATTCACACGCCACCTTCATGTTGTTTACCGGGGCGACAACTTGGTTGAAACGTGGGACAGGCACCTTGCCTGTCATTGATTTGCCGAGGGATTTGACAGGCTGGAAGCCTATCCCACGGGACGAAAACTTAGACGACATCTTCACGGAAAGACCTCACATGCTTTCGATTTTGAGTCAGCGACGCGCACGCACCTGCGATGGACACTCGCGCCGGCACTTCTTGAAGCTCGGCGGATTGGCATTGGGCGGGCTGACGTTGCCTCAAATTCTCCAGGCGGAAGAGGCATCGCCGGTGACGCGCGGCAAAAAGCTGTCGCACAAGGCGATCATCATGATCTACTTATCCGGTGGGCCTTCACATCAGGACATGTACGATTTGAAAATGGACGCGCCCAAGGAGATTCGCGGGTCGTTCCGGCCGATCAACACGAACGTGCCGGGAATTGAAATCTGCGAGCACATGCCTCGACTGGCGAAGATGATGGACAAGTTCGCCATCATTCGGTCGTTGTACGGCGGCCCCGATCAGCACGCGTCGGACATGTGCCTGAGCGGCTATCCGATCGGTCCGAAAGGGCGTCAGGACGATCATCCGTCGCTGGGTGCCGCCGTCGCGAAGATTCTGGGAGCGGTCGATCCGGCAGTGCCGCCGTTTGTCGGGCTGACGACGAAGACCGGGCACGCTCCGTATTCCAATCCCGGTTTTCCGGGCTTCTTGGGACATGCCTACGCACCGTTCCAGCCGGACAGCGACGGCATGGCCAACATGCGGCTCAACGGAGTCACGCTGGACCAGCTTCGGAATCGACAGACGTTGCTGACGAGCTTCGACACTTTCCGCCGACATGTTGACACCAGCTCGAAGCTGCAAGGGGTCGATGCCTTCACACAGAAAGCGTTCGATGTGCTGACGTCGAGCAAGCTGGTCGAAGCGATGGATCTCGACAAGGAAGATCCTGCGTTGCGAGACCGCTACGGCCGCGGTGCTTCGTCCCCCGCGTTCGGCGAAGACGCGGGACCGCACTGGATGGATCAGTTTCTGATGGCTCGGCGACTGGTCGAAGCGGGAGTTCGTTGCGTGACGCTGTCGTTCGGCAGTTGGGATCGTCACGGCGCGAACTTTGAACGGTTGCCCGAACAACTCGGAAAGCTCGACCAGGGAGTGACCGCGCTGGTCGAAGACTTGCACGCGCGCGGACTGGATCAGGATGTCAGCGTCATTGCCTGGGGCGAATTCGGTCGCACGCCGCGCATCAATCCGGGCGGAGGCCGCGACCATTGGCCGCAAGCGTCGTGTGCGTTGCTCGCCGGCGGCGGCATGCGCATGGGGCAGGTGATCGGCTCGACCAATCGTCTGGGAGAAGTCCCACAAGATCGGCCGATCCATTATCAAGACGTGTTCGCGACGCTCTACCGACAACTCGGCATCGACGTGAACACCGCCACCATCACTGATCCCAACGGCCGCCCCCAGTATCTCCTCGATCGCCGAGAACCGGTGCGCGAACTGGTTTGACGCGCTGGAGACCTACCAAGCGCTCGTCGAACGCCGCCGCAACGTCGAGCACGGAGTGAAATGGGTGCGATGTCTTGAAGGCAAAGCCGTCTGGCAAGCGGTCGATGACGGTTGGATAACGGCCAACGTGATGGACGCGGTCTACGACGTCATCCCCAAGTCGAAGAAGAACATCCGCGAGGACGACAAAGCGGTGCTGTTTCAGTTCGAGTACGCCGACGGTTTTCGCGGCACGCAGTTCATGCTCCCCAGCGCCGGGATGACCGGCGTGGCGGTGAAGCTCAAAGGGCAGAAGCCGCTGGCCACCGGATTTGAAGAACGTGGGTGATCCATGCTACGAGTCTGCCATCGGTGCGGGATTCGACATTCGCGATGCACAAGCCAACAATGAATCTCGATCGGAGGTTTCCAAATGCCCAATCTGTTCTGCGAGCGGCCAGCTCACCAGCAGCATGCGTTTCAGAATTTCTACGCGAATGAGCGGGAAGGGCTGACTGTTTCCAGTCGGCGCGGAATGCTCAAAGCCGGACTGGCGGGAGTCGCGGGGTTGAGTCTGCCGGAACTGCTGCGATGTCGTGCTCAGGCGTTTGATTCGGCTCGGAAGACGGCGGGAGCCAAGAGCCTCATTCTGCTCTGGATGTCCGGTGGACCTAGTCAAATTGACAGTTGGGACGTGAAGCCGAATCGGCCGTCGGTCAATCGCGGGCCGTTCGCGGCGATCTCCACGAAGCTGCCGGGAGTGCAGATTTGCGAGCATCTTCCCAAGCAAGCGGCGATGCTCGATAAGTTCACGCTGATTCGGTCGGTCGATGCGCGCGGGAGTAGCCACAATCCGAACCGCGTTTTCCAAACGGGGCACCTTGGTTCAAGTACGGCGGATGCCAAGTTCCCCGCGATCGGTTCGGTCGTGGCGAAAATGCACGGGCCGAATCAGGCCGCGATGCCCGCTTACGCCGCCGCAGTCGCGTCACCGCGGAAGCACCTCGCGTTCGCAGGATACCTCGGCAAGCAATACGACCCCTTCATCGCCGAGCAAGCCAGCAGCCTGCCCGTCTACGACATCAACGGCATCGACACCGGCAAGCTGACGGGAGCCAGTCTGTTCCAATTGCCGGACGGACTCACGTTCGACCGGTTGGGTGACCGGCGAGCGTTGCTGAAAGATTTCGACTGTTTGCGAAGTGGCATCGATCAAGGTGGCTCGCTCGCCGCGATGAACGCCTACCAAGGCCAAGCTCTCGACATGGTACTGGGAGGCCAGGCGCAGGCCGCCTTCGACCTCTCGCGCGAACCGGCGGAGAATCGAGAACGCTACGGCAGGCATCTGTGGTTTCAACAGGCACTCCTCGCTCGCCGGCTGGTCGAAGCGGGAGCGACCTTCATCACCATCGGCATGAATCACTCCGGCGGTGCGAGTTGGGACACTCATGGAGAGCACCCGTCATGTCCCTACGGGGGCATTACGGTGGCAATGCGAAAGCTGCTGGTGCTGTTCGATCACGCGCTGGCCACGCTGGTCAGTGATCTGGAGGAACGGGGCCTGTTGGACGACGTCCTGGTGATCGCGATGGGGGAATTCGGCCGCTCGCCGATCATGGGCCTGCAAGGGGGCTACACCGACGGGCGTGATCACTGGCCGCCAGTCATGTCGATGGCTCTCGCTGGCGGCGGACTTCGACACGGCCAAGTGATCGGTGCGACCGAAGGGGACGGCGGCACGATCAAAGAGCGTCCGGTCACGCCGGGAGATATCGCGGCGACAATCTACCGCTACTTCGATATCCCGCTCGATGCGACGTATCTCGACAATCAAGGCCGTCCGCATCCCGTCGTCCAAAACGACGGCCGGCCAATTCGCGAGTTGTTTTGATTCGTCGTTCATAGCCAAGAAAGGTGACTCCATGAAAACTCCTTGCGTCGTCGCCACGTTCGCCAGTTCCCTCCTTCCTGACGGAGCACCAATCGGGGAATTGCGATGACCTCTCGACCGCGCGATGGACACTCACAACTTGGAAGAGTGGCTCGCTGCCATTCGTGTTGAAAGCGGAAGGCAAAAAGGGTCAGGACTCATTTTTAAGAGTCCTGACCGGTCAGGCCTCGTCTTTTGCGGCGTTGGGGTTCGCTTTGCCGTTGGTGCCAGGCATCGGAACCCGATCCGAAGTTGCTTACGTCCTGGCCACTTCCTCGATTGCCAAATTGGGTCGAGCGACTCAATGAACCGCTTACCCAAGTCGAGTTGGATGCGGTCCGATTGTGTGCTCAACGAGGAAGCCCCTTGGGCGATGCAAGTTGGGTAGAATCGATCGCGAGACGGCTTCATTTGGAATCAACCCTTCGTCCTCGCGGACGTCAACGAGTAAAACCATTACCCGATATGCAAATCAAACAGACCTGCCCCCGTTGAATTCACTCAAAGCGAATGGACCACTTTCGGACCATGACCACAACACGACTGTTACCGCTTCTCGCATGTTTCGCCCTGTTGTCCGCGCCTTACCCGGCTTCCGCTGCGGACTCGGTGCGTGATGATCGTGTCATTCCTTACTACACCGGCACGGTTTATCCCACGCCGCAGCAGGCGCAATATCGCGACGAGTTCCTGCCGCTGGGACGTGTGGGCCTGCTGCTGGGCAAGGACGTGGCTCCAGAGGACGCGCGCGTCGCCGTGCTGGTGGAGCGCCTCAAGCGGCACGGTGCCCAGTCGCGGATTGTTACGTCGGCGGAGGATCGCAGTGAGACACTGATCCTCGTCGGGGATACCGGCACGCACCAGGCATTGCTCGGGAAACTGTCCATACTAGACAAGCCCGAAGGCTACCTGCTGCACTGCGCCAAGAATGGAGCGCAGAACGTCGTGTTCCTCAAGGGGCATGACTTCCACGGGCTACTGTGGGCCATCACTTCCTTCAACCAGCTCATCACGACGCAGAATGAGCGACCCGAGGTGCGTGCGGCCACCATTCTTGATTACCCCGAGTACCCAGGCATTCGCGGCTATACCCCATTCAAAGATGATGACCAGGCGACCGCGGCGTGGTTTGGAGTCAATGTTCTTCGTTCGAACGTGGTCATCTATCGTCAGCTTCGCAAACCGGCGGACTGGCGACTGCCGCTGCGCAACGAGACACAGTTCAACGACTGGAAAGCCCGCATTCAGAAGATTGGCGCGCAGCTCACTCCGCTGCAGATCGCGTGGTACGACTCGATCCTCCCCTTCAGTGGTCACGTTGGGTTGGGGCAAGTGCGATCCAAGTCTGAGGAAGATTTTCAGCTCGTGGTCAAGGCGGGACTGGCGCTGGCCGAGGCCGGGGGCAATCTGTGCCTGCTGTATGACGACTACCGCTTCTTTCTCAGCCCCGAGGATGTTCGAGATTTTGGCGTTGCGCGCGAGGCGGACGTGTATTTCCTGAATAAGGTTTATGCAGCCATTGCGGCGAAGTATCCGAAGTTTCGCATGCTCTTCTGCCCGCCGTTCTACTTTGGCGCGGGTGGGCCGGATGACACGACCACCTACGGCGAATCTCGCGATGCGTATCTTGCCGCCATCGGCAAGCTGCCCAAGGCGATCGACATCTACTGGAGCGGCCCGCGGGTGAAGTCCACGCAGGTGTCGGCCGAACAACTCGCATGGTTCACTGGTCTGGCTCAGCGCAAGCCGGTCTTTTGGCAGAATGCCTGCGGTACCTATCACGGCAGCCCGTACTACGCCTATCCCGGCGAACCGATGAAGGCCTGGCGCGACTGGTACGACGACGCATTTTTGCGAGGCATCGCTTTCTATGCTTACAACGGCGAGGACCCGTATATCAACATGACGCTTTCTGACGCTCTGTGGAATCGTCGCGGTTATGATCCGGCGGCATCGGGCGAGATGGCAGCGAAGAAACTCGTCGGCCCCGAGAACTATCCGCAGTTGATCAAGGCGTTCAAGGCGCTCGAAGCGATGGATGACTACGGTTGGTTCGAGCCAACCGCCCTCGCCGCACGGAATGTTGAACGTGTCCGTCAACAGACCGAAGAGCTCGTTGCCATCTACGACAATGTGCCGCCAGCGCTGAAGAGCCGCTGGCTGATGCTGGGGACGTTCGTCGGATATCGGCAAAAGTATCTGCAAACGCTGCTCAAGAATCCCAATCTGAAGGAAGCGACGGAAGTGGACGCCCGCGTTCAGGAGTTGGCGCTGAAGGAAACAGAGACCGACGCCAAAGCCAGCGTCGTGCTGACGCCGAATCAGTTCACAGCGGGCCGCGAGGCCAGGTTCTACAGTTGGCGCGAAGTCCCTCGCCGTCACGTGATCTGGATTAACGGCGCTCGCTCCAAGGCGCCGTCGCTGCAAACGACCTTTCAGTTGGCCTATCCGCTGAAGGGCGATTCCGAGTTGATCATCGCCGGCCTCGACGACAACGCCCCGGCCGCCTGTCGAATCCGCATCCAGATGAACGGCAACACGATCTTCGAGGGAGCGAATCCCTTCGAATCGGATCGCTGGAGCACCCAGCGCTTTCCCGTGAAGGGAGCGACGCTGCGCGATGGCGTGCCAAACGTGTTGCGGATCGACAACCTCGAAGACTCCGACAGCATGACCGGCGCGCCCTGGTTCATGCTGAGCTACGCCGTTTTAAGGCCAGCGAAGTGATGAAATCCAACCCCGGTCACAGCATGCATCGAAAGTCGTTTTGCCCGTTAATGTGCAGTTTGCTTTGCTTCGTGGGGCCGATGGCGGTTGCCGCGCTCGGCCAAGCGAAGCAGGAGGTCGTTACGATACCGGATACGCCTGCAGCCTCGGCCATCGCGGTGAGCGATCTCAATGGTGACGGGCGCGCGGATATTGCGCTCGTCGAAGCGTCAGCACAGAAGAGTCCCACGCTGGTTCCGGTGTTCCGCCTGCATCTGCTCTTTCAGAAAGATGGCAAATTCTCGATGCCGGCGGACCGGGTCATCCCCATAGGTGTGACTGCGCCGTCGGCGAACGCGGCCGCCAGTTTGGTCATCGGCGATTTCGACGGAGATGGCCGCAACGATCTCGCCGTCTCGATTCGAGGGACGCGGACGCTTTCCGTTTTCCTCGGTTCCGAACGCTTTGAGAAAGAGCATCCGTCGAAATACGCCAACGACTCCGGCGCAGGTGGTCTTGCAGTCGGGCACGTTAACAAGAGTGGCCGGGCCGACTTCCTGACGGGTGCGGCTTGGCGACAGTGGCAAGGCAACGGACGATTCGGCGAGGCATACTTCGCCGGTGTGGGGCGGAATGACAACTGGCGTTCCACCCTGGCCGACATGGACCGCGACGGCACAGATGACGTCGTCTTCACGACCTACTGGTCTGGCAAGCTGGACGTGCCGGCGAACAACCGCATCCGCATTTACTTCGGGCCATTTCTGAAGATGCAGATTCTTCAACCCGCCGACGCCGCCCAGGTCGTGACGCTGAACTCGCCGTTCACAGCCAGCGACCAGCCGCTCCTTGGCCAGGTCATGGTCGGCGACTTGAATGACGACGACCAACGCGATCTGGTTGTTCCCGCTCCCGATCAGACTTTGGTGTACCTGCAAAACAGCCCCACCGGTTTTAGCGACAATGCCGACCCGACGGTGATTTTGAAAGATGTCGCTCCGTTGCTCGTCACCGATCTCAACAGCGACAGACTTTGCGATGTGGTGTTCCTTGCGGCGGATCAGGCCAGCATCGTTTGGTGGCTGCAACAGAGAGACAATCCACTGACGTCTGATCGCGTTAAGGCATGCCCACGTGTTGCCATACCCCGCAAGATCGTGGCCGCAGCGTCGGGGGACGTGGATGGCGACGGTCGACACGAGATCATCGCCACTCTGACCGGCGGAGGACTGGCCATCGTCACCCCGCCACTCCCCTGATTATGTCGCTGGCTGGGTTCGCCGGGTGACACGGTGCCGCTAGTGGTAGCCTACGACATGCTCGGCAATGCCAACGAATGGACTCGCGTTTGCAGGAAACCGATGATTCACTTTCATCCTGTTGCCGCCACTTCGCTCCGATTCATGAAGGGACCACACATGCGAGCCACTTTGATTCTTTGCTTCGCGTTGGTTGTGAACCTCTTCCACGCGAACCTGTGCTCGGCGGAAGAATCCTGGTGGCAGTTGCTCGGACCAACCGGCGATGGTCATGCGGACAAGGCGGACTTGCCGGTCCATTGGACGGATGGTGAGAACGTGGCGTGGAAGACGGCGATCCACGATCGCGGCTGGTCCTCTCCAGTGATCCACGGCGATCAGATTTGGCTGACGACGGCGACGACCGACGGGCACAAACTGTACGCCGTCTGCGTCGATAAGAACTCCGGACGCGTTCTGCACGACCGGCATGTCTTTGACGTCGCAGAGCCGCAGAAGATCAGCGACGACAACACTTACGCCACGCCCACGCCGGTCATCGAGCAAGGCCGCGTTTTCATCCACTTCGGCACCTATGGGACAGCCTGTCTCGACACGCGGACGGGCGAAACGATCTGGTCGCGGCGGGATCTGAACTGCGACCACGAGGCCAACGCGGGGCCGGCCAGTTCACCGACCATCATCGCCGGCCATCTGGTCTTCCACGTCGATGGCCGCGACGTCCAGTACATCATCGCGCTCGACAAAGCGACGGGTGAAACCGTCTGGAAAACGTCCCGGTCCTTCGACTACTCGACGGTTCCCGTCCATCAGCGTAAGGCTTACGGCATGCCCGGCATCGCTCCTCGAGGCGACGGGATTCAGTTGGTCAGTTCGGTCGGGCAGGGCGTGTATGCGTACGATGTCTCCGGCCGGGAACTCTGGCGCGTCCGCCACAAAGGCTGGTCGATTGCTCCACGGCCCGTGGCCGGACATGGTCTCGTGTTCGCCATCGTCGATCACGATCACCCGGAGCTGTGGGCCATTCGTCACGACGGCAGTGGCGACGTCACCGAAAGCCACATCGCCTGGAAGGAGAGTCGCAGCATGCCGGCTCGGTGTACGCCGTTGCTTGTCGATGACCTGCTGTACGTAGTGAACCGCGCGGGGCTCGTCACTTGCCTGGAGGCGAAGTCTGGAACGCTCGTCTGGAAGGAACGTCTCGACGGTCAGTATTCGGCCACGCCCATCGTTGCGAACAATCGCATTTACCTGTTCCACGAAGATGCGAACTGCACGATCCTCCGTCCCGGTCGGAAGTTCGATGTTCTGGCAGTGAATTCGTTGGCCAACCAGCCAGTACGAGCCACCCCTGCCATTGATGGAAACGCGCTGATTGTCCGCACGGCCAACTCGCTCTATCGAATCGAAGCGGCCGCCGCAGAATGAGGAGCACCATCAATATGACGCGACTTCAGAATCAAGCTGAATGGACACGCCGCGACTGTTTGCGGCTGGGCGTCGGCGCGGCGCTCGCCGGGCTGAGCGGTTGGACGGCCAGCGCGGAGGCGAGCTAGCCATCAAGACGGCAATCCGGGATAAGATACTGTCGCCAAGAGGAGACCAACGTGTTGAGCTTGATTGAACAGAACCGCGGGCGACGGCCGGGAAATCGGTGGAGTCGGCGCGATGTCTTGCAGATCGGCACGCTCGGTCTGACGGGAATGACGCTGGCGGATCTGCTGCGCGCACGAGCGGGCGGGGCGGAGCAATCGACGCCCACCAAAAAGACCTCGGTCATCCTTCTGTTTCTCGAAGGCGGCGCTTCGCAATTCGAGACGTTCGATCCAAAAAGCGAGGCACCTGTCGAGATTCGCAGCCCGCTTGGTTCGATCTCGACGCGATTGCCCGGCGTGGAGTTTGGATCGCAGTTTCCTCAAATGGCTCAGGTCGCAGATCGGCTGGCGATTGTCCGCTCGTTCACGCACAGCGACGGCGATCACGGCGGTGCCGCTCATTGGGTCAAGACGGGCCATCCGTGGCCGCCGGAGTTTTTCGGCAAGTCGGGTTTGCGAATCAAGCAGTTGACGCCGTCGATCGGCTCGGTCGTCGCCCGCGCTCGCGGCCCCGTGCATCGGCAAGCGGGAGTTCCAACCTACTTGAACATGCGGACGATTCCCGGCTACGAGGGAGACAACGCGGCTTGGTTGGGCGCCGCAGCCGAGCCTTTCCACGTGGGCACCGGCAACAGTTCGCTGATGGCGGACATGACGCTGACGATCCCGCGCGACCGACTCTCCGACCGCCTGACGCTGATGCGTTCCTTGGATCGCCTGGAGCGCAGCCACGATCAAAGCAGTGCCTGGCGAGGGATCGATGACTTCCAGGATCAGGCCCTGCGGGTGATCACAGGTCACGCGCGACAGGCGTTCGATCTGACGCGAGAAGAACCCCGTCTGCGCGAGCAATATGGTCCCGGGCTTGGTCAGGAGTTGCTCTTAGCGCGGCGTCTGTGTGAAGCGGGAGTCGGCTTCGTCACGATCAACAACAGCACAAACGGCAACATCGACGGCTGGGACCACCACAAAGACATCATCCCGAGCTGCCAGTTTCTGTGTCCACCATTGGACCAAGCCGTCTCGGCCTTCATCGACGACGTGCGCGAGCGCGGCCTGAACGAGGAGATACTGCTGGTCATCACCGGAGAATTCGGGCGCACGCCTCGCATGAACAAGAATGCCGGCCGCGACCACTGGGCACCGATCAATCCGCTGATCCTGGCGGGAGGCGGCTTGAAAATGGGCCAGATCATCGGCGCCTCGGACTCCCACGGTGCCTATCCGCGAGAACGACCGATCCTCCCCGAAGACTTGATGGCCACGTGCTTTCACGTTTTGGGAATCGAACAAGACTTGCAGTACGTCCATCCTTCCGGCCGCCCGATTTCCATGATTCATGGCGATGGCCGGCCCATCAAGGAATTGTCCTAAGGGTCGGGTAACGCGTCATGATGCCCACTGGCCGAATTCATCGCAAAATGGAACGCACAGCCATCCATCGCCGAGAGTTTCTGGTTGCGTCGGGCCTCGGACTCGCAGGGGCGTCGTGCGGGCCAACCGCTCTCGCGGCACCTCCCATGCCGGAGACGCCGACGGCCCGTCGAGCGACGGCCAAGTCCACGATCCTGATCTGGTTGAATGGCGGGCCGTCGCACGTCGACTTGTGGGACATGAAGCCCGAAGCGCCTCGCGAGATTCGCGGAGACTTTCAGTCCATCTCCACCTCCGCGCCCGGCATCAACCTGTGCGAGTATCTGCCGCATTTGGCACGGCAGGCGCATCACCTGGCATTGGTGAGGTCGCTGGGGCAGCATGGCCGCGGGCCGAATGATCATCATCCGGGGTTCTACTACAACTTGACAGGGCATCCGCCGGGAGAGTCGTTTCCCAATTCCCGGCTGGCTCTGCCGGATGACTGGCCATTTGTGGGTTCGGTGGTGGCTCATAAGTTGCCCGCGCATCCAACGCTGCCGTCGCTTGTCTGGCTGCCGTCGAAATCCGGAGAAAACGGCATCCATCGTCCGGGTGCGATTGCCGCTCGGCTGGGGGTGCAGCATGACCCTTTGTATGTCGAAGGCAAGCACGCAGCGCCGCTCGACTTTCGCAGTCCCGCGCTGACGCTCGAAGGAGATGTGACGGTCGAGCGACTGCAGAGTCGGCACGAACTTTTGAAGACGATCAGTGACGCTGAGCGGGACTTGGAACGCAGTGCATCCGTTCGGAACTACAGCCTGCATCAGCGCAAGTCGCTGTCGTTGCTGACTTCTCAGGGATCGAAAACGGCCTTTGACGTATCGCGCGAACCTGAATCGGTTCGGCAGAAATATGGCAACACCGTCAACGCGATGAGCATGCTGATGGCGCGTCGGCTCGTCGAGGCGGGTGTGCCATTTGTCACGGTCTACTGGTACCACGACTACGAGGAAGACAAGAAGCGCGGTTGTCTCGGCGGCGCGTGGGATACGCACTGGAAGAATTTTTCCTGCCTCAGGGACTACCTGCTGCCGCAGTTCGACCAACCATTTGCCGCGCTGCTCGACGACTTGCACGCTCGCGAACTGTTGGACCAGACGCTGGTCGTGGTCACGAGCGAGATGGGACGCTCGCCGAAACTTGGTGACCCTCGTTCGGGAGGCAGCGGTGCCGCGGAACCGGGCCGCGATCACTGGACGCACTGCCAAACCGCGCTCCTGGCCGGCGGCGGCATTCGAGGCGGACAGGTCTATGGCTCCAGTGACAAGATCGGTGCCTATCCGGCGGATCGTCCGGTCGGTCCGGAGCACATCGTCCACACCATCTATCACGCGATGGGCATCCACGACTTGGAAGCCATCGACAACCAGAACCGCCCTTACAACCTGCTCTCTGAAGGGAGCCCGTTGGTTGAATTGTTTTGAGGTCACCCAGACGCAGCATCATTCCG
>QWQF01000007.1 GCA_003669125.1 Planctomycetota bacterium
GGCGGCGAGCCGAACGCCATGCTCCGCGAGCAATCCAGCAGCAAATAGACGTGCAAGTCCTCTTCTTCTTGAAACCGTTTCAGCAGCATTTCGCCATGCCGAGCGAACACGTTCCAATCCAGATGCCGAAAGTCATCTCCATGCGAGTACTCGCGATGATCGGCAAACTCGATGCCGCCGCCGGTCTGCATCGTGCGCCGCTGAGCCAGCAATGAGCCACGAAACAGCCGCCGCGAGACGAGCGACAGGTATTCGAGCTTCTTCAGAAAGTCGGAATCAAACAGCGGCATGAATCACGATCATCAGAGGATTGAGGCAACGAAATGTATCGAGACAAACGACGGAAGGCAGCTAACGTCCGTGATTGCGAACCGACTGAATTGAGACGGATTCGCCGAGCCTCTACTCTTCGGTCGTCCGCACTGGCGGTTCAACTCGCACGAGGCATTCGATGGCAGATTTTCAGACGGTCGCTCATGTGGGCGACATTCCCGATGGGGAAGGCCGAGCCTTCCACGTCAACGGCAAGATGGTCGCCATCTTCTTGACCGATGGTGAGTATTCGGCAATCAATGATTTGTGCCCGCACATGGGAGCCTCGTTGGCCAGCGGCTACGTCGAGGACGGCGGCGTCACTTGTCCGTGGCACGCCTGGCGGTTTTCCATCAAAACCGGAACGTGGCTGGACAACCCGAACTCGAAGTGCCGCACCGAGACGTTCGATGTGCGAGTCACGGGACACGAAATTCAGGTGCTCGTCCCTGATCCACCACTGCCCGTGCCCAGTACGACGGCCTGACAGCAACAACATCAACGGAAATCTCTCATGACTCAGTCAGCAACATTGCGAGTGGATGGTTTGGTCGCATCACCTCGATCCTTTTCCTTCGACGACTTACGAGCGTTCTCGGAGCCCGAACAGGTCCGCGATTTTACTCGTTTTCATCCGAAGCGGCCGGGAGACGGCGTGACTCTGCGAGCGATCTTGGACCGAGTGGCTCCCGCCGCCGAAGCTACCTACCTGACGCTGCACGCCACACGCGACGACTTCGCAGCGAGCATTCCGCTGGCAGCGATCGTGGACGAAGCGGTCGTCGTCTTTGAACTTGACGGAACGCCGTACCCGGAATCCAAAGGGGGGCCGTTTCGGTTTCTCATCAAGAACCCCGCCGTCTGCCACACGGATGAACTCGACGACTGCGCGAACGTGAAGTTCGTGGACCGCATTGAACTCACCGCCGGCCGCGGCCGCGACAATCGACCACACGACGAGCAGGAACACGAAGCACTGCATCAACACGGCTAAAGCCATTGCCTCCGAATCAGCACGGCGCGCCAGTGAGTGGCTCCGCGACGACCAATCGCTGGCGCGTCGTGCTGACGTTTTATTCCATTCCAACATGCCATCGATCCGCATTTCCAACTTGACGACCAACGTGTTCGAACCGGAAGCGAAACTTCCGAAACGACTCGCTCGCACGCTGCGCGTCGCCGAAGCAGACGTCGCTCGCTGGCGGATTCTGCGCAAAAGCCTCGATGCGCGATCACGCCGCGAATTGAAGTTCGTCTACACGCTGCTCGTCGAGTTGCCGGATAACGAACAGACCGAGTCTCTGCTCGCGACGAAGACGCCGAACGTCGAATTGTTCGCGCCTCCCGTATTTGAAGAGACAATCTCCGGATCAACCCCACTCGAACAGCGGCCGGTCGTGATCGGCTCCGGGCCTGCCGGATTGCTGGCGGGATATTTTTTGGCGATTCGAGGCTATCGGCCGCTGATCATCGAACGCGGCCAGGCGGTCAAAGAACGAGTCCCGGCGATCCGGGTCTTCGATTCCGGCGGCCCGCACGATCCCGAGAACAACTACCTGTTCGGCGAGGGAGGGGCCGGCACGTTCAGCGACGGCAAGCTGACCTGTCGGCTGAGCGGCCCCGATGTCGATTGGGTGCTCGAACGCTTCGTCGAGTGCGGCGGCAAGCCGTCGCTGATGTACGAGCAGCGGCCACATCTGGGGAGCAATCGGTTGCCGATGATCGTCCGCAATCTGCGCCGCAAGATCGAAGAGTTCGGCGGCGAGTACCGCTTCGGCTGCCGGCTCGAAGGAGTCGATATTGCCGACGGGCACCTGTGTGGGTTGCACACGTCGAGCGGCCACATCGCGACGACGCAGGCGATCCTCGGCATCGGTCACAGTGCTCGTGACACGTACCGCATGTTGCTCGACGCGGGCATCCCGATGACGCAGAAGGCGTTTCAACTCGGTCTGCGAATCGAGCAACCGCAGGAACAAGTCAACCGGCACAAGTACGGCCGTCCGGAATATCTCGACGTGCTGGGTGCGGCCGACTACACGCTGACGGCTCACGGTCAGCGCGACGTGTATTCGTTCTGCATGTGTGCCGGCGGCATCGCGATCCCCAGCATCTCCGAGCCGAATTGCTTCGCGACAAACGGCATGAGCAACTCGCGACACGACACGCCGTTCGCCAACAGCGGCATCATGGTGACGCTGGAACCGTCCGAGTTCGGCGGCACACACCCGCTGGCCGGCGTCGAACTGCAACGCCGTTTCGAAGCGGCCGCGTTCGAGCTGGCCGGACGAAATTACTTCTGTCCAATTCAAACCGCCGCTGACTTTCTCGACGGTCGGTCGCCGTCACCCGATCAACGTTTTGAGAGTTCGTACCCGCGCGGGCTTGCTCCGCTGAGTCTCGACAACGTGCTGCCTTCCGCCATCCTGTCCGCGATTCGATCCGGTCTGCCGCTGATGGACCAAAAGTGGCGTGGCGACTTTTTGAAGAACGCCAACTTGATCGGCCCGGAGATGCGTGGCAGCTCGCCGGTGCGGATCGACCGCGACATTCCGACTCGGCAATCGCTCGGCTGCCGCGGTTTGTATCCAGTCGGAGAAGGAGCGGGCTTCGCCGGAGGCATCATCAGCGCGGCGGTCGATGGCCTGTTGAGCGCGAAGCAATTGGTGCGGACGTTCGCGCCAATCCAAGCCGCTGGTCGAACCGAATGAGTTACGGCGGCGTGCTCTCTTCGGCGGGCTTCGGAACGGCCAACGGCAGTTTCGACGGATCCGGAAGCACAGGAACGACACCCGACGGACGGTTCATCATCTCCGGCTGCCGGCGACTCTTTTTGGGCAACACGCTCTTCGCCCCAATGAAAGCGTCTCGCGGCGCGGCCGGGGCGGAGGGTTCATACCGCTCACGAGCTTGAGCCAACAGCGATTCCAGTTGCTTCTCCTGTGGCATGCCTTGCTGCCGCGGCTGCATCCGAATTTTCTTCAAACAGTCGTGTCCGATGAACAGCAACAGTCTCTTTTCGTTGTCGGTTGCCCGCGTGTTTTTTTGCAGCCACGGCACGATGTCGTTCAACTCCGCATCGGCGTGCCGGAGAAAACGTTCCCAACCCGCATTGTCTTTCAAGTCGCCTCGCCGCTGTTTCCATTCGGACCAGAGAGCGACGTAGCGGTCGTAGATGGTTCGCTGCGACCGCGGCCAAAACCACCAAATCGCCGAGATCGTAAAAAACGCCGCGACGAGAACCACCGCGACGGGCCTGCTTGGCAGACTACGTTGCCAACGATCCCGTTTCTGGCGAATCGTCTCGACGGCTTGCCGAGGACCAACCTCCAAACTGGGCACTTGATCCAAAAAGGCTGGCCGTTGCTGCGACGACCGCGACGTCTTGCTCACAGGCACAACCGCATCGGAAGACACTGCTGATACGTCGTCGAAGAGATCCGATGGCAATTCGGGTGCGAGATCCTCCACGGCTTTCGCCTGCGTCATCTCGTCCGCGAGAGACGCCATTCCCAGATCTACTTTGGAAAGGCCGCGATTCATTTTCCAGGCGTTGATCAGTTCGCTCTCCGGAGACACCGGAGCGGCAGTGATCGCTGCGACGACTGGCGGCTCAAACGTGAACGCCTTTGGAACTGCCAAGACAGTGGCGTTCGCAGTCGCCGGGGGAGCCGACGGCTCCGTCGTTTGTTCCAATTCTAATCGTCGATGCAAGTGAGGCGCTGGCGGGATCAACCCTGTGAGCGACGGTGAACAACTCCCCGTCGGTGCCGACTGCGACGATGACCCGGATTCAAAGAGACCGGGAATCTCGCCTGCGGACTGCCATTCCCCGGCAGCTCCTTCGCACACTTGGTCGGTGCGGACCAACGCTCCCGTGCGAACCAATTTCCGCAAGGCCTCGTCGGGCATCGGCCCCAGTCGAGCGCCAAATCCCGTTTGCACAATCCATGATTTGGCGGCGGACATGAACTCGCGACTCCCGAATCAAACGGCGACGATGCCGGCTCTGCACCCAGCATACGCCGAACGCCGTGTGAAATTAAGTTGACAATCCACTCCTCGGAGAGTGAGCTACTCGCAACTTGGCGGGCACTCCAAACAGAGGGAGCAAACAATGACGCAATCGGCTCTGCAATTCAGAAATCGCCGCGGCTTCACTCTGATCGAATTACTGGTGGTGATCGCCATCATTTCGATCATGGCGGCACTACTGCTTCCGGCAGTCCAAAAGTCACGAGCCGCAGCGCGGCGGACGCAGTGTTCCAACAACCTGCGGCAAATCGGCCTCGCCCTGCACAACTACCACGAGACCAACAAGTGCTTTCCGCCAGGAACTGTTGAAGCGGGCTTGCGCGGCACGGCTCCCAGCGAGCCGGCTTGGGCCTGGGGGGTCATGATTCTGCCGCAGCTCGAAGCGACGCCGTTGTACCAGCAGCTCAATCCGAAACAGCAAACGCTCTCGCAAGTCCTGACCAACCAAACCGCACTCGTTCAAAAAGTGTTGCCTGTTTTCGTTTGTCCGGAAGATTCCGCTCCGACGCTCAACACACATCGTTTGTTCGACACGCTGGAGATTGCAAAGTCGAACTATGTGGCCTCGGCCCCCAATGCCACGGTCTGGGATCCGTCCAACCCCGGCCCATTTGGGTTCATCAATCGTGGCATGTTCACCGGCGACAGCCATGTTCGCATTTCCGACATCCGAGACGGTACCGCCTCCACGTTTCTGATTGGCGAACGTCGCTTTGTCGAAGAGGGCCATGCCTCGGTGTGGGCGGGAACTTTTTTTCGCAGTCCCGATGACATCCCGCAAGCAACTCAGGAGACGCCGTACGGCAGCGCATTCGTGCAATTGCAAAGCGGCCAAATGCTCAACGCTCCGCCAAGCTCATCGGCCCCTAGCTGAGGGGCCGTAATTCCGATCGCCCGGTGGGCGTTCTCCAGTGAGCATTCCGGCGGCGCACAGTTCCTGATGGCCGACGGAACCGTTCGTTTCATCAACGAACATATCTACAGCACGGCACACCCGGCCGATTTTTTCAACCAGGACTTTTGGGGCACTTACCAAAAGCTCCAAATCCGTGACGATGGTTTGCCCCTGGGCGAGTTCGCCGGCCACTAGATTTTCGCGACCTGTAAAACGAACAGACTTCCGAGGTCTTGAAGACTTCGGAAGTCTGTTTTGTTTGGCTTGGCTCAGCAAAAACTATTCAGCCGGAGTCTCGCCGCCACCAGCCGCTTGAGCTCGCTCCACAAGGATTGCCTTGCGAGACAGCTTCACTCGGTTCTGATCGTCGACGGCGATGACCTTCACTTCGATGATGTCGCCGATCTTCACGACGTCATGCACCGACTTGACGTAGCCATCCGCCAGTTCGCTGATGTGGCACAGACCGTCCTTGCCGGGAGCGATCTCGACGAAGGCTCCGAAATCCTTGATCGACGCCACCTTGCCGGTGTAAATGCGGCCGACTTTGATCTCGGCGGTCAGGGCTTCGATGCGAGCGATCGCGGCTTCCAAACAAGCGGCGTTCATGCCGGCGATGGTGACGGTTCCGTCTTCGCCGACGTCGAGCGTCGTTTGCGATTCTTCTTGGATCGCGCGGATCGTCTTGCCGCCAGGGCCGATCAGGAGGCCAATCTTCTCCGGGTCGATCTTGATCTGGTGCAATCGCGGAGCGTTCGCGGAAATATCCGCTCGCGGACGGCCGATCGCAGTCAGCATCGTCTTGAGCAACACGCGGCGAGCTTCCTTCGCTTGCGCGAGCGTGTCGCGAATGATCGGCTCGGTGATGCCGGCGATCTTCAGGTCAAGCTGAATGCCGGTGATCCCCTTGCCCGTGCCGGCGACTTTGAAGTCCATGTCGCCGAAGTGATCCTCGTCGCCCATGATGTCGGTCAGCAACGTGTACTTGTCGCCGTCCTTGACCAAGCCAATCGAGATGCCGGCCACCGGTTGCGTGATCGGCACGCCGGCGTCCATCAAGGCGAGCGTCGCGCTGCACACTGAGGCCATCGAACTCGAACCGTTTGACTCCATGATGTCGGAGATCGTGCGGATCGTGTACGGGAACTTCTCGGCCGGCGGGATGACCCAATGCACCGAGCGTTCGGCCAACATGCCGTGACCAATTTCGCGTCGGCCAGGACCACGAATCGGACGGCATTCGCCCACCGAGTACGACGGGAAGTTGTAGTCCAACATGAACCGCTTCTCGTATTCTTCGACGGGACCGTCCACCTTCTGCGTGTCGCGACCGGTGCCGAGCGTGATCTGCGCCAGCGATTGCGTCTCGCCGCGTGTGAACACGGCAGAACCGTGAATTCGCGGCACGACGCCCACGGAGCAGGTGATCGCTCGCATCTCGTCGGGCTTGCGACCGTCGAGCCGAGTCCCCTCTTGGATCAGGTCACGCACGGCCTTGGACTCGAGCGCCCCGAACGCCTCCGAGAACTGTCGCGGAGTGCCGGTCGTAGCTTCGCCACCTTCCGGGAAGTATTTCGCTTTGAGTCCCTTCTTGATCGCGTCAGTGCCGGCGTGACGTTCAGCCTTCTTCGTGTTGGCTTTGGCCGCTTTCAACGCGGAATAAACTTCCCCGCTGAGCAACGCCGTGAACTTATTCTCGACCGGCACCGGGTTCGGCGTCCGGGCCTTGCCGACCTTCGCGCACAGTTCCAATTGGAGTTCGCAAATTTTGGCGATCTCACCCTGTGCGAGCAGAATGGCTTCGAGCATCTGCTCTTCCGGCACTTGATCGCCGAAGCCTTCGATCATCAACACCGAGTCTTTGCTGCCCGCGACAATGAGATCGAGCTTGCTCGTCTTCAGTTGTTCCTGCGTCGGCATCACGACGAATTGACCGTCGACTTGACCGATCCGCACGGCTCCGATCGGACCATTGAACGGCAGCGGAGCCAGCATCAGCGCGGCACTCGCACCGTTGATCGAGAGCACGTCCGGATCATTGACACCGTCGAACGACAGCACGTTCGACATGATCTGCACTTCGTCGTAGTAGCCTTCCGGGAACAGCGGACGAATTGGACGGTCGGTGAGACGGGCCGTCAGGATTTCGCGCGTCGATGGACGCGACTCACGCTTGAGGAATCCACCGGGGAACTTGCCAGCGGCGGCGAAGCGCTCGCGGTAATCGACCGTCAGCGGAAAGAAATCCTGATCCGCGAATCGCGGCGGACCACTGACCGTGGCGACGAACACCCAGGTCTCGCCGTATTGCACGACCACGGCACCGTGGGCCTGTTTGGCCAACTCGCCGGTTTCCAACTTCAGAATTCTGCCGCCAATTTCGCGTTCGACTGAGACCTTCATGTTTGTTCTCTTTCCACTTCAACGGACGCCAGCCAGCGAGACCACTCACCATGAGTGACAAACGACAGCGAGCCGATACGTCCTAACGACTGTGATCCACAGCGTCGCAACGACAGCGACGCCAACTTCCAGGCCGGCGGCCGAAGCAAGGGCGAACGTCGTTTCGCGTGGACCCACCGCGCAGGCTCAAGCATGTCCTCGGTCAGGCAAGCCCACCGAATTCACCGGCAGACTAATTACCTAGCGCCCGTCCCCTGACGGATGCTCCCGGCCGAAGCAAATCAACAACGTCACCTTTTCGGCCGGGGGCTACTTGCGCAACTCGAGCTTTTCGAGAATCGACTGATACCGGGCGACTTCGATTCGCTTGAGGTAATCCAGCAGGCGGCGACGACGGCTAACCGCCATCAACAACCCACGTCGGCCAGAGTGATCTTTCACATGGCCCTTCAGGTGGTCGGTCAGTTGAGTGATCCGATCGGTCAGCATGGCGATCTGAACTTCCGGAGAGCCGGTGTCCGTCTCGGATCGCGCGTGGCCACGAATCAGCTCCGTTTTTCGTTCTTTTGTCAGCGGCATTGGACCTTTCCTAAACCAAAACGTTTTTGAGACTTCGATGTGTAGGGCGTACTCTAACAAGCCTCTTTCAAGTTGCAACATTCGCCAGCGGACTGCCCTGCGAGGAGTTCATCACTCCATCGCCTTGAGAGAGTCTTCGACGACTTGCAGGACTCGATCGATTTCTGCCGGCGTGTGAACCGACGAGAAGCCGTGATGGCACGGGCCGCCGCCGTAGTCGTGAAAATAAACGCCACGAGCCGTCGTCTGCCGGCAGAACTCCAACATGGTTTCACGGCGGTGACAGAGGCTGTCGCGGTAGCATTTGACCGGCTCGCGAGTGCCAAAAATCAGGCCGAAGCGGCTGCCGTGAACTTGAAAACGACACGCAATCGGGCTGCGATTAGCGATGTCGTTGAGCCCGCGAGACAACTGCGTCGAAAGCGAATGAATCGTCTGCCAGAACTCCGGTGTACGGATTGTGCGGACGAAGGCGAGACCGGCCAGAATACTCTGTAACGGGGCGTTGAACGTGCCGGAATGGGCGACATCGCCGACGGGCTTGAAACGGTCCATCAACTCCGCCTTGCCGGCGATCGCCGACAGCGGCAAGCCCGCTCCGAGCGACTTGCCGATCGTGCAAATGTCGGGAGTGACGCCAAAGTCTTGCTGTGCTCCGCCGGGAGACTTTTTGGCGAACGATTGGATTTCGTCGAAGAACAGAATCAAGCCGTGTTCGGTCGCAAGGCGACGTGCCCCTTCGAGAAATCCCGGCTCTGGCAGGATCGCACCGCAGTTGTAATCGACCGGCTCAATCAGAATCGTGCCCGCTTCGTGCTTGTGCTGCTTGACCAGCCGCTCAAGTGCGTCGAGGTCGTTGTACTCGGCAGCGATGACCAGTTCGGCAAGCGACTTCGGGATGCCCGCGGACTCGCGATACGGCGGCTGCGCGTCGATCTGGTCGGCGGGCGGATGGCCGCCAATGAACGTGAATTCGTGGTAGCCGTGGAAGTGCCCGTGAAAACGGATGATCTTGTCGCGACCGCTGACTGCTCGGCAGAGCCGCAGCGCGTGCAGAGTCGCTTCACTGCCCGATCCCGTGAAGCGAACTTGTTCCGCACACGGCACGATTTCGCAAATCTGCTCGGCCAGTTCGATCGGGTATTGGCCGTCGAGGCTGCACAGCACGCCGAGTTCCCAGACTTTGTCGAAGACTTCGCGCAGACACTCCGGCGCGTGTCCGAGCAACGTTGCGCCGTGGCTCATCGACATGTCGAGAAATTCGCGACCATCGACGTCCCAAAAGCGTGAGCCTTTCGCTCGCGAGGCGTACACCGGCGCGCCCCAACCTTGGTTGAAGCGTGTGCTGGAACAGACGCCACCGGGCAGAACTTTGCGGCCGCGTTCGATCAGTGCGAGGTAATCAGCGGAGAGAGTCATGCGCGATTCTTCCACAAGTTGAGCGTGATGTGTGCCTGCCCCTGGTGATGAGCTTCGTGCCAATTGATGACGTGCAGAGCCTTCGCAATCGTCCAACCTCGGTCTTTCAGAAGGCCAGATTCCGGAATGCGAGCAAGGTCTGCGTCGGTCAAGCGGCCGAGTCCTTCCAGCAAATGCTGTCGTGAGGCGTTGAGCACTTCGCGAATTTGATCCGCCGTCGGGATGTTGTCGTCCGGAGTGCTGCCCCCTTTGAAACGCGGGATCAACTCCGCAAAACCAGCCGCCAAACCGAACAGTCGCTCGGTGGCGAACAGCTCTTCCGTGACGCCGACGTGCATCAGTTGCCAGGCGATGTGTGCTCGACCCAGCCCCGGCCGCCAGCCGAGCACGGCCGCCGGATCAGGCTGCTTGGCGATGTCATCCAGCGTCATCAGCGTGCGCGAGCGGTTGAATTCCCAAATGTCTTTGATGCTGGCCAACAGGCTCATGGCGGGCTCCTGAAATCGAGAAGTGGCGGATACGCCTGCATCCGACCAAAGTCGCGAAGTTTCGGCAAGGGTCAGCCGCGAAGGTGGAACACCGAGTTCATCGTGACGAGCGTGCTCTTGCCCTCAACGTGCTGGATGATGTTCACGCAGCAGTTGTCTTGAGCCAGCCCCTTTGCCTTGCGGAGTTCCAGTCCCATCAGGTGGGCACACAGCGCGCGGTTCACAATGTTGTGAGCCACCACGACGACCGTTTCGCCAACATGCTGGTGCAGCAGTCGCTCGAACGCCGGCCACACGCGATGCAGGACGTCCGAGTACGACTCGCCCCCTAAGTACGGATGCGTGGCGGGATCCTCGTGGAACAGCCGACACGCCTCCGGGGCTTCGCGAGCGATCGTGTCCCAATCTTTTCCTTCCCAGACACCGACATGGCATTCGGTGATCTCGGGGATTTGATTCACGCTCAGCGCGTGTCGTTCAGCGATGGCACCAGCGGTCTCGGCCGCTCGTTGCAGCGGGCTGGAGTAGACGTGCTTGATCGGGTGGTCGGCCAAGAATCGAGCGACTTGCTGAGCCTGTCGACGACCGTTTTCGTTCAGCGGCAGGTCAATGCTGCTCCCTTGGAGGATGTACGGGACTTGAACATTGGCATCCGTCGTGCCGTGTCGGACAAGCAGCAGTTGAGTGGCAGTCATGCGGCGAGTTGTAGGTCAGCCTTCCCAGGCTGACAAATCCGAATCGGGAATTCGTCCAGTGTTCGGATCAGACTGGGAAGCCTGACCTACTTAGTCTCCGGCAGTTCGATCAGCGTTTGCGTTTTCACGACGGCGCAGTTTTCCGGGAACGTGTGAAACGCATGCACCAGCAGGCTGCGAGGAAACAGGTCCAACTGCAGGTAACTCACCGCGGCGGGGGCCAGCCGATTGGGCGGGTCGAACATACGACCGAGCGTGGCCTTGCGGCAGTCGGTGGAGTACTCCTCGTGCAGTTGGAGATATACCTCCGGGTCCAGTCGCTCGACCTGAAAGCTGACTTGGTAACCGATGCCGCCCGGCAGCCAGAGCGATTCATCGCGGCTGCCTCGGAGCTTCTTGTCGAGCAGCCGATCGCGGTGCGGCAGCGACTGTCGTTTGGAAGCGACAATCTCGCACAGCGTTTGATGAGGCGTGCGGAACTCCAGCAGATGGCCCGCTTCGCAAATGGCAAGGTGCATCTGAAAACCGTCTCGAATCACCGAAGTTCGCTCGTAAACCACAAGCAACTCGGGATGCACGGAACGGCCTAGAATCGCCAGATTCAGTTCCGAAACATCCGGCCTGACAAAGCCAACAGTCATGACCACACTTTCGTTGAACCCGAATTTGACGAGAGCGCAACCGCGGTGATTCTAGCCGTCGCTTTTGACAGCGAGGAAGCGGCCGAGCGGACGATTTCTCGAAGGTGATGAACTTCGGCGCGTTCAACGTTTCGACTATTGACAGACATGCCATCTCGTCACCGCATCAGCTCTTGGCTCGCGATTCCAGTTCCAGCAAGCGCCGCTTGAGGTCGATGCCTTGCGGTGCCGAAAAGCCACCGATTCTCCCGCCGCTGGCCAGCACGCGATGGCAGGGAATGATGATCGGAACTTCGTTGTTGGCCATCACCGTGCCGACGGCTCGCGCCGCGTTCGGCGAACCGGCTCGCGCGGCGAGTTCGCCGTAGCTGACGGTCTCACCAAAGCCGATCGCTCGCGTGGCGAGAATCACTTTCCGCTGAAACACCGTGCGATGCTCGATCCGCACGAGGATGTTGTCGAACGACACCCGTTTTCCTGCGGCGA
>QWQF01000073.1 GCA_003669125.1 Planctomycetota bacterium
AAAATCAGTGATGACTGATGCGACTTCTGCTCGATGGACGATATGCTGCGGGGACAATCACAACGTTTCAGTCGTCGGACTCAGTCGATCAGACATTGGCCAAGTCGGAGATTCATTGATGGCGACAACAACCTCGACACGGCGAGCGTTTCTGCAGGCTGGAGGCGTCACCCTCGGAGCCTTTGCAAACAGCCGGATGGCACTTTCCGAGACCACGGCGGTCACACAAAATGTTCCTGCCAAGCGGGCCATTGTCCTCTTCCTGCAAGGGGGCTGTTCGCAGCTCGATACCTGGGACATGAAGCCGGGGGCTCCGGCGGAGTATCGGGGCGAGTTTGATTCCATCGCGACAGCGACGCCGGGGTATCGGCTGTGCGAACACATGCCGATGCTGGCCGCGCGGACAAACCAATTCAATGTGCTGCGGAGCGTGCATCACGGAACGCCGAGTCATGAAGCCGCGATTCACTGGGTGCTGACTGGCTACGACTATCCGGGAGCAAACACGACCACAAAGAACCGGAATGACAAGCCATCCGTCGGCTCGTTCGTGGCGAAAGTCAAAGGCCCCAGCCGTCCGGGATTGCCGGCCTATTTTTGCGTGCCGGACAAAGGGCAGCTTGGCGATCGTGTGCGTTACGCCGACTCACACTTCTTGGGGATGGCGTACGCGCCGTTCGAGTCCGGTCCCATACCGGTCGATGCCGAGTCGCCGTATCGAGTGCCGCAACCGTTGGTGATGTTTCGGGACATGCCGCTGACTCGCTTCTCGGACCGGCAGGGATTGTTGCAGCAGTTGGACAACTTCAAACGGGACGCGGATGCCACTGGCGTGATGACTGGCATGGACCAGTTCCGCCGCACAGCCCTCGAGATGATCAATCATCCGGTCACCCAAGCTGCGATCGACCTCTCGAAAGAGACGCCCGAAACTCGGCAGCGATTCGGCAGCAACAAATTCGGCCAGAGAGTTTTGATGGCTCGGCGGTTGGCTGAGGCCGGCGTGCCATTCACGCTCGTGAACCTCGCCGACAATCAGGATTGGGACACGCACACCGACAACTTCAACGCGATGAAGACACGCCTGCTCCCGCTGCTCGACCGAGCCGTCGCGACGCTGCTCGACGAATTGGCCGAACGTGGTCTGCTGGATTCGACGCTGGTCGCGGTCGTTTCGGAATTCGGCCGCACGCCAAAGATCAACAACAACGTCGGCCGCGATCACTGGAGCGACGTGTTCTCCGTGATGCTCACCGGCGGCGGCCTCAAGACCGGCCAAGTGCTCGGCACCAGCAACGCTCGCGCAGAAATCCCGCAGGATCGCCCGATCCACTACAACGACGTTCTGGCCACGATCTATCGGCAACTCGGAGTCGAAACCGACCGAGTCTTCATGCACGAGGGACGGCCCGTGCCGATTCTGTATCAGGGAACTCCAATTCCTGAACTGATTTGAGCGACGCGGCACAGTCATCGTTGCGATGGGCAGGGGCAGACACCTAAAGTCGGCCTCAATGACCACTGAAAGTACCTCACTGATCCAACTCGCGGACGCGTCTTCCGCCACGTCGCTGCCGCGCATTCTCGATCTGACTCCGTCGGAGCTGACCGATTGGGTGGTCGCTCACGGTTGGCCGAAGTTTCGTGCGGGGCAATTGCAGAAGTGGCTGTTCCACCGCCGCGCGACCTCATTCGAGCAAATGTCCGACTTGCCGAAATCGATGCGCGAGCAACTCGCCGCCGAGTTTCGGTTCTTCGCGGCCGAAGTCGAGTCGCATCAAATCGCGTCCGATCGCACCGAGAAGCTGCTGCTGAAACTCGGAGACGGCGAAACCACCGAATGCGTGCTGATGCGCGAGCCGGATCGAGTCACCGTCTGCATCAGCACGCAGGTCGGCTGCGCGATGGGCTGCGTGTTTTGTGCAAGCGGGATGCTCGGCTTGAAACGCAATCTGTCGCCGGGCGAGATCCTCGAACAACTGCTGCGACTGCAAACGCTGCTCGGCCCCGACGAACGGATCACGAACATCGTCGTGATGGGGATCGGCGAACCGCTCGCGAATTTGCCCGCGGTGTTGCAGGTGCTCGCGGCGGCGAGTTCACCAGAGGGACTCGGCGTCGGCGCTCGGCACATCACGGTTTCGACCGTCGGCTTGCCGGCGAAGATTCGGGAGTTCGCCCACACCGGCAAGCAGTACAATCTGGCAATCTCTCTGCACGCCCCGAACAACACGCTGCGAGACAAACTCGTCCCGGTCAACGACAAAATCGGTGTCGAGGCGATTCTCGACGCGGCCGACGAATACTTTGAAGTCACCGGACGCCGAGTCACCTTCGAGTACGTCCTGCTGGCTCAAGTCAACGACGAACCGCAACACGCTCAGCAACTGGCTCAACTGCTGCGAGGCCGCTGCGCTCATGTGAATTTGATTCCGATGAACGGAGTCTCACTCCTGCCTTATCACGAACCGGCGGCTCCGCGCACGCAACAATTCGTGACCATCCTTGAACAAGCCGGCATCCCAGCGTCCGTCCGGAAGCGCAAAGGAGCCGACATCGACGCCGCCTGCGGGCAACTGCGGTTGAAGCACGAGAAGTCGTAGCACCCGATCAATTGAGCTGCGGATCGAGTTTCTCGATCTCCCTCATGCGCTGCACTTCGTGAAACCGTTGCTCCGCAAGATCTCGGAGCGGCAAAGCGTCGGCACGCTCGAAACAGGAAATCGCCTCTCGCAACAAGCGGATCGCGCGGGGGAACTTGCCTTGCAGACGTCGCAACTCGGCAAGGTTCAGCAAGTCCGTCCCCTCACCGCACGCATCGAGCATCAGACGATGCAGTCGTCGCGATTGTTTCAGCCAGCGAATGCCGTCATCGAGTTCGCCCTGCGCGGCGGCCAGAAGACCGAGGTTGCCAGAGTCAGTGGCTTGGCCTTCGCGCGAGCCGCGCCATTCTTCGATGGCCAGCGCACGTCGCCACAGCGATTCCGCGAGTTCGAAATCCCGTTTCAAAAAGGCGTCACAACCACATCCGGTCAGATCGCACGCGAGACGACCGAGTTCATCGGCAGTCTGCTGGAGCGATGTGGAGGCCTGTCGCATTCGCCACTTCACGGACTGCTGCTGCCAAATCTCGGCCGCGCCCCACTGCCTTGATTGCCGATACACCGCCGCCAGATTGTGACAGGCAGCTTCGGTCAATTCGGCATCGTGGCTCGTCAGACCAATTTGCAGCAGTGCTCGGAATTGCTTGGCCGGCTCACCAAGCTCGCCACGAGCAAACAACAGGCCCGCAGATTCCACTTGCTCGCTGAAATCGCATCTCGTGAGGACGAGCTTCGACCAGCGTGATTCGTGGGGCAGATCTTCGACCTGCGATGCATGGGGGAGCAGGCGAAAATCCTGTCCAATGGGGATGCCGGATTGTTGAGTCACCGTCGTAACGCTCCGCAAGAGGAATGAATCCGAGAGCGAGCGTGCGTGGCATCACCAAGTCGGCAACAGATTACAGGGTTTTCCGATCACGTCAACTTTGACGGTTGTAACGGTTATTCGATTGAGCCTCCGCCGCTTGCAGGCGTCCTTTGGCCAGCCATAACATCTCCACCAGTTTCTGGTTTTGAACTTGGCAATTGCTTGGCGACCGAAAGGTCCACCATGTTTGACACTGAAGATGACCGCATTGACCCCGCCCAAAGCTTCGAACTGAAGTGGCAAGGGAGTTGCGTCGTGGTGATTCCGGCCGCCTGCGTGGAAGCCATGCGGTGGGATTTGATCGAACCGACAACGGCAATCATCCTGGGACCACTGAGGGAGCAAAAGGTGCCGATGGTCGTTTTCGATTTGAGCAACGTCGCGTATTTCGGCTCTGTGTTTTTGGCGTTGCTGTTGCGTTGTCACAAGCTGGTCAACAGTCGTGGCGGCGAGCTGGTCCTATGCGGCCCCAGTGCGATGGCTCGCGAACTCTTGAGGGTCACGTCGCTGGACACACTCTGGGCAATCTATGATTCTCGCGAGGAAGCGCTCATCGCGTTGGCCGCTTAACGATCGACCGAGTCCGGCGCTTCTTCTTGGACATGAAACGCTACGGAAGCTCACATGATGGATCGACCGAGAACTCCCGACGAATTCGACCCCTCGCAGTCCGTTCAAGAAATCTTGTCATCGCCGCTGGAGGAACAACCGCGAGCTTCGGCTCCGCAGGATCTCGCGGCACGCATGGCCGACGAACTTCCAGACAATGTTTTTGATCCCGATCCGGCGGAGTTCGCTCGACAACCGCGTCCGCCAGTCACTCTGGAATCGTTGATTGCCGGCATCAAACAGGATGCCGACAAGTTGGCTCGCGACAACGCAGCCTTGGGGGACGTGAAGATCCTGGCCCGCGCGCTGAAAGAGTTGCGTTACGCCTTCAAGATCTTCACACCGTACCGGCAGCACCGAAAGGTGACGGTCTTCGGTTCGGCGCGGACCAAGCCGGATCATCCCAGCTATCAGCAGTCGGTCGACTTCGGCCGCCGCATGGCGGCACTCGGCTGGATGATCCTGACCGGCGCGGGTGGCGGCATCATGGAGGGTGCTCACGTCGGTGCCGGCCGCGACATGGCGATGGGCGTCAACATCATGCTCCCGTTTGAGCAGGCCGCGAATCCAATCATTCTCAACGACCACAAGCTCATCAATCTGAAATACTTCTTCACGCGCAAACTGCTGTTCGTCAAAGAAGTCAGCGCGATCGTGTTGTTTCCGGGCGGCTTCGGAACGCAAGACGAATGCTTCGAGACACTGACGCTGGTTCAAACCGGCAAGCACGAACTGATGCCGATTGTCTGCGTCGACGATCCCACCAATGACTACTGGAAAAAATGGCGGAAGTATCTTCAGGACGAATTGCTCTCCGAGGGGCTGATCTCTCCGGAGGACTTGTCGCTGTTCAAAGTGACCAACAGTGTGGATGCCGCGATCGAAGAGATCCTGCACTTTTTCCGCGCTTACCACAGCATGAGATTTGTGCGCGGCCAATTGTTCGTGCGGCTGAACCTTTCAGTTTCTGATGATCTGCTGACGCGGTTGAACGACGAGTTTTCCGACTTGCTGGAATCCGGCCGCATCGACCGCGCGACCGCGCATCGCTTGGAGTCAGACGAACCAGACACGCTGGAACTGCCGCGGCTGACTCTGACTTTTGACCGCAAGAAAGTCGGCCGCCTGCGTCAGATGGTGGATGTGCTCAACAATGAAGCGTGAGCGGCTGAGCGACCCAACTATTTCTTCTCGCGAATTTGCGACCACACGTCGCCGCCGAAGAGGTCAATCATTTCGGCCAACCCCTCCGCAACGAACTCAGGGCCGGACACGAATCGCCCCGGCCGAGTCCACGTCTGCAGCTTCTCTGGGTCAACCCCCAACATACGAACCAGAAGTCCATCCATGTCGGTCTCCAGCAGCTTGAAGTGCCGGGTCCACTCGGCCGCTTCTTCCAGCCGCACCTCCTCTTCGCTTTGCCAACGAATCGGGTGAAACAGCAGGGTCGAATGGGGCGTGACGAATCGTCGCTCACACGCCGCAAACGGCAGGATCGTCGCCGAGGAACATTCCCCCGCGACAACTCCGACGGCTCTCAATCCGCGCAGCTTGATGAGCGTCGCCAACGCCAGCCCGCAATAAATGCTGCCGCCACCGCTGTCGAAGAAAATCGTCCCGCGGCTGTTGCGAGGCACCTCCAACAACTGTTGAAACAGCTCAGTTTGCTTGTCGGTCAAGTCGCCGAAGATCCCCGCCTCCCACTCGCTGTCCTTTGCGGAGGACGACAACGCCCAAGCTCCGGGCGGCGGGTACGGCGACAAACGCGAGGACTCGGACTCAGTAGCCTGACCGGTGTGACGACTCTTCTTGCGGATCATGGAAACCTTCAATTCAACGTAGCCCTCATCGCTCCACGCGATGAGCCGAATGACCAAATCACGTCGGTGAAGCGTTCTGCTCGTCACGCGAAGTGATGACGACTACTTGGCTATTCGATGCAGTACAGCGAGTCTGTTCCGCGAATCAGCATCCGGCCTTGGCTGATCGCTGGGGAAGCGAAGGTGTCCTCGTCGAGATTATTTTCCGCGACGACTTCCAGCTTCGGCCCGGGCTTGATGACTTTCATCAGTCCTTGATCGTCCAAAAAGTAGACAAGCCCATTGGCCGTCACCAGCGACGCCGAGTAATGCGTCCCGAGCTTCTCCTGCCATTGAATCGCCCCCGACACCGCGTCGTAGCAAGTTCCCACTCCCTTATCCGAGACGATCAAAAAATAATCACCGCACGCGATCGGCGACGGAACATAGCTATCGTTTTTCGTGTAGTGCCATTTCACATGCGACTCATTGGTGATCTTGCCGCTGCCGCGCGGGTCGATGGCCATGACGTGATGATCCGGGAAACCGCCGGTCATGAAAATCAGCCCCTTGTTGTAGACCAGCGATGCGACGAACTGCTCGGTGGGACCGTCGAGCATCCAAATCTGCTTGCCGGTGTGCGGGTCGTAGCTGGCGACACACTTGCTGCCCGACAGCATCATCTGCGTGCGGCCGTCGATCTCTCGGATGATCGGCGTGCAGTAGCTGCGAGTCTTGTACTCGCGCGGAGTCTTCCAGACGGTCTCGCCGTTCGTTCGCTTCAAGGCCGTCAGGTACGACTCGCCGTCGTGATCGCCGTTGACGATCAACAAATCCTTGAACACGACCGGCGACGAACAGAACCCATGCACCGATTTGAACACTCCCGGCCGAGTCTGCCAGAGCAGCTTACCATCGAAGTCATATGCCGCGACCAGCATGTCCTTCTGGTCGAGAAATGAAACGTAAACTTTCTCGCCATCCGTCACCGGCGTCCCGCTGGCCCAACTGTTGAGATGATGCTTCTTTTCGAGCGGCGTCTCGACGACGACTTTCTCCCACAGCAGCTTGCCGGTGGCAAAGTCGAGACACATCAGCACGCGGCTCGGCTGATCGCCGGTGTTGGCTCCAATCAGGAACACGCGATTGCCAAACACGACTGGCGACGAATGCCCGCCGTAGGGAATCTTGACCTTCCAGGCAACGTGCTCGGTCTCGCTCCAAGTCACCGGGACTTTGGTCTCGCCACTGGAACCGTCGCCGCGCGGCCCGCGCCAGCCCGGCCAATTCTCGGTTTGGCCGAGCGACACGAAACCACACCACACCAACAATCCACACACAACAGATCGCGTTTGCATGAGTAACCTTTCCGATCTGAAAACTGGAATCCCGCGACACCGGAACATCATGGCGTTTTCGGGGACGGTCTCGCCAGTCACCACGTAGGTTTGAATTCCCGGCTCGAACCATCCAGCATCCGTCCATGACCACTTTCCCGTTGACCGCTGCTGTGTGGACGCCGTCCGGCCGAGGGGCCGTGTCGACGATTCGCGTACGCGGCGATCTCGCAACGCTGTCTGAGGGGATCGCTGGCATCTTTCAAGCGGCGAGTGGTCGCTCGCTGGAGGAGACGCCGCTGCAACGAATCTGCTTCGGCCAGTGGGGACGCGATGCGGCCGAGGATGTCGTCGTCTGCCGCACTGGACCGGACGCTTGCGAGATTCATTGCCACGGCGGCGACACGGCCGTGCGGCGGATTCTGGCTGACTTGCAACGTCTCGGCAGTGAGGTCGTCGATTGGCGGTCTCAACTCGAAGCTGAGCGAGGTGTGTGGGATCGCGAGCACGCGGACGCGCTCTCGCGAGCGACCACTCTGCGATCCGCCGGTTGGATCGCAGTTCAGGTTGGCCGAATGGAACGAGCGATCGCGGAACTGACCGAACTGGTCGCCGGCGGGCAGCGCGAACCTGCAGCCTCGCGGGCGAACGAGATGTTGGCGTGGGCGAATTTCGGTTCGCATCTGACTCGGCCGTGGGAGGTCGTGTTGGCAGGGCGGCCAAACGTCGGCAAGTCGAGCCTCATCAACACGCTCGTCGGGTTTGAGCGTTCGATCGTGTTCGACCAGCCGGGGACGACGCGTGATGTCGTCACTGCCGACACGGTGCTCGACGGCTGGGCGATTCGGCTGAGTGACACGGCGGGGCAGCGCGGCTCGGCCCAAGACCTCGAAGCAGCCGGCATCGCGCGAGCACGCGAAGCGTTCGCAGCGGCCGACGCGCGGTTGCTGTTGTTCGATATCAGCCAGCCACCTCACGCCGACGATTGGCAATTGCTCGCCGAATGGCCAGACGCGATTGTCGTTGCGCACAAAGTTGATTTGCCGGACGCTTGGGGTGAAGCGTTGCCGAAGCAGGCGATCCGTGTGTCGTCGTTGCAGGGCACGGGACTGAGAGAGTTGTCGTCGATCATCGTGGCTCGGCTGGTGCCGACGTTGCCGCCCGATGAGGCGGTGACCCCGTTGACCGACCGCCAGCGATCCGAGCTGACGGCATTGACTCGTCCCTGATGCCGTCCTTTTTCAACGACAGAGTCGCCTCCTGACGAGCTGGCCAGAGACGAAGATGTTGCGAGACCCAGCCAACCTCGATACTTTGGCGATGTTTGATGCGTTCGTCGGTCACAAGAGGTTTCGGCCATGCTGACCATTTCCGGATCGGAGTCGCGTTTTTGCGACGGCTTGTCTCGCCGCAATTGCCTGCAAATCGGCGGACTGGCGTTGGGCGGACTGGCTCTGCCGGAAATCCTGCGAGCAGAAGCGACGAACGCCGTCGGCCGGTCGTCGAGTTCCACGCGAACGGCCAAAGGCATCATCATGGTGCTGTTACCCGGCGGGCCGACCCACTTGGACACGGTCGATTTGAAACCTGACGCTCCGGCCGAAATCCGCGGCGAGTTCCGGCCGATCGCGACGAAGCAGCCGGGAGTCGAAATCTGCGAGCTGTTGCCGAAGCTGGCCGGCATCGCAGACAAACTGACAATCATCCGCTCGTTGGTCGGGTTTCGTGACGATCACAACACGCATTGGTGCTCGACCGGCTGGGAGTCGCATCCGGCCATGGAATCGTCCCCAATCATCGCGGGATATCCGCCGGGCGATTGGCCGTCGATGGGTTCGATCCTCTCCAAACAACTCGGCCCGCGAGTCACCGGCGTCCCGCCCGCCGTGGATCTGACGCCGATTGCTCCCGATGCGCGATTCATCCTCCGCACGCCGCCGACGCAGCCTGGTTATCTCGGATCGGCTCACGCGGGATTCGAGGTCGAGGCCGTTGATCGGCGAAACATTCAACTCAATGGCACGACGCTCAATCGCGTGTCCGACCGCCGAGCGTTGTTGAACAGCTTCGATCGCTTTCGCCGAGAGGTCGATCAAGTGGGTTCCACCGACGGCATCGACGAGTTTCATCGGCAAGCGTTCGAGGTGCTCACGTCGCCGCGACTCGCCGAGGCGCTCGATCTCAGCCGAGAAGACGCCGCCACTCGTGGCCGATACGGCCTGAATCGTGCCTACCCCAACGAGCGCGACGGCAAGACGTTTCTGGACCAATTCCTGTTGGCTCGCCGAGCCATCGAAGCGGGTGCTCGCTGCGTCACGCTCGCCTTCTGCCGGTATCCGTTCGGGCGGATGCTCAAGGGGGACTACAACTGGGACTGGCACAAGGACATCTTCAACGAAGCTCGCGGAGCGCTGCCGCTGCTCGATCTGGGATTGTCAGCGCTGATCGAAGATCTCGACGCGCGGGGCATGCTGGACGACGTCGCCGTCGTCGTCTGGGGCGAATTCGGACGCACCCCAAAGATCAACCAGAACGCCGGCCGCGATCATTGGCCGCGAGTCTGCAGCGCGCTCGTGGCCGGTGGCGGCATGCGTCACGGACAAGTGCTCGGCTCAACCACTCGCTGGGGCGAGGAACCGCTGACTCGCCCGGTTCACTTCCGCGACGTCTTCGCCTCGCTGTACCAACGGCTCGGCATCGACGTCGCCACAACGCAATTCACCGACCGCGCCGGCCGGCCGCAATACCTTGTCGGCGATCACCGGCCGCTACCGGAGTTGATTGGCTAACGCGATTTCACAACAGTCGCCACGTTCGCCAGAACGTGGACAATTTGACGAAATGCCCACGTTCTGGCGAACTTGGCGACGATGGATCTGAGTTTCCATGACCAAGCAATTGTTGAACGTGTTCGTGATCCTGTTGGCCGTGAGCGGCTCCGCGATCGCCGATGAGGCGTTTC
Organism: Planctomycetota bacterium; assembly: GCA_003669125.1. Taxonomy (GTDB): domain Bacteria; phylum Planctomycetota; class Planctomycetia; order Planctomycetales; family Planctomycetaceae; genus SXKJ01. The sequence continues at coordinate 10,179 of QWQF01000073.1, forward strand.
CGGCGCATCGCATCGTCGACAACGTCTACTACGTCGGCTCGAAGGCGTTGGCGATTTACCTGATCGAAACGCCCGAAGGGCACATCCTGATCAACAGCGGCTTTGAGGAAACCGTTCCGCTGATTCGCGCCTCGGTCGAATCGCTCGGCTTCAAAATGCGCGACGTCAAAATCATTCTGGAAAGTCACGCCCATTCCGATCACGTCGCCGGTCATGCGTTGCTGAAGGAACTGACGGGAGCCAAAGTCTTTGTCATGCGCGGCGACGACAACGTCATCGCCTCTGGCGGAGTCGGCCAGTACTTTTATCCCAATGACCGCTGGCCAGTCTGCGAGGTGGATCGCATCTTGAAGGACCGTGAGGAAGTCAAACTGGGTGGCACAACTCTGGTCGCTCGGCTGACTCCCGGCCACACGCGAGGCTGCACGACCTGGACGTGGAAGACGACGGATGGGGGCAAAAATTACAACGTCGTCGTCATCGGCAGCCCCAACGTGAATCCCGGATACCGGCTGGTCGATAATCAGGAGTACCCGAAAATCGCGGAGGACTTCACCAAGACGTTCGAGGTTCTAAAGTCGCTCCCGTGCGATATCTTCCTCGGAGCACACGGCGAGTATTACGGCATGCTCGCCAAGTTCGAACGTTTGAAAGGAGCCGACAAGAATCCATTCCTCGACCCAGAAGGCTATCGAGCCTACGTCGAGCTGAAAGAGAAGGCGTTCCGAAAAACGCTCGCAGAACAAACCGAGAAGAAGTCCGGCCAATGACCGCCCCCCGCCACGAGATTCCCACCCCGATGCCATCGCAACAAATCACACTTCAGTCAGGCTTGACGCTCTCGCGACGCAACGCGTTGGCGACGACAGCCGGCATGTGCGGACTCTCGCTGCCCGGCTTCTTGCAGTTGCAGGCTTCAGCGGCCCCGTCGACCGGAACGTCCGCCGACAAAGCGAAAGCCTGCATCATTATTTACTGCTGGGGCGGGATGAGCCATCTCGAATCGTTCGACCTCAAGCCAGACGCTCCGTCGGAAATTCGCGGCGAGTTCTCTCCGATTCCAACCGTCGTCCCCGGCATTGAAATTGGCGAGCACCTGCCGTTGCTCGCACGACACACTGACAAGCTGGCGATTGTCCGCTCGATCAATCACGACGATTCGTCGCACGGCCGAGGCATGTACTGGAATCTGACAGGGCACAGACCGCCGCGAGCCGGCAACATCCCACCGATGCGAGAGGATTGGCCGTCGCTGCCCGCGATGATTTCCAAATTCCGCTCGGCCCCGCGCGGTGTACCGACGGCCGTCCGCTTGCCGTACCCAATGGTCGATAACAACACGCTGCAAGCCGGCGAATACGGCGGCTGGCTGGGAGTCAAATACGATCCGATCGTCATGCGGCCTGCCAGCGGCGAGCCGTTTGGCGGAGTCTCGCGAACGCTGGGTTCCGAGGTTCTGGATCTGAGCGAAGTCAACGCGGAGCGACTGGCTTCACGTCGCCAACTGCTAGCCGCGTTCGAGGCTCCGACTCAGCGGGCCATCGGCTATGAAGGCTTCCAGCACTTTCACGGCCTCGCCGAAGAGATCCTCGCCGGCTCGGCGGTGAAGAACGCCTACAACCTCGACCGAGAAACGCCGCAGGTTCGCGAGTCCTACGGCAAGCATCTCGGCGGGCAGAGCTTGTTGCTGGCTCGGCGACTGACCGAAGCGGGCGTGCCGGTGGTCCAAGTCTGTTGCTCAGCCGGCGATCTGAACGGCGGTTCGGGAGATATGTGGGACACACACGGAGACAACTTCAATCGACTCAAGAAGAACTTGTTGCCCGTCCTCGATCGCGCCACGTCGGCTCTACTGCAAGACCTCTCCGACCGAGGCACGCTCGACGAAACCTTGGTCGTGCTGCTGACCGATTTCGGCCGGACTCCGCACATCAACGGTGCCGCCGGCCGCGACCATTATCCAAGCGTCTATTCTGTCGCACTCGCTGGCGGTGGCATTCAAGGCGGCCAAGTCTACGGCAGCAGTGACCGCAAAGGCGCGTTTCCGAAAACGCAGCCCTGCACTCCGCCCGACATCCACGCCACGATCTTTCACGCCCTCGGCATCTCCCCCAGAGCCGAGCTACACGACATGCTCAACCGCCCGTTCCCCGTCAGCGACGGCGAAGTGCTGCCACTTTCCTGAGAAGGCTGCCGACATGAACATCGAATTTCTCAACCCGCCACAGTTGTGTCCGACGTTTGGTTGGACGCACGTCGTCTGCGCGACGGGTGGCAAGACGATTCACATTTCCGGGCAAGTCGGTATCAACGAGCGGGGCGAAGTCGTCGGCCGCGGAGACCTTCACGCCCAAACCGAGCAGGCGTTCCACAACATCTCGCTTGCACTGGCCGCCGTCGGAGCGACGTTTCGTGACGTCGTGAAGACCAGCCTCTTCGTCGTGGGACTCAAGCCAGAGCACGTCCCGATCCTCCGCGAAGTCCGCAGCCGTTACGTCTCGGCCGAGCATCCCCCGGCCAGCACGCTCGTCGGAGTCTCGGCCCTCGTCGGTCCCGACTGGCTGATCGAAATCGAAGCCGTCGCGGTCATTGCCGAGTGACGACCGGCTTCTGAAAATCAAGCGGCGCGACTCATTGATCTCGTCGCCATTGAAACAGCTCCGATCCCATCTTCATCACAAAGAGGATGTCGTGTCGGGCGTCGTATTCAACCCACGACAAGTTCCCGGTTCCTTTCATGGCGGCGGGCAAAGCAATCGTCGGTTGCCAAGTGATGCCGCCATCTTTCGATTCGCGGATGCCGCTCTGTGTCAGGATGAATTGGTGCTGTGCGTCCTTGCCGAACACGGGGCCGCAGAGTCCGTCGTTCACGGACGAGAGATGCTTCCACGATTGTCCTTGATCGGTCGATGCGATCAGCCCATCGGCGACCAGCCAATACAACGTCCCCGTTTTGAAGCGTGGCAGCACGCGAGCGTAATCATCACCGCAGCGTTGAAATGTCTTGCCGGCGTCGATGGTGCGCAATAGACCGGGCTTGGTGTTCGTTTTTGATTTCGCTTCGGCCACTACCGCAGTCTGATTATCGAAGATCCAAGCCGGACCATAGCCTTTGCCGATCTCATCGAAGGTCTTGCCGCCGTCGCGCGAGACCAGCAGAAGATCACCGGACTCATGCTTGAGCGTCAGGACGAAACGGTGTTCGGGATCGCTCCAATCGAGCGTGCACCAATCGACGTGGCTCGATTTCGGAGACATCGCCGTGAACGACTCTCCCAAATCCGAACTCACGATCAGCGGCGAGCCATAAACCAACGCGGCAACGAGCCGCTTGTGCCCGATCGGGTCGATCATCAGACAGCCGGGGGTCTCGGTGCGCCACTTGAGCTCCGCCGAACCCAGCCGCTGCCAACTCCGGCCCTGATCCCGCGAGCGGAACAGGCCGCGGTCGCTGAGATTGATGATGACATCGCCGCTCGGAGGATGAACGACCACACCGCACAGACCGCCGAAGCCAGTCTTTTCAGACTTCAATAGTTCAGTGGTGACCGCGACCCATTCCTGAGCGCGAACGGTTGCCGGCAGGAACAATGACAGTGCCATCAGAATCAAAAAACGTATCGGCATGTTGTTGAACTCCAAAGTTATTTCGTTCCCACGCAAAAGACGTGACGAGTTCCCACCAGGAACAGTTTGCCGTTGGAAACGGCGGGGGAGGCGCGATTGGAATCTCCGAGGTCATTGACCTCGAGGCTGCTGAATTCGTCGCCGGTTTGGACAACGTGGCTGACGCCGGCGGTTGCGAAGTACAAGCGGCCGGCACCATCCGCGATGGGACTGGCCCAGGTGCTCGTCAGACGGTCGAGACGTTGAGCATACACCTGCTCGCCGCTGGCCGCGTTCCAACACTTCAACACGTTGGGGGCATGCAGGCGATACACCCGCTGGCCAACAATGATCGGCGAGCCGATGGCTTCGGGAACTTGATTGATTCGCCACTTGATGTGCGTCTTGGTGACGTCTCCCGAACCGCTCGGATCAATCGCGACGCCCGGACCCCCTCGACCGTTATCGCAGTAGACGATTCCCGCTCCGAACGCCGCCGAGGACGCTTCGCCGCCACCACGACACCACCACAACGCCTCGCCGTTGCGAGGATCGAGACCCTGAATCCCGCGATCCGATTCGCCGCCGCCGGAGGCCACAATCACCAGTTGAGGCTTGCCGCCCACTTCGATCTTTACCGGTGTGCTGTGAGCGAATCCCACTTGCGGCAGCGCCGCTTCCCAACGAATCGAGCCGTCGGCTTTGTCATAGGCTACGAGTTTCGAGTCCTTCTTGTTCGTCATCGCACACAGCATCAAGACCGTGTCGTCGAACAGCACGGGGCTGCTGCCGATGGTCACGTCGAAGTTGTGCGGTGTGATTTCCTTCCGCCAGGCCACGCGACCCTCGAGATCGAGCGCGGCCATCACTGACGATCCGAAGACGACATACACCCGCTGACCATCCGTGACCGGCGTGGGAGCGGCATAGCCGCCTCCGGGACCGCTGCGAAAATCGTTTCTCAACCACGGGCCAGGCTCGACGAGCGTATTCCACAACAGCTTTCCATCGGCCACGGAATAGCACAGGACGTGATGCTCCGGGATGACCGCCTTGCGATCTTTCACCGACTCCGGCCAATGCGCGGTGCAGACAAACAGACGCCCACCCGACACGATCGGGCTGGCATGTCCTTCGCCAACCAACGGCGATTTCCACAAGACGTTTTCGTTCTCTGGCCCGCCCCATTTGATCGGCAGACTCGTTTGGGACGTATGCCCCAAACCGGTCGGCCCGCGAAACTGCGGCCACTCCTCGCCACATGCCGTCGTGACGGACACGAGTACCGCAAAATGGTATTCCGCATCTTGGGCGTCTCCGTTCGCGGCAGGTTGGACGTGGAAGAATTACTCCGCCAATTTGAGCGACTGCAATTTCAACGACCGCACGCTGACTCCGCCAGCGGCCGACACGGTTTGAGCCAGAGACTCCGGCAGGTCAAGCTTGCCGACTCGCTGCCAGCGATTGCGAAATGTTTCCACACGAATGATCGCGCCCGTTTGAGCGTCTCGGTATTGGACTTGATACGCGCGGGGCAACACTTTGTTCTCGGCGTTGCGCTCCGATTCGAACATCTGCAAGGACATGTTCTCTCGTCCCAGACTGCGATTGGCGACGACGATCTCGTCCTCACGAATCCGATACGTCGACGCGAACCGGCCACCGTGGAAGTTCAGCAAGCGACCCAGCGGATGTTCGGCATCCTTGTCGGCGAAGCTCAACACTGATTTCGAGCGAATGCCGGACGAGGGGACTCGGTGGATGACGAGTGAATGCAATTGATCGCGGACCCATTCGCGGGCCGCTTCGTCCTCAAGTACAGGCTTGCCATCAAATGAAACCTCACCGTCCGGCTTCACCGCTACCACGCCTTCGGAACGGCGGCCATCGAGATAGACCGACGTCTGAGCCGTGAAACCTTTGAAGTTGTCCCACGCCGCGCGAGCTGCGATCGCCCTCTCGAACATCGCGACGGCGTCGGCATCGACTCGCGAATTGTCGAGCGGCCAGTCAAAGGCCAGCGTCGCGAACTCGCGAATCTCGTCGTAGTTCTCGCCGGCCTTGGCTCCCGCCTGCGGCACGACATGCTTGACGTACACGGCGAACTGTCCCGATTCAGTCAGTCGCCACGTCGCTCGGCCGGCGGCATCGGTGATCAGTTCCTCGTTCGTCAGATCCGAATCAATCGTCGTCAGCACCGTGTTGGCGAGCGGCTTGCCGTCTCGCAACACCGTCAGCGTGATCGAGTCCTTCGCGAACGTGGGCATGATCTCCAACGGGATCGCCTCGTGACGCAACAGCTTCGCGACTTCATCAGGCTTCCCGGAAACGGCCTTCGGGTAGTACCGCAACAGAAACGGCTTCTCGCGTTTGAGCACGCCGTACTCGCAACGACCGACGACCGACACCGATCGCTCCGACGGCAGATACGCTCGCAACCGATCGGTGCCGCGATTCACCGTCAGCGGCACGAACTTTCCCGGCTCGTCCTGCAACCAAAGTTCGGTGTGCGCGACCTTGGCCACAAACAGCGGATCGCCCGCCGTCGCCCGCTCGCTAAAAAAGACTTCGACGTTGCGGCCAGCCTCCGCATGAGGCCCCACCTGGATGAACAGAAAATGAGCCTGCGCCGAAACAGCGCCGAATCCCCAACTCAGAAGGCCAATCAACAACGTGAACACGGAACGCTTCATCGCAAAACCTCGCGTGACGTTCAGGTCAAAATCTCTGTGAGCAACTCGCCACCGACGTCGGTCAGGCGGAAGTCGCGGCCGTTGAAGCGGTAGGTCAGCTTCGTGTGCTCCAGACCCAGCAGATGCAACAGCGTCGCGTGCAGATCGTTGACATGGATTTTCTTTTCGACCGCTTTGTAGCCGAAGTCGTCGGTCGCTCCGTAATGGAAGCCGCCTTTGACGCCCGCTCCGGCCATCCAGATGGTGAACCCGTTCGGGTTGTGATCGCGGCCCTTTGCCCCTTGTGAGTCCGACGTGCGGCCGAACTCGCCGCCCCAGATCACCAGCGTCGTTTCGAGCAAGCCGCGGGCTTCGAGATCTGCCAGCAGCGCCGCCGCCGGTTGGTCAGTGTGCAGGCCGCACGAGCGATGATTCGTCTGCACGTCCGAGTGACAATCCCACGGAACGTCATTGACGCTGCCATCGCCGCCGGTTCCCTTGCCAGCGAAGACTTGCACGAACCGCACGCCCCGTTCGACCAGTCGCCGAGAGAGCAGACATTGCCGAGCGAACGTCGCGCACTCCGGCTGATCCATGCCGTACTGCTTGTGAGTCGCCTCGGACTCTTTCGTCAGATCGAGCGCTTCCGGAGCGGCCATCTGCATCCGGTACGCCAATTCGTAGGAATTGATCCGCGCGGCGAGATCGGCTTGAGTCGGCCGAGTCACCGCGTGCTCCTGATTCAACTGCCGAATCAGGTCAAGCTGCGACCGCTGCTGAGCATCGCTGTGTTTGCCGTCGCGAGACAAGTTATCGACCGCCTCTTTGCGTCGAGCATCCAGCGCGAGAGCCTGATACGTCTTCGGCAGAAAACCGGCCGACCAGATTTGATCGTCGCCGCGCGGCCGCGTGTCGTGCAGCACGACGTACGATGGCAAACTCTGATTGAGCGATCCGAGGCCGTAAGTCATCCAAGCTCCGAGCGCGGGCAACCCCGGACGGTTCGTGCCGCACATCAACTCGATCGACGCCGGCGCGTGATTGTTCTGCCGCAGATTCATCGAGTGCAGAAAGCACATCTTGTCGACGTGCTGCGACAAGTGCGGAAACAGATCCGACACCCACGAGCCTGATTCGCCGTGCTGACTCCAAACAAACGGTGACTTCAAACACTTGCCGCTGGTCGTGAAGAAGCCGGTTTTCGGATCGGCTCCGGCGAGATCTTGGCCGTCACGCTTTTGAAGTTCCGGCTTGTAGTCCCAGGTATCCACCTGCGACGGAGCACCGGTCATGAACAGCCACACGATCGACTTCACCTGCCCCGGAAAGTGCGGCGGCCGAAGCGCAAGCGGGTTGACCGACGGCTCCGCCTGCGATTCGCCGCTCAGCAAACTGGCCAGCGCCAGCGAGCCGAAACCGAGGCCAGCCTCTTGCAAAAAACGTCGCCGGGCTGGCAATTGCAGATCGGACGGTGAATGGAAATTGAACATGACAACTCCAAAGTTCAGTCAATGTAAACGAACTCGTTGAGGCACAGCAGCACATGGCAGAATTCGATCAGCGCTTTGTCGGTCGCCACAACTGCGTCGCCGCCCATCGCGGCACGCTGCTCTTCGACGAAGGCCAGCATCCGGTTGCGTTCCGGCTCGGTGGGGAGTCGCGAGAAAGCCGTCTGGTAGGCACGGTCAACCGCCGCACTGAGCGGCGAATCTTTCGAGGGACGAATCCGCGACGCCAGCTTCTCCGCCTGCTGTCGCACGAATGGCGAGTTCATCATCGCCAGTGCCTGCGTCGGCACCGTCGTACTGATTCGCTCGCCGATGCTTTGCGTCGGTTCGGGGGCGTCGAATATCGTCATCAGCGGGATCAGTTCGCTCCGTTTGACACGCAGGTAAACGCTGCGTCGCGGTGTGTTGTCGAGAATGCTCGGCCCGAACATCGTCGCATCGAGATTGCCCCCCATCGTCAGCAGCGAATCGCGGATCAGTTCCGCGTCCAAGCGTCTCGGCCGGAAGTGCCAGAGATAGCTGTTCGCCGGATCGAGCTTCAGGTTCTCGGCGTTGACTTCGTGCGATTGCTGGTACGCCGCGCTGAGCATGATCTGCTTGTGCAACGGCTTGAGTTTCCAGCCGCCGCGCACGAGTTCGCTCGCAAGCCATTCGAGCAACTCCGGATGCGTTGGCTTGTCTCCCTGCACACCAAAATCATTCGGAGTGCCGACAAGTCCCTCGCCGAAATGATGCTGCCAGAGCCGATTGACGATCACACGAGCCAGCAGCGGACCGGCTCCCCGTTCAGTATTCGTCATCCAATCGCCCAGCGCGACGCGTGGGTCGGTCGGTGGCTCCGTCTTGGCCGGTGCGTCGCCGCGCCACAAGACCTGCATGAAGCCCGGTTCCGATTTGCCCTGCTTGTTGTCGACCTCGCCCCGTCGCAGAAAGAAGACATCCTGCCCACCGGCGACGGTCGTGTAGACCTCAGACAAATTCGGTCGCGGTGCCGCTGCGGTGTGATCTCGCACCGTGTGAAAAACCTTCGCGGTCTCGGAGTCGAACGGCGCCAACCAGCGAGTCATCGGCTCCCGCAGAGCATCAGGTAACTTGTTGGCATTCGCTGCGAGGATCGCGCGAATTTCGCCGAGATGCTGCGGCAAGAAGTCGCCGGCCCAAGTTGCTGGATTCGGCTCGGTGCTGAGCGCGAATCGCAGGCGGCCGATGCCGAGGTCACGGAACTTCAACTCGAAGACGAGCTCCGTGCCGCTGGCGAATCCGGCGAGCGGCGTCTCCAACTCGAAGACAGCGGCGTTGTCCTTCTTCGCGGTCTCGCGCACGACCCACGCAGTGGCCGGCTTGCCGTCGAGTGCATTGCTCAGCGGCTGGTCCTTGTCCTCGAATGCGGCGAAGACCGCCTTGAGCTTCAATTCCAGCGGCGTGTCTTTCGCCATCGGATCGAGCGGCCGCGCGGAGACTTTCAGCTCGACGAGTTGGAAGCTGCCGTCTCCGTTCAGTCCCGGCCCGCGCTGCGGCAGCGACTTGTCGGCGAAGAGATCGAACCGCAACGACGTGACATTTTTCTGATGCGTGTGCAGCGTGATGCGGTACTGCTCTTCGTTGGCGACCGATCGCCGCTGACCGCGCTGGCGAATTTTCAGGCCGGGATTCAGCAGCCCATCGTGAGCGACGATCCCTCCCGGCAGTTCCTTCAGCCACGAGCGTTCCGCTTCGAGCGACACCGGCTCGAGCACCTGCCAGCGCGGCGCGTCCGGCTGCTTCGCCAGTTCAGCAACTCGCCACGTTTCAAATCGCTTCGGCAACTCATTCACGGCAAACGTGCGGAGCGCAGCGACGAGCGGTTCGTGATCGGCCTGATGCTTTTCAACCGCTTGCTGCGTGGCGACCTGGTCGAGATCGAGCGTCCGCGAACCGTGCGAGGTCTTCGCGAATGAGGCGGCCAGCGCGTAGTAATCCTGATGCGGGATCGGATCGTACTTGTGCTCGTGACAACGGGCACAACCGAGCGTGAGACCGAGCATCGAACCGCCGATCGTCATCAGCATGTCATCGAGTTGGTCGTAGCGAATGCGTTCGACAGTCTTCGCCGTGATCTGCCCTGGATACGGACCGGCGACCAGGAAGCCGCTCGCCGCCGCACCTTGAATGTCGTCGGGCAGCAGCACGTCACCGGCAAGCTGCATTCGCACAAATTGGTCGTACGGCATGTCGCTGTTCAACGAGCGGATCACCCAATCGCGATAGTGAAACGCACCCGGCCGGAAGCCATCGAACTCGTACCCGCCGCTCTCCGCGAAACGAGCGGCGTCGAGCCAATGCCGCGCCCACTTCTCGCCGTAGTGCTGACTGTTGAGCAATCCATCGATCACCTTCTCGAACGCCTGCAGAGACGCATCGCTGACGAAGGCCGCGATCTGTTCCGGAGTCGGCGGCAGTCCGATGAGATCGAAGTACGCGCGACGGATCAATTTTTCTTTTGTCGTCGGGCCGTTCGGTTTCAGGCCGTGACTTTGCTGAGCTACGACCACGAATCGGTCGATCGACGACGCGGCAGAAGTGCCCGCAGCAACTGCCGGTGGCTCGATAGACTTGAGCGGCTGAAACGACCACCACTTCCGGCCTTCGTCGAGGCTGATCTCTCGCTTCGGCTTAGCCGGAGCGTCCCCTTTTCTCGGATCGGGAGCACCCAGGTCGATCCACTTGGCGAAATCGGCGACGATCTCGGCCGAGAGTTTTCCGCTGGGGGGCATCTCGATGCCGTCGTGCTTGAGTGCTTTGATGAGCAGACTCTCGGCCGACTTCCCCTTCACGATCACCGCACCGCTCTCACCGCCGTCCAGTACTCCCTCGGCGGAATCGAGAAATAGTTTCCCTTTCAGCTTCTTGGCGTCACGCGCTTGAACCGAGTGGCAACTGTAGCAGTGCTGCACGAGCACCGGCCGAATCTTCTGCTCGAAGAATTGCAGTCCTTCTTCGTTTGGAGCCTGAGCGAACGCCGGCACCGCCGTCGCCGCCAGGAGCACAGCCATGATCGAGCGAAACTTCATCGCGAGTCCTCATTCGGTTTTCAATTGCACGCCGCGCTGCTTGAGAGCGGTCTCCAGTTCGACGCGGTCGATTTTTTCTGGATTGATCAGCGCCGTCACGCGACCCAGTTTGAAACTGGCGGTCGCCATCTCGACGCCGGGGAGTTTGTAAATCGAATCGTAAGCTCCCAAACAACACCCTTTGCAGTCCAGGCCGACGACCGGGATCTCGATCAACGTGAGTTTGTCCTTGGGCAACGATCGTAACGGCTTGATCCCGAACGTGTGCCGCGACGCTTGCCGCAGCAGATTGTCGAACCGCTCGATGACTTGCTCCGGCTTCGCGTTGGGAAACTCTTTCGCGGGATCGTACTCGACGCTCGCCTCGGCATTCTTGAAGTCGATGCTGACGAGTTTGAAGTCCGGCAACTCTTTGAACGTCTCGCGCAGATCGGCCTCTCGCTCCGTCGAGAACAGTCCAGTGATTTGATGCTTGATCGGCTCGGCGGCCTCAGCGGCGACGGACAGAAACAAAATCATGAGTACAGAATCACGGAATACTCGCCCAATTCTGCGCCGTCGCATTCGATTGCTCTCTGCCGTCATGATTCTGTGCTCCATGATTCTGTGAAGTTTGCCTTCAGCGTGTTTGAAACAACGAACTTTGAACGAGCTCGTGGATCAAGGTCCGAATGCCTCCGCCGTTCTTCTGCGTCGCAGTGACGATCGCCGCAATCTGATCGCGGTCGCTGAAGGAGGAGTCTCGGCCGGTGGCGTAGATCGCGAACTGTTGCGTGAGGTTTCTCAGCAGACGGCCCGAATCGGCGGCGATCAGGGTTTGAAAATCGGTGACGTCTTTGAACGCTCGCTCGTCGGGCAGCACGCCGCTGGCATCGACGGGCGGACCGAGCTTGAAACTGATGCCGATGAACGGGTCGATCGAGCCGCGCAGCGCAGGATCGCCGTCGCCGATTGAGCGATACCGTGAGCGGAATCCGCCGATGACATCGAACGCTTCCAGGGCGAAGCCGGGAGGGTCCATCTTCGCGTGGCACGAAGCACAGATGGCGTCGGTGCGGTGCTTGTCGAGTTGCTCGCGAATCGTCTTCGCACCGCGCACGTCCGGTTCGATGGCAGGGATGTTCGGCGGCGGCGGCTCCGGCGGTTGACCGAGCAACCGATCCATCACGAACGCTCCGCGCGGAACAGGGGACGTCGTCGTGCCGTTGGCGGTGATCTTCAGGATCGATGCCTGAGTCATGAAGCCCCCACGCGGACAATCCGCTGGCAGATCAACTCGGCGAATCTGCGAGCCGACGACTCCCTGAATGCCGTAATGCACCGCCAACTTCTCGTTCAACATCGCGAATTTGGAGCGTACAAGATGCGTGGCATCGAGGTCGTTGTCGATCAACTCGCGGAAGTACGCTCGTGTTTCGGCGACCATCGAGTCTTGGAGGTACGGGTTGAATTCGGGATACAACTTACGGTCAGGATCGGTCGCAGCAATCTGCCGTAGCTTCAGCCACTGACCAAGGAAATCTTCGATGAACCGCTGTGACTTCGAGTCCTTCAGCAAGCGATCGGTTTCGGAGCGGAGCACGTCGGGAGTTCGCAGCTTGCCGGACGCGGCCAACTCTGTCAGCCGGTCATCGGGCATCGAGTTCCAAAACAAATACGACAGCCGGCAAGCGAGTGCGTGGTCGTCAACGTGGCCAACGCTGCCAGCATCGGCCACGAGGTACAGGAAATCCGGCGAGCACAACGCGGCACGATACGCCCAGCGCATCGCGGTCTCGAAGCTGTCGCCGGCTTTCAAACGATCCTCGACTTTGGCGACGTACGCGCGACGAACTTCGTCAGAGACCGGTCGTCGAAACGCCTTCGGCAAGAACGATGCCAGCAAGCGGTCAGCCTCGACGAGCGGCTGATCGCTGGAGACGGTCCACAAGCCTTGCGACGGATCGGGTCGGTTTCGTCCCGCTCCGAGATGCCGAACTTGCTTGCGCTGCGGAGCACGAATGCCGGGTCGCTCCGCCGGTTTGAATTCGGCGAGCGGCAATTCGCCGAACAGCACGCGATGACTGCGCGGCGGCCAAGCGTCGTGCAGCGGGCCTTCGATGTCGAGCCAATCCACGGCGATGCCCGGCCCGGTGAAAGCCATCGCTCGGCCTTTGCGGTTGTAGTTCGCGGTCGGTGCGAGCGACGCCGTATTGAAGCCGATCAACTCGTTGTGATTCAGCCAGGTGACGAGTTCATGTTCTCGCGACTCGATCGACGGCGCGTCGAAATAGCCGAGCACATAGCTCGGATGCTGCCCGCCTCGACCGTCGCCGGTGAGTTGCACGACCGACAGCCGCGCCGCTTCGGTGCCGCGCGACGGCAGCACCTTCCCCTTGTCCCATTGAAAACTCCACAACGAAGTGCGGACTCGGTAGCGGCCCGGATAGATCGTGACGTGCTCGATGAAATACGGGCTGAGCGATTCGTCCTCGTGCCGAAACAGGCCGACGGTCGCTCCGCTGCGGAACGAGCCGATCCGTTCGTGAGCACCCTCGTCGATGTGATGCTGCTCGCCGGCCGGCGGGAATTCGGGATCGGGCTGCTTGTTCTTCAACAAGACGCCGTCTCCGTTCAGGATGACGTGCGCGACGAACCCGCCGCTGTTGGCCAGTGAGATCCGCCGCGTCTGCACGGTCGGAGCTTTCGGCTGAGTCGCAATCGCGAGATCCAGCACATGATCGGCCGCTTCGACGTACTTGGCCATGTTGACGTGCGAGATGTCCAGCGCGTCGCTGTTCTTGTCGAAGCCGTGCGCCGATCCGTCGCCTGGCAAGTTCCCCTGCAACGCGATGCCGGGCATGTCGAACAAATCGCGGATCGTGTTCTCGTACTCCGCCCGCGTCAGCCGTCGCACACCGGTGCGGACCTCGCCCGCCAATTGCGTCTGCTCAGCCTTGATGAGCGATTCCTTCAGCCACTTGGTCACAGCGGCCGTCTCGACCACCGGCGGCCGAGCTTGTTTCTTGGGCGGCATCTCACCGGACTCAATGCGGTCATGGATCTTCAGCCACCTCGCGAAGTTGTCCGCGTTCGACAAATCGACCTTCAGTTCCGAGAGATCGAGTCCTCCTTGCTTAACGCCGGAGTCGTGGCACTCGAGGCAGTGAACACCGAAGAACGCTTTGGGGAATTGGTCCGCTGCTCCCGCAACGCGAGCAAGCATCACGACGACCAATGAAAACATGACGGCGAGAAAACGTGACCGGAAACCGCTTGTCATCACACCATCTCCAAGCCGCGCATCGTTGCGGTTCCGGTCGAGAACTTGTCTGCTTCGATCCCCAGACGCTGCAACATCGAGACGAACAAGTTCGTCAGCGGGTGATTGTTTTGCTGATCGAAGGCGAGATGCTGACCGTGCTTGAAGCCGCCGCCGGCGAGCAGTACCGGTAGATTCACGTTCGAGTGCGAATTCGCGCTCCCCATGCAGGTGCCGTACAGGACCATCGTGCGGTCGAGCAGCGATTGACCTTCCTCTTGGGTCTCGCTGAGCGACGTCAGGAATCGACCGAGGACGTCGAACTGGCGTTCCTCGTGGCCGCGCAGTTCGGTCAGGACTTCGGGGCGGTTGCCGTGGTGCGTGATGTTGTGGATGACGGTCGTGTCGATGAACAGCGAGATCAACCGGGTCGAATCGGTCTCCAGCGCGAGCTTGATAACGTCGAAGATCAGCTTCGTTCGCTGGACGAACGCCTTCGCGTCGTCGATGTCTTCCGGCGGCTGAGCGTTGACGGTCGGCTTCGGCCGATGCTCCCAGGCTTCGGAACTTTCCAGCCGCTGTTCGAGTTCGCGGACCGACGTGAAATACTGGTCCATCCGCCGCTGATCGGCTTTGGACAACGAGCGGTTCAGTCGCTGCGACTGCTCGCCGACGAAGTCCAACAGACTGCGGCCCTGACGAATCGCCTCGACATTGGCGGCAACCTCGTCCGGCTTGCCTTGCACGAACAACTTTTGAAACAGCTTCTTGGGACTCCGTTCGGCGGAGATCGGCGCGCCGCTGCGTGTGTAGCTGAGCGTCGCACTGTTCTCGTTGCTGTTGGCCAGCACGAGCGACGGGTATCGCGTGCGATTGCCAAGTTGCTCGGCGGCGAATTGATCGAGCGACACCCAATTCCGAAAGCCGCCCCGCTCGGGATGCGGTGTCCCGGTGAGGAAACATTTCTCGGCCGCGTGAGCTCCGGTCACGCCCGGATGACTGACGCCGGAGAAGACCGTCATCTTCTCGCGATGCGCGGCGAGCCGTTCCAGATACGGGCTGAGTTCGTAGTCGCGTCCCGTTTTCTCTGGAAAGAAGAACTGCGGCAGGATGCCCATGTTCGTCTCGATGGCCACCATCCGCCGAGGTATCGCCTTCGAGTCTTCCGCACTGAATGCCGGTCGCATGGCGTCGAGCCACGGCAGTGACATCGCCACTCCCGCCCCGCGCAAAAATGCTCGTCGAGACAACGAGTTGCGAATCGTCGAAAAACCTGAACTCATGAAGACTCTCCTTTTGAGCCAGACGCCCGTCTTTTGCAAAATCCGGGTTCTTGATCTAATCGGCTGAGCGCAGCCCCCGCAATTCCCGATCGGCTCGGCAGCCGGCCGCTCAACCGAGCTTCGAACGGAAGTAATCTGTTCCAGCCTTGAGGGCGTCCGCGAGTTTCGAGGGATCTTTGCCGCCGGCTTCGGCCATGTCCGGACGTCCGCCGCCGCCACCACCGACGATCTTCGCGGCAGACTTCACGCAGTCGCCGGCGTGCAGGCCGCGAGCGATCAAGTCTTTGCTGACCGCCGCTGTCAGAGCCACCTTGCCGTCGATCACCGCGCCCAGCAGGATCGCGGCCGGCGAAGCTTTGTCACGCAGCAGGTCGATCATCTCGCGAACGGAATCGCGCGTCGCGTTCTCCACGAGATGCGTGACGATCCGCACGCCGCCGATGCTCTCGGCTTGCGCGATCAACGTGTCAATCGCGCCGGCCGCCGCATGGCTGGCGTGTTGAGCCAGTTCCCGTTTCGCGTCTCGCAGTTCGTCTTGCAGCGCTGTGATTCGCTTGGCGAGTTCATCCGCCGGCGACTTCAGTAAGCCACACAAGTCTTTGACGAGCGACTCCGTTTGCCGAGTTCGTTCGAGTGCCTTCGCCCCGGTGACGGCCGAGATGCGACGGACCCCTTTCGCGACCGGTTCCTCGGCGACCAGTTTGCAGAAGCCGACTTGGCCGCTGTTTGTGAGGTGCATGCCGCCGCAGAGTTCGATGCTCCAGTCACCCATGCGGACGACGCGGACGTTGTCCGGGTACTTCTCGCCGAACAGCGCCATCGCTCCGAGTTCGCGGGCTTCGGCGATCGGCATCAGCTTGGTCGTCACCGTCGCACCCTCGGCGATCCGCGCGTTGATTTCGGTTTCGATGGTTTGCAGTTCGTCATCGCTGACCGGCTTGCCGTGCGTGAAGTCGAACCGCAGCACATCGCGATCAACCTTCGAGCCGCGTTGCGTCGCTTGGCTGCCCAGCGTTTGTCGCAGCGCGTGATGCAAGATGTGAGTGGCCGAGTGTGCTCGGCGAATCCCCGCTCGGCGTTCGGCATCGACGGTGGCAGTGACGGTTTGGCCGACCGTCAGCTTGCCCTTCTTGAGCGTGCCGATGTGCAGCCACAGGTCGCCGTCCTTCTGCGTATCGAGGACTTGGAACTCGACGCCGTCCGCCGTCAGCGTGCCGACGTCGCCGACTTGCCCGCCCGACTCGCCGTAGAGCGGCGTCTTGTCGAGCGCGATACCGATGGACTGCTCATGGCCGATCGTCGCGAAGTCGTTGACGAGGTCGCCGTCTGCGATGATGCCGACGATTTTGCAACCGCTGGCCTGTGTGCTGTCGTAGCCGAGGAACTCCGTGCCACCTTGCTTGCGCAGCGCATCCATCGGTCCGGCCGACATCACTGAGTTCGCAAATGCTCCGCTGCCGCTCTTCGCTTCGTGCTGCTTGACGCACACCTCGAACTGAGCACGATCGACTTTCAATCCCGCTCCGGCCGCGAGCGATTCCGTCAGCTCGATCAAAAAGCCGTCGGTCTGATGCAGATCGAACGCGGCCTCGCCGGAAAGAACGCCGCTGCTCGACTTGGCCTTGTCGGCGAGCTTCTGAAACTTCGGCATCCCGCGATCGACGATCGTCAGGAACTGCTGCTCTTCTTCGCGGATGACGTTCGCGACCGATTCGACCGTCTGTGTGATCTCCGGATACGCGGCCTTCATGCCCGCAACGATCGCCGGAACCAGCGTGTGCAGAAACGGATCTTGCTTGCCCAGCAAATAACCTTCGAGTGCCGCTCGCCGCAGCAGCAGACGGACGATGTAGTTCTCTTTGTCGCTGCCAGGTAACGCTCCTTCGTGAATCGCGAACGTGCAAGCTCGGACGTGATCGGCGATGCGGCGGCAAGCTCGGCCGTGTGGAGCGGCGTAGTCGTACTTCAAACCAAGAGCGTTGCCGGCGGCGACGCACATCGGCTTGAGGATGTCGATTTCGAAGTTGCTCAGCACACCTTGCAGCGTCGACGCGCATCGTTCGAGGCCCATGCCGGTGTCGATGTTCTTCTTCGGCAGCGGCTGCAAATTGTTCGGCGGGGCTCCGACACGATTGAACTGCGTGAAGACGAGATTCCAAATCTCAACCGTCTTCTCTGAGCCGGGCGGCAAATAGTAAATCTCGCTGCACGGTCCACACACACCGTCCGGTCCCTGCGATGGAGCCGATGCCGGCCAGAAGTTTTCGCTCTCGTCGCAGCGCGTGATTCGATTCGCCGGGACTTTGACTTCGTCGTGCCAGATGCCGTACGCCTCGTCGTCGTCGAGGTACACGGTCACGCTCAGCCGTTCGCCGTCGAGGCCGAGCCACTTCTTCGTCGTCAGAAACTCCCACGCCCAGTGGATCGCTTCCTTCTTGAAGTAGTCGCCGAACGAAAAATTACCGAGCATCTCGAAGAACGTGTGGTGGTACGCCGTGACGCCGACGTTCGAGATGTCGCCGGTTCGCAGACATTTCTGGCAAGTCGTCGCCCGCGTGAAGTCGATCGGCCCGATGCCGAGAAACTGATTCTTGAACTGGTTCATTCCAGCGGGCGTAAAGAGGACGGTCTTGTCGTCCCTCGGAATGAGCACATCGCTGGCTCGCCGCACGCAGCCTTTGGTCTCGAAAAATGCCAGAAACTTTTCACGCAGTTCGTCAGTTTTCATGGGTCGATCGTTGAGGGGTTCGAGGTTGCGGGTTGAGGGCGAGGAAGAGTAGGCAAAGCCGCGTTGAGAAGAAATCTCGAAGACACCGGCATTCGATGCCTGACACACCTTCGTGTTTTTTTAACGCTGAGTTCGCCGAGTGAAACGCGGAGTTCTCGCAGACTCCTCTGCGTGCTCTGCGGTCCTCTCCGCCACGTCCTCTGCGCTTCAAAACGCCAATTCCAAACGACTACTGCTCGTCGAACCGTGCCCGCATCGCCTCGCCGCCAAGGTCGGGGTACAGCAACTTCGTGACCTTCAGCAGTTTGTCGGCCTCGGCCTGTTCGCCGAGCCGACGGCAGCAGCGGATGACGTGCCACCGCGCGTCCAGCCATTCGAGACCGCCGGCTTTGAGCGAGCCTTCCAGCCGTCGCCAAAACGTCTTCGCTTGCTGCGTGGCCTCTTTCGAATCAAGCGATTCGCACAACTCGGCGGCCATTCGCAGGAGCTTCGCGTCGCGCGGCGATTTTTCGATGAGCTGCTGATAGATCGCGATTGCTTTTGTCGGTTGGCCTGTGGCTGCGAGAGCCTCGGCACGGGCACGCATCAGATGCAGTCGCTGTGGTTCCGTCAGCTTCGCCACGGCATCGCTCAAACTCTGAGACGCTCGCAACTGCAACTCGGCCACGAGCCGTTGCGTTCCCGCATCGCTGCGTGTGGCAACGGCCGTGACTCCGTCCAACAGCGTCAGCAACTCGTCCGGACCGGCGGCTTCGAGAGACTCGATCAGTCGCTCCGCTTCGTCGATGCGTCGCTGCCCGGCCAGCGATACGACGCGGAGTTGTTTCGCCAGCTTGAGCCACTCGCGATCCCGTGAGTGAGCGACCGCGAATTCCAACAACCGATCCGCCGCCTTGTCGTCCGCCGGTTGTTGTTCCAGCAGCAGCCGAGCCAATCGCACCAGCAATTCGGTCTGCGGTTTCGTGATCTCTCGCTCGGCGTGGGGCTCCGAACCCCGCGGCTGCGCTGAACCGAAGGTCTCCAACACGGCCGTCGCCACCGGCAACAACTGACGGATCGCCGCTGCTTCGGCCTCGGCCGTTGGCTTCGCGTCGCGCCGCAATCGCGAGACCTGCTGCTCGTGACAGCGAGTCACACCAGCCCACGCTTCGTCGTGTCGCACATGCGACTCCAGCACCGTCGCAAACAATCCAATCGCCTCCGAGAACTGCTGCTGCCGTTCGAGCGTTTGACCGAGCAACCACGCCGCCTCAGCCGCTTCGGGCAGATCGGAATATCGCTCTCGCAGCGAACGCAACGACGCCACGAACTCTGCTCGCCGCTCATCGGTCGATTCGTTCTCGAACTGCTTGCCGAGGCAAAACGCCCACAATAGGTGCGTCGCGGCCGAGCGATCGTGACGCGAAGCCTCGGCCAATTCACGAAACGCGGCGGCTGCGTCCTCGAATCGCTTCGCTTGAAACAGCAATGTCGCTCGCGAGTCGCGAAGTTCGAGCAGCAAGTTCGTCGTCCCGCCTTCGGGCGGTCTCGTCGTCGCCACCGCAATCGCGGCATCGAATCGTCCAATCGCCTCGTCCGACGACAATGTCGAGAAACCACTGCGAGCTTTCTGAACCAACCCCGCCAACTCGCGGCCGAACTGTTGCACGTCCCGTTCGCGCCGCCAGTCAAGCTGCGCTCGCGCGGCCCAATAGCCTCCGTCATCGCGACGCAACTGCTCAACCTCGAACGTCAGGCGGTCCCACAATTCGCCGGCGAGTTTCGCATCGCCACGTTCAGCGGCGAGTTGCCACACTGCCAACTCAACCACGATTTGCCCGTAGGCCAATTCCGGCGACGCAACCGCAACCGCCTTTGCGTCGCCCAATTTCAGGACGCCGCTGCGTCGCTGCTCGATCAACCACGAAGCCGCTTCGGCCGACTGCCGCGCGGTGAGCATTCCGCGCAGACGCTCGATCACGAATCGCTCGCGCAGTTCGAGCGGCGTGTCCTCCGCGACGGTCTTTTCAAACGCCGACAACAACTTCGCCGCGCGGTCCAGATCGCCTCGCCAGCGAGCGACCTCGGCCAGCGCCAACTGGCTCTCCCAAGTCAGCCGCTCGTTGTTCGCTCCCTGCGCGAGCGGCAGCAACCACTCGTCGGCGGCCAGCAACGCGGTCGATCGATCGGCCGGGATGTCGGCCGCAAGCTTCGCCTGCGTCAGCCGCGCGACGCCGAGTCGAAATCGGATCTGCTGCCACAATGTTCGCCGCTCGAACGGCGAGAGCTTGTCCGGAACCGTGACGACGGAATTTTGCCGCACCTGCTGGCCGAGTAATTTTTCCAAAACGCCAAACTGCTCGATCGCGATCTCGACCGCTTTCAACCCGCGCTGCCGCAGTTCGCGATCCTCCGGCCGCAATTCCGACTGAGCGAGCGACATCTCCGCTCGGCCGAGTTCGATGAGCGCCAGTTGCGTTTCAAACAGTTCGCGTCGCGGCGTGGCGGTCGGGCGAGTCAGGTGCTCGACGATCAGCCGGCTTGCCCGCTGCCACAGATCGTCCTGCTCGGCCCCGGCCGTGTGCCAGGCGTGAGCGGCGTACGTTCGCGACAATTCCAAGACCAGCTCGCTCCGTTGCCGCTCATTGAGCGATGGCGTTTCGAGTCGCCGCAGGCAATCCGATTCGACCAATCCGAAGAGCTGCCGCTGCCGAAGCTGCTCGTAAAACCGAGCCGTCGCGTCATCGGCACGGGCCGAGGGCCACGATACGACGACCAGTGTCACGGCCGCGAGCCAGCCGACTCGTCGAAGGAATTTGGTGGTTGGGGTCATCGTTCAATCGTTGCTGACGAATCTGTTTCTTGGCGCGGTTCATCTCGTCGGCCAACCAAACCAGCACGGCGCGCTGTCGAGGTCCACGTCATTCGCTAATCTCCCGCAAAACCGTCCGTGTTGCGAGCCAGAGGAGGGTCTGTCATGTCCGCGTTGTCCGAGGCACTCGGCCGTTTGGGGATTTCTTCCGCACCGCAAGCCGTGTGGATCGGCGGCGAAAGCTTGCCGGGAACCGGTTCCTCGTTGACCGGCCGCTCGCCGATTGACGGCGCGACGCTGACGACGTTCGCGTCTGCCGGCGTCGCCGATGTGCCGCGAGTGCTCAGCGCCGCGAGTGACGCATTCCTCACTTGGCGAGTCCTGCCCGCTCCGCAGCGCGGCGAGTTCGTGCGACGTGTCGGCAATCGATTTCGCGAAATGAAAGCTGACCTCGCCGCCGTCATCACGGCCGAGGCGGGCAAGATCACGCAAGAGTCGCTCGGCGAGGTGCAGGAAGTGATTGACATCTGCGACTTCGCCGTCGGACTGAGCCGCCAGTTGTACGGCCTGACGATCGCCACCGAGCGACCGGGACATCGGCTGGCCGAGCAATGGCATCCGCTCGGCCCGATCGGAGTCATCACGGCGTTCAACTTCCCAATGGCCGTCTGGGCCTGGAACGCCGCGCTGGCGTGGGTCTGCGGCGATCCCGTCGTCTGGAAGCCGTCCGAGAAAACTCCGCTGTGCGCGATCTCCTGTCAGTCGGTCGTCGCGTCAGTGTTGCGCGAGATGCCGAACGTTCCGCCGAACGTCTCTTGCGTGCTGATCGGAACCGGAGCGGGAGTCGGCGAAGCCCTCGCCGATGCAGCGGAGTTGCCATTGATCTCGGCCACCGGCTCGACCGCGATGGGCCGAGCGGTCGCGCAGCGCGTCGCCGCTCGATTGGGCCGCTCGTTGCTGGAACTCGGCGGCAACAACGGCATGATCGCGACACCGTCGGCCGATCTGGAACTGACGACGCGTGCGATCGTCTTCTCCGCCGTCGGCACCTGCGGCCAGCGCTGCACGACGCTCCGCCGACTGATCGTTCACGAGAGCATCGCCGACGATCTTGTGCGCCGCTTGCGGACGATCTACGACCGCCTGCCGATCGGCGATCCGCAACAAGCTGGTGTGCTCGTCGGCCCGCTCGTCGATGAGCGAGCGTTCGCCGCGATGCAATCCGCGCTGCAACGCGCTCAAGCCGAAGAGGGCACCGTCCACGGCGGCGAACGAGTCACCGAAGGCGTGCCACTCAACGGCTTCTACGTCCGCCCCGCGCTCGTCGAGTTTTCAGCCGCCTCCCCCCTGCCCTCCATTGTTCGCGACGAGACTTTCGCGCCAATCTTGTACGTCCAGAAGTACCGCACGCTCGACGACGCGATCGCGATGCACAACGACGTGCCGCAAGGATTGGCCTCGTCGATCATGACCAGCGACATGCGTGAGGCGGAGCTGTTTTGTTCGGCAGCCGGGTCCGACTGCGGGATCGTCAACGTCAACGTCGGTCCCAGCGGAGCCGAAATCGGCGGAGCCTTCGGCGGCGAAAAAGCCACCGGCGGCGGACGCGAGTCCGGCTCCGACTCCTGGAAGGCGTACATGCGCCGCGCGACCAACACGATCAACTACTCGCATGACCTGCCGCTTGCGCAGGGCATTCAATTTGACCTGTTAGCTGGCGGATCAGTCCACGAACTGGAACTCGTTTGACAGCAACAGCACCTGCGCGAGTTGCTCCCACGGCGTCAGCGGTGATTCCGCCGTCTGCCCGTTGCTCGCCTTGGGGAAATCGCGAGCGATGTCCCAAGTCGCCGGCATTCGTTTCTCGATGGCCGCCAGCTTCGGCGACCACTGGAACGAATCGGAATTTTCGTTCGCTCGACAGGTGACGATGAGGTCGAGCGACTCACCGCGCCGCAGCGCGATCGCCGGGACGAACGTCTCGACCGACTGGTTGGTCGCAATCCAGCGAGCCTTCTCGCCAAGCGGACCGGATGCCACGACGGCCATCACACCGTCACCTTCCTTCTGACCGTGCTTGAGCGTGCCGGTGACGACCACCGTCACGTCGCGCGGAGCGGTCCAGCGCAGCACGGCCGCGTGTTGAGGATTCCCAGGATGCCCGCCGTTCGGGTTCCACAACACCCAACCCAATTTCGGATCAGGCAGGTTTGGACTTCCTTGCCACTGCTTGCCGGTCCAATGCGGCAAGGCCGTGAAGCTCTTGAGCGTCTTCGCCTCTGAGTCGTACTCGCCGTAGCCGAACTGCCACGTCGGAGCCATTGGCGTTTCGAGCTCCACATCCGCCAAGAACTGCTTGGCGAGTTGGAATTCCTCCGCTGTTGGCTCGCGACCGTAGGCGAGACGGAACAACCCTTCGAGTTCGCGTGTTCGCCCCGCAAACGCACGCGACAACTCGACCGAGAACGGGCTGTTCCGCAGGAACAACGTCTGTTGCGGAACCGACGTGACGAACCGCGACGGCGTATGAATGTCGGGACTTGCGAAGTCGAAGTTGCGAAACGTCAGCGGCAAGTTTTGGCGGTCGATGAAACCGTAGATCGTGCGACGGCTCGAAAACGGAGCCTTCAGAATATCCGTCGCCGGTCCGCCCAGTGAGCGATCCAGGCGACCGCTCGCGAACAGCAGCGAATCGCGCAGCGACTCCCAATCCAACCGCTGGCGGTTCATGTGCGTGAGCAGTCGGTTTTCGGGATCGGGCAATTTCGCCGATCCTTGGCGGTAAACGCTCGACAACAGAATCTCCCGATGCAGCCACTTCAGCGACCAGCCGTGAGCGATCAATTCCGACGAGAGCCAGTCGAGCAACTCCGGATGCGTCGGCGGATCGGCGCGGAGACCGAAGTCGCTCGGCGTTTTCACCAGCGGCGATCCGAAATGATGCGACCAAACTCGATTGACGATGACTCGCGCGGTCAGCGGGTTTGTCGGCGACACGATCGCTTGCGCGAACTCCATTCGGCCACTGCGATTCGCGAACGGCTTGCGTTCGGCACCGGCCACGACAGCGAGGAACTGACGCGGCACACTCGCCCCGTGATTGCCTTGCTGTCCGCGCAGAAAAATGTACGGATCGAACGGCTTGTCCTCTTCGGCGAGCGTCATCGCCATCAACGCTTTCGCCTGATCGGTGTTCGGTTCGCGCGAACTGCGAAACACGCCGTACAGCGAGTAATAATCGGCCGCCGGGATCGGATCGTACTTGTGGTCGTGACAGCGGGCACAGCCGACGGTCAGAGCCATCGTGCCTCGGCAGACGACGTCGATGCGGTCGTCGATGATGTCGTTGATGTTGTTCAGAAACCGCCGGCCGAGCGTCAGAAAACCCATCGCCGGTAAGTGGGCCGTGCGTTCTGGCTCCGGCAGCAAATCGGCCGCGAGTTGCCGAATCAAAAATTGGTCGTACGGCATGTCCTCGTTCAACGCGCGGATCACCCAGTCGCGATAGGTGAACGCGAACGGATAATTGCGGTCCTCGGTGAAAACGTAACCCTTCGTGTCGGAGTACCGCGACACGTCGAGCCAGAAGCGTCCCCAGCGTTCACCGTACTGCGGTGAGGCTAGCAGTCGGTCGATCAGCCGTTCGTTGGCATCGGGAGCGTCATCGCTCTCGAAGGCCACGATGTCGTCGATCGTCGGCGGGACGCCGTGCAGATCAAAGGTTGCTCGGCGAACCAGCGTTCGACGATCGGCCGGCGGAGCGAGAGACAACGACTCGTCTTTCAGCTTTTCAAGAACGAAATCGTCGATCGGTGTTTGGGAGAACGGCCATCGGCCATCGGCCATCGGCTTTCGGCCGGACGGAATAGCTGGACGACTGACCGGCTGAAACGCCCAATGCCGCTTCGCCTGAAATCCGCCAGACTTGCCTTCGGGCCACGGAGCTCCGGCAGCGATCCAGGCTTCAAAGGCGGCGATGGTCTCGTCCGGAAGACGCTTGTCGGGCGGCATCTTCAAATCGTCATCCGTGTGTCGCAGCGCTTTGAGCAGCAAACTCTCTGCCGGTTTGTTCGGAACGATGGCAGGTGACGTGTCGCCACCTTTGAGCAAAGCGGCTCGCGAATCGACTCGTAGATTGCCGCTGTCCTTGTCGCTGCCATGACACTTGAAACAGACATCGACCAGCACCGGTCGGATCTTGGTCTCGAACAATTCGGCCGCCGCATTGGGATCCGCGGCGGTTGCAGGCAGAGACATCGACAACCAGAGCGTCAGCAACCCGACGGCCCAGCGACAGTAACAGGCAGGCAACGAATCGATACGCATAGTTGAGGGCAAATTTCGGTATCGAGACCGAGAACAATTCCGCCCGGTCAGTGTAGCGGCGACGCACAGCCAGCGCAAAAAAACCGACGAGGCTCACCATTGGGCCCCGTCGGAAATTTGTGCGATATTCGACCGCCAACGGCGGCGCGGCTACCGGTCTTTGCGGTGCCGAATCTTGGCACGCATCCGCCGCTTGGTGCTGCCGATTTTGCGACGGCCGCGTCCGGTTCTCTTCACTCCCATCTGAGCACTCCCACTGTTCTGCGAGGTTCGACGAAAATTCCAACCACTTTTTGAACTTTGAAACGGGCCGGGACTCTAACAGCCCTTCCACCGCTCGGCAACCACGCGAATTGACCGGCCAATCGTTGTTTCAGACCGGCCGTTCCGCCATCATGGCCCCTAGAAATTCGGAACTCGGAAGTGGGAAGGCGGAGAAGAGTTCATGTTCCGACTTCCGCCCTCCGAATTCCGCTTTTCCAGGAGTCGTCGTCATGGCAGTTCGAGGCATTCGCGGAGCAATCAGTGTGTCCGTCGACACCAAGCCGGAAGTCCTGGCCGCGACGCGTGAACTGCTCGAAGAATTGCTGCGAGCCAACGGCCTCGAAGAGCGTTTCGACGACATCGCCTCGGCGATTTTCACGACGACTCGCGACTTGACCTCTGCCTTCCCGGCCGAGGCCGCTCGGACGTTGGGCATGAGCACCGTCCCGTTGCTGTGCGCGACAGAAATTCCTGTCGCCGACAGCTTGCCGCAGTGCATTCGAGTCCTGCTGCACGTCAACACTGACAAGACTCAAGCCGAAATGGTCCACGTTTATCTGCGCGACGCCAAGCGTCTGCGGCCCGATGTGAAGAGCGCGCAGTAGGTCAGGCTTTCCAGCCGGACCCGAATTGGCAAATCGGCGTCGAACCTTGATCGGGTCAACCTGAAAAGGCTGACCTAATTTCTCAGGAGCCTCTCATGTCCCGACAACTTCTTCGCTGCTGTGGACTCGTGATGCTGTGTGGCCTCGTGGCCGTGGCAGGATTTGAGAGCCGAGGTGCTGACTCGCCCGCCGCGTTGAAACTGACGTTGCGATTCCGCAAGGAGACCGGCCCGGCCAGCGGACGCTGGCACACGCTGACTCAGCCGGCCAACTGGGACGCGAAGAAAACCGCCGTCGTGATCTGCGACATGTGGGACAAGCATTGGTGCCAGATGGCGACTCAGCGTGTCGGCCAGATGGCTCCGCGCATGAACGAGTTTGTCAAAGAGGCCCGCAAACGCGGATCGCTCATCATCCATTGTCCCAGCGAAACGATGGAATTCTACAAAGACACGCCGCAACGCAAGCTCGCGCAAGCCGCGCCGGTCGCGACTCCAAAGATCGAACTGCAACGCTGGTGCCGGATTGACTTGGCAAAGGAAGCTCCGCTGCCAATCGACGACACGGACGGCGGCTGCGACACGGTCCCTCCCGATCCGAACTTCAAAGCGTGGTCGCGGCAGATCGCGACGATCGAAGTTCAAGACGGCGACGCCGTCACCGACAGTGCGGAAGCCTATTACCTGATGCGGCAGCGCGGCATCGAGAACGTGATCGTGATGGGCGTGCACACCAACATGTGCGTGCTCGGCCGGCCGTTCTCGATTCGACAACTGGTCCAGCAAGGCTTGAACGTCGTCCTGTGTCGCGACCTGACCGACACGATGTACAACCCGAAGAAGCAACCATTCGGCAGCCACTTCACCGGTACGGACCTGGTCGTCGAGCACATCGAAAAGTACTGGTGCCCGACAATCACCAGCGGCGATTTGCTCGACGGCAAGGAGTACCGCTTTCCGGCCGACAAGCGCCCGCATGTCGTGGCAATCGTCTCGGAAGAGGAATACGAAACGCACCACACGCTGCCGGAGTTCGCCGCGAAGCACCTCGGCCAAGACTTCCGGGCTTCGTTCGTCTTCGGGGGAGCGGACGCGACCGACATTCGTGGGCGGAAGCCAGAAGCAAGTCGCCCGACGCCCGCCACCAGCGACTTCACCAAAGACAAAGCGTTACTGTCGTCATTGATCGCTCATCCGACCTCATCGAATAAGGACGACTTGCTCGGCTTGGAAGTACTCGACAGTGCCGATGTCCTGCTCATTAGCTCGCGGCGCCGGACTCCGGCAATCGAGCAACTCGACCGCATCCGCAAGTTCGTGGCCGCTGGCAAGCCGATGGTCGGCATTCGCACGGCGAGTCATCCGTTTCACCTGCGCGACAAACCCGCTCCGGAAGGCCGAGCCGATTGGTTGACGTTCGACGCCGACATCTGGGGCGGGCATTACACGAATCATTACGGCGACGCGAAGAGCGGCCCGAACTCGATCATCACGATTACCGACGCCGCAAAAGCTCATCCGCTTCTGACCGGATTCAAGTCCGGCGAATATCACAGCGGCGGAACGCTGTACCTGACCTCGCCACTGGCCGAGGGAACTCACGTCTTGCTCACCGGCCGCTTCGGCGACAAGCCGGTCGAACCGGTCGCGTGGACGTTCACTCGCAAAGATGGCGGTCGGTCGTTCTACACGTCGCTCGGCCA
>QWQF01000186.1 GCA_003669125.1 Planctomycetota bacterium
CAAATTGGAAGAAGAATGGTTGGCGCCGCCGCGAAGGAAGTCGTTGGGCGGAGGTCAAAAATCTCGAACTCTGGCAGCGTCTGGATGCGCTGCTCGCCAAGCATCGAGTTCGCTTCACGGTCGTCAAAGGACACAGCGGCCACGCCGAGAACGAACGCTGCGATGAACTCGCGGTCGAAGCAGCAAGGCAGTTCGGCTGAGCGCAGGCGAGTCATTCCGTGACGCGACTACTGTTTCTTCGCCGCACTACCGGCCGAATAGCGTGTTCGTTCTTGGAAGATCTTTTTCATGCGCTGCTTCGGATAGATGCGAACGACCTTGCCTTTGTAGGTCAGGCGGCCCTGCTCGTCGTTGTCGAGGTGCTCTTTGATCTCTGGCTTCGCCTCACCGGCATAGAGGGCGGCAAAGGTTTCGGGATCAACGCCGCGTCCATCTTCCAGATCCTGAACCGCATTGAGTCCTCCCGCGGTCACTGAAAAAACATTCAGCGTTGTGGTCGCGGGGACGTAGAGGTTTTCCTGCTCCAGAGTTTCGGCCGCGCTTTTGATCGCGGCGAAGGCCTCTTTCAACTTCGTGAGAGACTCTGCGGACGGCCCGCCTTCAGCCGCCGCCTGTGCCCCCAGAGACTTCGGGTCGAACACGCCGATCGTCCCCAGAACGTATCCGAGGCTCAACAATCCCAACACCGCAACTGTTTTCCAAATCGGACGCATGAGAAGTCTCCTTCCGCGCAGAGAGATTGGTTGTCTCGCGGAATCGTGTGCCATGTGGGACAGGTTTTCAACCTGTCCATGAATTTCGAATCGGCAGGTTGAAAACCTGCCCCACAGCATCAGGCGACTTTGCGTGACTTGGTCGACTGTGCCGAGCGCTCGTCGAGTGCTGCCAGCGACATTGCGTGGCCGGCGTCTCGACGAAGCTGAGTTTTGCGGTACGTCCGGTTGAGAAACACGCTGACGTACATCAACGCCGCCGACGTCACCAGTGCCACAAAGCATCCCATCAACGCAATCTGGTCGTCCGTGGCATTCTGGAAAAAGTCCATGAGCAATTCGCCTTTTGAAGTTGAGGTCCGTGACGAGCGAACTCGATCATCGCGCTACGGACTCATTTCGGACGGCGTTCGTGGTCCCCTTCAAAATCGCTCGACAAACCGGCTGATGTTGCCGAATCCGATGTCGGCACTGGCAGTCAGTGAAACGTTACCGGTTAGGGGTTCGGGATCAGGGATTCGGAGAGAAGCTCAAAAACGGAATCAGCCGCCTCGACATCCCCGCTCAACACGCCTTGACCCTGTCGCCGGGGCTGACCTATACGGCCGCGCGGAGGAAGTCACAGACATCGATGCGGCTGTTGCAACGTTACATCTTGGGCGAACTGTTGCGCGTGTTCGTGTTTGTGCTCAGCGTGTTGACGGTTTTGCTGGGCTTTCTCGGAGTCTTTCAGCAGATCACTGAGCGTGGGCTGGGGCCGCTGCAAGTGTTGCAAGTGATGCCGTTTCTCATTCCCAGTCTGGTGCCGTACACGATTCCGGCGACATTGCTGTTGAGCGTGTGCGTGGTCTACGGGCGGATGGCCGGGGATCAGGAAATTACGGCGGCCAAGGCGGCAGGGATCAGCGTGATGTCGCTGCTGGCTCCGTCTCTGTTTTTCGGAGCGGTGATGAGCATTGCTTCGCTGCTGTTGACCGACCAAGTCATCCCCTGGGCCGAATCGAAGATCGAGCGGATCGTCGCCTCCGGCATGAAAGACATCGTGCTCGACCTGTTGCGGAACCAGAATCAAATCACGATCGACGGATATGCCATCTCGGTTCGCGACGTCAGTGAGGATGGCAAACTCATTCGTCCCACCTTTCGGTACGCTCCGAAGGGAAAACAACAACTGACCGCGCAGGCTCAAGAGGCGGAACTGGCTCGGTTCGACCTGGAGCAACAACTGGTCGTGGTGCGGTTTTCGCGAGTACAACTCGACGTGCCCGGACAGGGCCGCAGTTGGGCCGAGGAATTCGAGCATCCGTTTCCGCTGCAGATTGGAAACCAAGCTCCGAAAGCCCGGCACATCAATGTTCGCGAGCTGCGCAATGAACTCAATTCGCTGGACGCTCAGCAAGAGACGCTGCGCTGCCGACGCGAGATCGAGACCGCCTTCGCACTCGCCACCGGCAACTTCAAGGTGCTCCAAAATGGATCGCTCCCCCAGTTGGATCGGCGGCTGACGGAGAATCGCAAAAAGTACCACAGCCAAAAAACCGAAGTGCAACTTCGATTCGCGATGGCGTGCAGTTGTTTCTTCTTCGTTCTGGTGGGCAGCCCGTATGCCGTGCTGCAAGCCAAGCGTCAGTTCCTGACCAACTTCATGGTCTGCTTCATGCCGATCCTGTTGGGCTATTACCCACTGGTCTTGCTGGCCAAGAATCTGTCGGCCACGGGTACGACCGACCCTGTCTGGGCGATGTGGGTGGCCAATGTGGTGGTGGCGATCGCGGGACTGTTCGTGCTGCGGCGAGTGACTCAGCATTAGAGTGGCCCAGCGCAGAATCACTCGCTTGCGAGCCGTGCTTCCTCGATCACCCGCTCGCGAATTGCAGCGAAGAGACAAGCTGCGACGAGGTCGGCCGTCGTACCTGGATTGCGGCGGTGGCCGTCGGCTCGCAACCACAGGTCGAACTCGTCAATGAAGCGAGCACGCTCCGTCGAATCGAGCGGCAAACTCGCGAGGTCGTCCAAACATTGTCGCGCGCGTCGCGAGGCTTCTGCCGCGACAGACTCGCCGCACTTGCGAGCGATTAGCGTGTCGGGATGCTCGGCCAGCAAACGCAGGTGCAGTTCGATGATGGCCGCCTCCCAGCAGTGCTCGAACTCCCCGCCGACGGAAGCCAAGAACGGCAAGCCTTCGTTCAAAACCCACTCGAACTCATTCGCGTATTGCGAGGCGACGCCGTCTCGATCGGCGGCCAGTGCCATCACTTCGTGCAGTGATCCAGTCGGCTCGTCTGCGACGTCTTGATCGTCTGTTGAGCCGAGCCCCCCCGGCTGAGCCAATCGAATCGCTCGATAGACCCACACGGCATCGTCCCGCGTCAGTCGTTCGAGGACATTGCCGATGCCGTCTCGCAATGATTGATCCAACGGCACGGCCGACAGCGGTGCGATCAGCAACACAATCCCCAGATTCGTGTTCGACGAGGCCACGGCGCGAGTCGCCTCGATCGCCTGAAAGATCGCTCGGCCGACTCCCAACTCTGCGGCGCGAGCCAACACGGGTGAGGCGGCCTCGGCCGAACGCACGAAATCTTCGAACGTCAGATCGGGAAAGGACGCTCGCGGATGCACGTTGCCCGGCTTCGCGGCCGAGGCCTCCAAGACGCACGCCCTGCGGATCGCCTCGGCCAATAGCGTGAAGGTTTCAAAGTCGGCGGACATCGCAGTCATGTGGACGGCTCTGAGACGCTCCCGCGCGGGGCCGACGAGTGCTACGCTGCCGTCGTTGTGTGGCCTCACGCTTTTGGATTTCGAGGCATCGTATGCGGAATCCGAATCTCTCTTCCATGACACGCCGTGTACTACTGGACCGGTCGAGCATCGGCCTTGGCGGCATCACGCTATCCAGCTTGCTGAACCGCGATGTCGGTGCGGCTGACGCGGCGAACAATTCATTGCCGCATCTTGCCGCGCGAGCGACTGACGTTCCGCTATCAAGGCCGCGACTTCCGCCTGACCGATGTCGCCAAGCGTGTCGTGGAGAAGTTGCTGGCATGAGTTAGAATTTGCCACCCGTACCCCAATCATTGCAGACGGAGCGTTCATGCCGCCGGTTTCGTTGGCGTTCTTTTGGCATCAGCATCAGCCGTATTATCCGAACGACCTCACGGGTGAGAACGAGTTCCCGTGGGTGCGGTTGCATGGGACCAAAGATTATTGGGGCATGGCTCGGCACATTCAGGAAGTGCCGGAGTTTCGCTGCACGATCAATCTCGTCCCCAGTTTGCTGGTGCAGTTGCTGAAGTACACGGAGGGCAGCGGCAGTGATCGCCACTTGGACGTGTCGCGGATGCCGGCCGATGGACTGTCGAAGGCCGACGCGCTGTATTTGCTCGACCATTTTTTCATGGCCAACGTCGACAGCATGATCTGCCCGTCGCCGCGGTATCACGAGCTGTTCCTGAAACGCCGCGTTGGAACCGACTCGGCCGAATCGGCGTTGTCGCGATTCAGCGTTCGTGATCTGCGCGACCTGCAAGTCTGGAGCAACCTCGCCTGGATGCACCCGATCCTGTTCGAGATCGATCCGGAGTTGCGCGAGTTCAAACACAAAGGGCAATCGTACTCGGAAGCCGACAAAGCGTGGCTGCTCGACAAGCAACTCGAAGTGCTGCGGCAGATCATTCCGATGCATCGGCAATTGTCGGAGGGCGGACAAGTCGAGCTGACCACGACGCCGTTTTATCACCCGATTCTGCCGCTGCTGTGGGACAAGCGATTGGCTCGGCAAGCGATGCCCGGCTGTGAGCTGCCTCGGCATCTCGACAGCTACCGCGACGACGCGATCGAACAGCTCCGCCGGGCGGTCGTGTTTCACGAACAACTCTTCGGCGAGAAGCCGCGCGGGATGTGGCCGTCGGAAGGTTCGGTCGCGCAAGAGATCATCGGTGCGATCTCCGATGTCGGCATCGAATGGATCGCGACCGACGAAGAAATTCTGATGGCCTCGACCGGCGGCCGAGTCAGCCGTGATCCGCACGGGCATCTGCGTCATCCGGAGTTGCTCTACCGCCCGTGGCAAGCGGCCGACGGCGACAAGCAATTGCAAATGATCTTCCGCGATCACGGTCTTTCCGACCTGATCGGCTTTCAATATCAGCGAGCCGACTACGTCATGGCTGCGTTGGACCTGCTCGGCCGCGTCGAAGAAATCGGCCGAGCGACGCAACATGCCAACGGTGAGCGGCCGACGCTCGTGCCGATCATCCTCGACGGCGAGAACTGCTGGGAGTACTACCACGACGGCGGCGTCACGTTCCTCCGCACGCTGTACCACGAAGCTGCGCGGCGCGGATCGATCAATCCGGTTCGCATCGGCGAGCATCTTCGCGAGCATCCCGCGACTGACCGCATCGACCGCTTGTTCGCCGGCAGTTGGATATCGCACAACTTCGCGATCTGGATCGGCCACCACGAGGACCGCACTGCGTGGGATCTGCTGCACGAGGCCCGCGAGCGGCTGAAACTGGCACAGACGAAGGGGGCGTTGTCGAAGGACAAGCTGGATCAAGCGTGGCAGGAACTCTTCATCGCCGAAGGGAGCGATTGGTTCTGGTGGTACGGCCCGGAGTTTGGCTCGGCTCAAGACAAACTCTTCGACCGCCTCTTCCGCACGCATCTGCAAAACATTTACTCGCTGCTGGGCGAACCCGCTCCCGCGAACCTCAACGAGCCAATCAAACGCAACGGACACCGCCGACTGCACACGCTGCCGACCGGTTTTTTGCCCGTGAAGGTCGATGGCCGAGCCACCTTCTTCGAATGGATTAGTGCCGGCGTCTACAAAGCTGGCAGCGAGCGGGGCACGATGGCTCAAGTCACTGATGGTGCGATTCGTCGCATCCATTTCGGCTTCGATCGCTCGCGACTCTTGCTACGAGTGGACACGGTTGGTCGCGCTCGCGAGGACTTTGAACGCTCAGAGATTGATGAGCTGCGAATCCGCTTCGTCGAACCAGAAGGGATCGAGTTCTCGGTTGGCGGCTTTGGCGACGAGTCGCTCGTGGTCACGCTCAACGAAGACTCGGTCACCGATGCAGAAACGGCGCTGGGACAAATCTTCGAGCTCGGCGTCCCGTTGTCCGTCCTGGGCGTCACAGCGGGGAGCGTCGTCAAGTTCTTCGTGGAGGTTTTCTCGCACGGTCAGAGTACCGATCGCGTGCCGCGGGAAACGACGCTCGAATTCACTGTACCGCCACCGGACTTCGAGCACATCATGTGGCAAGTGTGACGTGCCGGATTCTGCCAGCATCCGCGACCGGCGCTGGCAGCGTCGGCTACTACGAAAAGTTTCTGCGTGACGGACGCTGATTTCGGCGATAGAGTCTGCCATGCTTCAGCCGATTTTGATCTGTGGCAAGAGGGTCACACTGATGACTTCGGATTTTTCAACCAGCGATGGTCTCGGTCGCCGCGATTTCTTGCGAGCCGGTGTGTTCGGCGGCGCGGTCGCGTCGCTGGCTCAGATGCTGCGGGCCGAAGATGCCGCCGGAGTGCGGTCGTCTTCAAAGGCCGTGATCTTCGTGCACCTCGATGGTGGTCCGCCGCAGCTCGACATGATCGACTTGAAGCCGCACGCTCCGGTGGAGATTCGTGGCGAGTTTTTGCCGATCGCGACGCAAATTCCCGGCGTCCAAATTTGTGAACTGATGCCAAAGCTGGCGAGCATTGCGAATCGAGTTGCATTCGTACGATCGCTGGTCGGATCGGCCGGTGCTCACGACGCGTTCCAATGCCAATCGGGTTTCGTGGCGAAGGAATTGCAGTCGCTCGGCGGTCGTCCGGCGTTGGGTTCGGTCGTCTCGAAGTTGCACGGTTCGACGAGCGATGCGGCTCCGTCGTTCGTCGATCTGATGCAAGGCCGAGCGTTGGTGCGGAACAGTGCTCGGCCCGGATTTCTCGGTCCGGCGTATCAACCGTTTCGGCCAGACATCTCGCAACTCTTCGCGCGAGAACTCGAACCGGGCATGAAGAACGAATTGGCTCGGCTGGGAACGAATCACTCGGTCAGCTTGAAGCTCGACGGTGCGATCGACGTGGATCGGCTGAGCGACCGGATAACGCTGCTGGCTCAGTTCGATTTATTTCGCCGCGAGGTCGATGCCGCTGGCATGATGACCGCGATGGACCGCTTCACGCAGCAGGCGGTCGGCATTCTGACATCGGGACGCTTCGCCGATGCGCTCGACTTCAGCAAGGAAGACTCGCGAGTCCTCGATCACTACACGCTGCGAGAAACATCCGGCCAACCGAACTTCACGTCGGAGGGGCCGGAATCGACTCGCAAGTTTTTGCTCGCACGGCGATTGATCGACGCGGGAGTCCGTTGCGTCAGCCTGTCGATCAGCGACTTCGACACGCACTCGGACAACTTCCCGCGACTGCGACATCTGCTGCCGATTGTCGATCACGGCTTGTCGGCGCTGATCACCGACTTGGAAGAACGCGGGCAACTTGACGACGTGACGATCGTCGTCTGGGGCGAGTTCGGCCGCACGCCGCGCGTCGATCCCAAGAGCGGTGGCCGGCATCACTGGCCACAAGTCGGACCCGCGATCCTCGCTGGCGGCGGATTGCGCGGCGGAGTCGTCCTCGGCGAAACCGACCGCACCGCCAGCACGGCGATTGCTCGGCCAGTCCACTACAAAGACGTCTTCGCCACGATCTACCACAACCTCGGCATCGATCCGCACCGCACCGCGCTCACCGACCCGCAAGGCCGCCCGCAGCACCTGTTGGATGAGGGGCAGCCCATCCGAGAGTTGATTTGACAAACCAGAGGTCGGGGGTGGAGCTTTCGGAGTTGGTCTGCAACTCTCTTGGACAATCGGGCGACACAGCTCAGCCCACGATCTTCCGAGCAACGCTAAAGTAGATCACTCCGCCAGTGATATCGACCAAGGCGGCAATCAGCGGGTTAGACATCATGGCCGGGTCCATTCCCAGCTTCTTGAAGGCGAGCGGCAACAGCGTTCCGGCCATCGAGCCCATCCAGACCAGCATGAAGACCGTCATGGCGACGGCCATCGCCTTCGACGGATGTTCGAGGAACATTGTCAACAAGAATGCCTCGACCATCAGAGCGAGACCGAGCATTGTGGCCATCAACAGTTCGCGGCCCAACAGCCGAACGCAATCGGCTCGCGACAGCGTCTCGATGGTCAGCGCGCGGATCACCAGAGTCGCCGATTGCGAACCGCTATTGCCGCCGCTCGCGAGTACCAGCGGCAGGAACGCGACCGCCCATTCCGCTTCGCCGGCATTGGGTCGGAAATGCTTGAGCGCGGTTGCCGACAAAAATCCAGTCGCCAACAGTCCGACCAGCCACACGCCCCGCTTCCAGAGAATCTGCATCACGGGTGTCGCGAGGTAACTGTCTTCGAGCGGTGACATGGCGCCCGCGCGATACACGTCTTCGGTGGCCTCCTCTTGCAAAACGTCGATCACGTCATCGTGCGTGATGATCCCGACCAAGCGGTTCTGGTTGTCGGTCACTGGGATCGCCAGGAAGTCGTACTTGGCCATGATCTGCGCGACTTTTTCCTGGTCGTCATCGACGCGAACGGCGAAGACATCTCGCTCCATGATGTCGTCTAGTTTCGCATTCGGCCGCGCGAGGATCAGCGTGCGGAGGGTGACAAAGCCATCGAGCTTGCGGTCGTCGTCCAGAATGTAGATGTAATAAATCGTCTCGCGGTCGGGGGCCTGCCGGCGGAGTTGATCGAGAGCCTCGGCGACGGTGATGTGTTCGGGCAGCGAGGCGTAATCGGTCGTCATGATCGATCCGGCGCTGCCGTTCGGATACGAAAGCAGTCGGCGAATGTCGTTGCGCTCGGCCTGAGCCATCAACGGCAACAGGGCCTCGACGCGCTCCGGGTCCATCTCTTTGAGCAGGTCCACGCGATCGTCGGGAGCCATCGTCTCGATCAGTTTCGAGAGATGCGGACGCTCGACGCTTTCGACCAACATCATTTGCCGAGTCGGTTCGAAGTATCCGAAGATCTCCGCTTGCTTCTCAAAGGACGCACCGGCGAGCACTTTCCAAATCTCACCGGGAGTGACATTGTCGAGGACCTCGGCACATGTCGCGGGATGCAGTGCGTCGAGAAACTCGCGCATTCCAGCACTGTCGTTGAGTTGAATCAACTCACGCAGTTCGGGAAGCAGCAGTTGTCCGAGCATCGCGGACTCCGTCGTTCGTCGTTCCGCTTTCAAACAGGACTACGAACAAAATCGCCCCGTGGGAATTCCCGACGGGGCGAGGTGTGAACTGATTCGCAGCCGATTCGCGAGAGCAATCAGCGCTTCGAGAACTGGAAGCTGCGGCGAGATTTCTTGTGGCCGTACATTTTGCGTTCAACCATGCGGCTGTCACGAGTCAGGTATCCGCCGTCCGCCAGTGCTCCGTGCAGCAGCGGGTTCTTGGCCTGCAAGGCGCGAGCGATACCCAGCATCATGGCTTCGGCTTGTCCCGTCGGACCTCCACCGTGAGCGAGCACCGAGATATCGACCTTGCCGATCAACTCAGTTGCCTTGAGCGGCGCGAGGACCGAATTGCGATCACGTTCGTTGACGCAGTATTCGGCGAGCGGTCGGCCATTGATTGTGACGACGCCACTGCCGTCCTTGAGTCGCACGCGAGCGACGGCCGTCTTGCGGCGGCCTGTTCCCATCGCGACACCGTTCTTGTCGATCTTGCCGCGCAGCAACTGCGGCAGGCGCGGTTGCACTTCGGCGACGATCGTGGGTGCTCCGGTTTGTCCCAGAGTCAGATCCGCAGCCAATTCGGTGGCGGCTGGAGCGGCGTCAACTGCTTGTTCTTCGTTTTCCATGAATCTCGATCCGATGAATTTCTGCCAGTGTGTGAACTGTGCGAAGATTGAAGATTATTGTGCGAGGACTACTTTACGAACGCCGGCAACTCGACCGGGCATTGAGCTTGATGATCGTGCTTGGGGCCTTTGAACAGTCTCAGTTTCATGAGCATGTTTCGGCCGAGCTTAGTCTTGGGCAACATGCGTCGGACGGCGTTCATCAAAACGTCATCCGGCTTCTTGGTCAGCCGATCCGCAGCGGTCATTTCTTTGCGGCCGCTCGGGAATCCGGAAAACCGCTGGTACACCTTCGTCATCGTCTTGACGGTGTAATACGGAATCGTCGGATGATTCATTTGTCGGCCGGTGAATCGCACGCGTTCGATGTTGGTCACGACGACGTAATCGCCGCTATCAACGTTCGCTGTGTAATCCGGTTTGTGCTTGCCCATCAACACGGTGGCAATTCTGGTCGCGAGCCGTCCCACGACTTGTCCGTCGGCATCGACGGAGAACCACTTCTTGGTGCTGGGAGCAGCTTGCTCGACAGTCAGCGCGAACGATTGGTGGTTCGCGGTCTTGCGTCGTTTGATCGACGGAATTTTACGAGTCTCGGTAGTCACGGATTGTCCTCGAAAATCTCAACGCCTCAGGTCGCCATCGGCCAGATATTTGGACGAAACTTTGTCCCAAGCCGGGCGTAAGAACGGGGCAAAGTAGCGACTGGCCACAGCCAGTTCAACCTTGCCGTCCGTCTTCGGCACCGAGTTCGCCGAGGATCCTTCCGAGACCCCGGCAAAGCGACAACGGGTGGTCGCGCATCGGGTTGACGTCTGCGACGGCGTTCCCCTAATGTCCGCCCCGCTTTGACGCGGTCGCAACGACCCGTTCGGATTGAGGTCCGTTCGCCGCGTTTTGTCGAGCCGATAAGGGCTGATCGCAGATGGAAGTGATCGCTCGGCCTGGCAAATCCTTGGTCCGAACGTGGCCGCATTTTTGAGGTGAAATTTCCAATGGCTGATCTGATTCTCCCGCATGGTGGTCTGTCTGAGCCGGTTTGCCGGACAGTCTCGAACGACGAAATTGCGAATTTCCAAGCCGAAGCCGCCGCACTCCCGAAAGTTCCCGTGTCGAGCGCCGATTTGTCGTCGGTCTATCGCTTTGGCGACGGCACGCTCAGTCCGCTGACCGGGCCGATGAACTCAGCGGCGTACAATCGGGTCCTCGATGAATCGGTCATCGAGCACAACGGCAAGCTCTTCGCCTGGACGATTCCTATTTCGTTCCCGATCACCGCCGACCTCGCCAAGACGATCAAGGCCGGACAGAAGGTCGCCCTCACGAATCCCGCCGGCGAAGTGGTCGCGACGCTCGACGTCAACGATGTTTTCGCGTGGCCGAAGCTGAAGTATCTGCGATCCGTTTATCTGACCGACCGCATCGACCATCCGGGTGCCGACATGGTCATCAAGGGTGAGGCGGACAAGTCGCACCTGATCGGCGGCGAGATTCGCGTCCTGCCGCAGCCGAAGAATGCGTCGTTCGGCCAGTACGTGCTCACGCCGCGTGAAGTTCGCAAGCTGCTCGCGACCAAAGGTTGGAACGCGGTCGTCGCGTTTCAGACTCGCAATCCGCTGCACCGTGCTCACGAGTACGCACTGGTTTACGGTCTCGAAACGCTGCTGCGCGAAGGTTTCAACGCCGGCGCGTGCTTGAATCCGCTCATCGGCGAAGTGAAGGGTGACGACGTCAACGCCGAGATTCGGATGCAGACCTACGAGAAGCTGGTCACCGACCGTTCGCTCGGTGACGGCGACAGCGATCAAACCCTGTGGGGACCGCGCAACGAATCGGTGCCCGATCGCGTCGTGCTGCTCGGACTCGACATCAAGATGTTCTACGGTGGCCCGAAGGAAGCCGTCATGCACGGCATCTACCGCCAGAACATGGGCTACACGCATCTGGTCATCGGCCGCAAGCACGCCGACGCGCCGTACGCCAACGGCGAGTCGATTTGGGGTGACTTCGACGCTCAGGAGATTTTCAAGAAGCTCGGCGGCGACCTGAAGATCAAGACGGTCAACGTCGGCTTCGCGGCGTACTACGAATCGGCTGGTCGCGTCGATCTGATGGAACGCCACAAAGACGAGAAGCCTTGGTCGATCAGCGGCAAGGATATCCGTGCCACGCTGCTAAAAGGTGAACTGGTCGACGGCCGCATCATGCGTCCGAGCACCAGCAAGATCCTCGGTGCGGCGATGAAGGCTGGGTAACCACCGACGCTCGATCTCTCAAACCATTCGCCCGGCGTGCCTCGTGTACGCCGGGCGTTTTCATGCGCGAGCGACTGCTTGCCGCGAACG
>QWQF01000322.1 GCA_003669125.1 Planctomycetota bacterium
CGAGTTGACATCGGGTCGGGATCGTCGCCAAGTCTTCGCCGAATGGGCAACTCGTCCCCAGAATCCATTCTTTGCGCGGACGATGGCGAATCGGCTGTTTGCCCATTACTTCGGACGCGGTCTCGTGGAACCGCTCGACGATCTGCGAGCCACGAATCCGGCCTCGAATGAGCCGTTGCTGGATGCGCTGGCCGACCACTTGATCGAACTGCGCTTCGACCTCAAGGCTTTCTCCCAGACGCTGCTCAACTCGCAGGTCTATCAACTCAGCTCCGAAGTGAACGAGTCGAATCAACTCGACGAACAGAATTATTCGCATGCGGCGTGGAAGCCGCTGCCGGCCGAAGTGCTGCTCGACGCGGTATCGCAGGCGACGGCCGTGGCCGAGCAATTCAACGGGTGGCCTACGGGTTACCGCGCGATTCAAGTCTGGGACAACAAGCTGCCATCGCATTTTCTCGAAGTGTTCGGCCGACCGAAACGCCTCACGGTGTGTGCCTGCGAGCGTGGCACCGAGCCGAGCATCGCGCAGGTTCTGCACCTGATGAATTCGCCGGACACGATGCGCAAGATCCAGGATCGGACGGGCCGGACGGCGCGGTTGGCCAGTTCGGACCGCGCGGCGGACGGGATCATCGACGAGCTGTACCTGGCCACCCTGGCGCGATTCCCGAGCGAAGCCGAACGACAGCTCATGCAGCAGGCGTTTGCCGAGTCCAACAATCGCCGCGAGGCGGCAGAAGATATTCTGTGGACGCTGCTCAATACGAAGGAATTCGTGTTCAACCGTTAGGTCAATGGAAAGCAACCATGTTCGAAGTCAAGTTTGGTCCGCATCATCACTGTGACGGGATCACGCGACGGCAACTGATTCGCCTCGGCGGCACAGGCTTGCTCGGTGGGCTAAGTTTGCCGACGCTCTTGCAGTTACAGGCAAGTGCGGGCACGCCCAAGCCGCCGACGGCCAAGGCGTGTATCTTCCTGATGCTCGAAGGTGGCCCAAGTCACATTGATATGTGGGACCTGAAGCCGGACGCCCCCGCGGAGATTCGCGGTCCGTTCCGACCGATCTCCACCGTCGTGCCCGGCACGCAAATCAGCCAACTCCTTCCGCTCTCCGCGAAAGTCGCCGACAAGTTCACCATCCTGCGGTCGCACAGCCACAACGACAACGCGCATCAAACGGGACGGCATTGGGTGCTCACCGGCTATCCGCCGAATTTCGGCGACGGACAAGCTAAGGGCGTTCCGTTCAATGAGCTGTATCCGTCGATCGGGTCGATCGTGTCGCGGGAATTGGGTCCGGGTGGGCAAGTGCCGCCGTATGTCGAAATTCCGAACGCGCTCGGGCCGGGCGGGCCAGGTTTTTACGGAGCCAAGTACGCTCCGTTCACCATCGACAATGATCCTGCCCAGCCGGACTTCGCCGTGCGTGACCTGAACGTCCCCGAGTCGATAACGCATGGCCGCTTTGCTCGGCGACAACAGTTGCTGGCCGGCGTGGAGCGACTGGGCGCCGGCCAACAGGCCACGGGCCGTGCGAGAACGTTGGGGTCCTATTACGAAAAGGCCGTGGACCTGGTCACGTCCCCGCAAGCGCGCAAGGCGTTCGACATCCAGGCCGAACCCACGGCGACGCGTGAACGCTACGGCTACTCTTCGATCGGACAGTGTGCCCTGCTGGCGCGGCGACTCGTCGAGGCCGGCGGCCGTTTCATCGGCATCGACCACGGCAGTTGGGACACGCACACCGATAACTTCACCAGCCATGAGAAAACGCTGGTTCCGCCTACCGACCGCGCGCTCAGCGCACTGGTCAGCGATCTCGACGAACGCGGGATGCTCGACGAAACGCTCGTGGTCATGATGGGCGAAATGGGACGAACTCCGCGTATCAACAACGACGCAGGACGCGATCACTGGTCGCAATGCCAAACCGTGATCCTGGCGGGCGGCGGGATCAAGCGCGGAGCCGTTGTCGGCGTCAGCGACAAGACGGCCAGCTTTCCCACCACACAGCCCTACGGCATTCAAGATCTGTTGCGCACGATCTTCCACCTGCTGGGAGTCGACGCGGACAAGGTCTACCAAACACCGCTCGGTCGCCCCGTGCCGATCGTTAACGGCGGCAAACGAATCGACGAACTGCTGGCGTGAGGGCCCGACATGCTACTGAAGGTCTGGTCACTTTCCCTTATTCTGTGCCTTCTTGTCGCCGACCATGCGTTTGCTCAAAAGGCACCGCAGCTTGGTTATGTCTTTCCACCCGCGATTCGTGCTGGCGAAAACACCGACGTCCAACTCGGCGGTTTCGACTTTACGCCGGACATGCAATGGTTTGTGCATGACGAGCGTGTCCGCCTGCGAACATCGGGCACGCCGGGCGATTATCAGTTGACGCCGCCCCCTTATTGGATCGGACCACGCGCGGGAGTCGGAGCGATGCCGCTGGCGCGCGAGGTCGCCGGACGATTTGAAGTAGACCCTGCCATGCCCGCGGGACTCGTTCGCTGGCAAGTGGCGAGTGCCAATGGCTGCTCGCAGACTGCCGTCGTTTATGTGAGTCGCGGGCGGGAGATCGTGGAATCCCGTTCCCGCGATCTGCCCCAGCGACTGTCCGCGCTTCCCGTCGCCGTGTCCGGCCGCTTGAGCCGGCTGACTGAGGTGGATCGATACGAAGTCGTTGCCGATCAGGATGGCCCCATTTCCGTCGACCTCATGGCCCGGCGACTCGGCGCAGGATTCAACGGCATGTTGCAGGTCCGAGATTCCGCGGGCCAACTGTTAGCCGACTTTGCTGACACGCAGGGACTGGACGGCGGCGTCACGTTCGCAGCCAAGGCGGGTGAAAAGTATACGATCGCATTGCACGACGCCGATTTTCGCGGAGACCGCACGTACGTCTATCGGCTCGGTGTAACAAGCGGGCCGCGCGTCGTCGGCACGCTTCCTGCCGCCGGCCAGCGCGGGACGTCGCGCGAACTGGAGTTTGTCGGCATGGGCGTCGCCAGCGGCAAGCCGAAGCTGGAGTCGTTTCGCCAAGTCGTCTCCTTCCCGGCCGATCCGGCGATGGTCGCACACACGCACCCGCTGAAGACACCGTTCGGCACGGTCGATGTCATGATTCCGCTGAGCGACATGGCGGAACAGGTCGGTGTGGTCCCACCGCCGACGACGACGCCGATTGCGATTACGAATATCCTGCCGCCGGATACGGACCAACAGCGTTTTTCGTGGAGTGTCGAGAAGGACGAGCGCTGGTCGCTCGATCTGCAATCACGCGCGATCGGCGGGCGACTTGACGTGGCCCTCTCGGTGCTCGATCCCGATGGCAAGCAGGTTGCCGAAAACGACGACTTGCCCGGTACAACAGACGCTGGACTTGAGTTTCGCGCCGCCGCGAGCGGGACTTTCACCTGCGTCGTTCGAAGCATGGCCTCGCGCTTCGCAACGGCGGACGAACTGTACCGACTTCAAATCCGACGCAGCGCGCCGGATTTTTCGATCATCGTTCCGCAACAGATTAACCTGCCGCTAGGAGGCAAGGCGGAGGTTCCCGTCCAAGTCTTGCGATCCGGCGGATTCGATGGCGAGATCGCGCTCGCGGTGGAAGGATTGCCCACGGGCGTTTCGCCCATGGGAGAATGGACGATTCCAGCCGGGAAGAATGAATTGAAGGTGGTCATCCAGGCCGCGCCCGACGCCGCGGTCGTGGCGGGCGCCATCCAAATTCGCGGCGCCGGCAAAATGGGTGATGCAACGGTGACTCGACCGGCGACCGCCGTGGCATCGGGAAATCTTTGCCCGCGTTCTCCCGCGGATCAGCGGATCACGACGGTCCTGCTGGCAGTGACCATGACGCCACCGTTCGAAGTCCTTCTCGTTGACCGCACGCGTCAGCGGGACGTGCATCGGGGTTCGACGTGTCTGGCGGAAATGGAAATCGTCCGCAAGGACGGATTCGCCGGCGAGATTCAACTCGAAATGGCGGCGACGCAGGCCCGCTACTTGTGCGGAAGTCGCGGCCTGAACGTGCGCGTTCCGCCGGAGGCGACGCGAGTGATTTATCCCGCGTGGATGTCCGAGTGGCTGGGAACGGAATTCACCATCCGCATGTCCACGCAAGGTGTCGCCGCCGTCCCCGACCCAAAGGGCAACCTTCGGTATCTAACAAAACCCGCGGATGCTCAGATTACGATGATCATGGAAGGGGCGCTGCTGAAGCTCACAACGCCGGCCAAGGAATCCACAATGCGGATGGGCGAGTCGTTCGATGTGCCGGTTGTCCTCGCTCGATCCACGAAGCTGCCCGTTGCGGCAACCATCAAACTCCATGTTCCGGACGAAGCTTCCGGACTGCTGAATGCGGAACCTCTCGTGCTTCCACCCGGCCAAGACCGGGGAGTACTACGCATCACTTCGATCGCCGATCCGCGCCTGTCGGGCCAGTGGTCGCTCAGCCTCAGTGCCACCGCCCTCCAGGACGGCAAGTGGCCCGTGGTTTCTGAAACCTTGTTGCCTCTGGTGATCGACGGCAAACAGGAGTGACCAGTG
The DNA here is from genome assembly GCA_003669125.1 of Planctomycetota bacterium. Lineage (GTDB taxonomy): Bacteria > Planctomycetota > Planctomycetia > Planctomycetales > Planctomycetaceae > SXKJ01. The sequence goes on from QWQF01000322.1 coordinate 4,555, forward strand.
ATCCAGTGAACCCCAACTGATGGCGGCAGAACTTGGTCTGTTCTCCGTCCCGTCGTGGTGGTCTCGTGCCGACGAGGCCTGTGATCATCCAGACACGACATTCGGCGTGCCACAGGCCAGCAGCATTTGGCGGGCTTGTTCGCGGAACTTCCCGCGCACATCGCGCGTCGGCGGACGGCAGCGGCTGGAATCGAGGCCGACGAGTTCCATGCAGAGTTTATCCAGGTAGCCGTCGCCGCTGGTGAATTTCTCCATCTCTGCCCAGAGCTGCATGTAGGGTTGCAAAACGCGGACCATCTCGCGCTGGGCTTCCTCGTATTGCTTCGCTTCCAACAATTGCCACAAGCGGACGCCGAACTGCGGCCAGTGGTTGCAGATGTGCAATTCGATGGCCCGCGCTCCCAGCATGTGGCTGGTCACGAAACGGCTTTGATTGTCGATGATGCCCAGCCGTGGGCTGTATTTCACGAGGGCGTCTTCAAAAGTCATCCACACCGGATTCGGCGTGGCCCACTTCAGGCCCACGAGATTCGGGATCTCGACGAGTCTGCCGATGAGCGACGCCGAGACCCCCACGCTGGTCCAATACGTGTTGTAGACAATGATGCCGACTTCCGGCGCCGCTTCGGCCGCCGCCACGGCGAACTCGAAGAAGTCCTCTTCGGTATGGCCGAAGTAGAACGGCGGCGAGACCTGAATGAAATCCGCGCCCAGACGCTGAGCACCGCGGGCCAGTTCACACAATTCCCGAGTGCTGGTCGTTTGCGCGCCGATCGTCACGGGGACTTTTCCATCGGCGGCTTTCACCACGGTCTCGGCGACTTGAAATCGCTCGGCAAGCGTCATGGTCGAGAAATCGCCCGCCGCACCTCCGGCCAGCAAGATACCAGTCCCTTCGCGAATTCCTCCCTCCAGCAGAAACTCGACATGCCGGCGGATGGCAGGCAAGTTCAATTCCAAGTCGGCATCATGGAACTGCGTCGGCACGGTGACATAGCAGCCGCGCAGACGATTCAACATTCGATCACGGTTCATGGCGTAGAAATCCTTTCGATGAGGCATTCACGAATCACATCGGCGGCCTCCAGAGCCGCCTCCAGGTCAATACTCAGCGGCGGAGTGAACTTGAGATACCCGCGGCCGGTGGTAAACATCAAGACGCCGCGCCGCACGGCGGCTTGCGCGACGGCGTCAGCCGACTCAACATCGGGTTCGTCGGAATCAGGTCGACGGAGATGCACGGAAATGAACAAACCGACTCCCTGAACCGCGCGAATGCGCTGCGGCAAATCGCGCTGCAGACCGCGGAGCCGGTCCAAGACGGCTGCTCCTGTGCGAACGGCAACTTCCATCAGACGTTCGTCTTCCAGCACCTGCAGATTCGCCAACGCGGCCGCCGCACAAACGGGATTACCGCCGTGCGTGCTCGACATCTCGCCGGGAAGCGGCAGGTCCAGCAGCGTGCTGCGGCCGATCACCGCGGAGACCGGCAGACTTGACGACAGTCCTTTTCCCAGGACGATCAGGTCTGGCGTCACGCCGAGATGATCGCCCCCGAAGAATCTGCCGGTTCGTCCGCAACCGCATTGGATTTCATCGAACGCCAGCAGCACATCGTGCCGCTGCACCCAGTCCGCCGCGGCAGCCGCGAAGTCAAGGGGAATGGGCATCGTGGTCGTTCCGGGCACTGGTTCGAGAATCAGCCCGGCGATGCGTTCTTGACCAACGCCGCGCTCCGCCAAGGCATTGATGCTGGACTGAAAACACTCCGCGCCGCATGCCCCCTCGTGACTCTTGCCCCACGGAAACGTCAGGCTGTGGGGAGCCGGGATCTGAAAATGATCGACACGCTCCCGTTCGATCCAATCGGTCGGTTGAGGCATCCCGCTGGCCAGGTGCGCGGCCAGAGTCCGGCCATGATAGTGCCCTGCGAGGCTCACTATGCCGACCTTCCGGGGGTGAATCCGCTGCCCATGCCGCCGCATCAGCATCAGGGCGCATTCCGTCGCTTCCGTTCCCGACGAGTATAGGATCGCCTTGGAAGTTGGGATGGGCGACAGGGCGACCAGTTTCTCCAGCAACTTCAAGCGAGATTCCGAGGGAAAGGCGTACGTGGCTAACAGTCGGTGCTCGGTCGCTGATCGGATCGCTTCCAGAATCCGCGGATGCGCATGCCCGGCATTGGCCAGCACGATCCCGCTGGTCAAGTCGATCCACTGATTGCCAAACCGGTCGCGGACGAGAAAGCCTTCGGCCTGGTCCCACAAAATGGGCGGCAGTCCCGCCATGGATTGCGGTTCCGCCGCACGGAGTCGTTCGATCACCGGGATCGATTCCGGAGCCGGGATCGGCGTCACGATCCGCCGCCACCGTGACGTCACGGGCGTGGTTGGAATCGGCTCCAATTTCGTCACCCCGAGGGCCATCTTCAAAGTCCCTTTGCCAGCCATCCGCCATCGATGTAAAGATCCTGCCCCGTCATGTAGCGCGACGCCTCCGAAGCGAGAAAGATCACCGCGCCGGCGAGATCGTCCGGCTCGCCCCAGCGGCCCAAAAGCGTGCGTCCAGCGCGGGCCGCCCGCCGTTCGGGGTCGGAGTAACTGAGATTGGCCATGTCGGTGTGAAAATAGCCCGGGCCAAGATTATTCACGCGAATTCCGAACGGTCCGAGATCGAACGCCAGCGACTTCGTAAGTTGCTTGAGCGCCCCTTTGGCCGCGCCATAGGCGGGGTTGTTCGGGAACCCCAGTTCCGCGCCAATACTGGTGACGTTGATGATCGAACCGCCGCCTTGTTCCTTCATGCGTGGCGCCAGCCGACGAGCCAGTTGAAACGGCGCTTCCAGATTCACGCGGAACGTCTTGTGCCAGAACTCGTCGGGATAATCGGCGAGTTCATGCGGAAACGTCACGCCCGCGTTGTTCACCAGCACGTCAATCCGCGGCTGCGTCGTCAGGATGAAGTCCGCCAACGCCGCAACGGCTTCCGCGTCGGACAAATCACAGGCGTAATCCACCGCCGCCAGGCCGTCCGCCTGAAATTGCCGAGCCGTATCGGAAAGCTTTTCGGCGTTGGAACCGTTCATCACAACTGTTGCTCCGGCACGCAACAGCGCTTCGGCCATCGCGCAACCCAACCCCCGCGTCGCCCCGGTCACCAGCGCGACCTTTCCTTGCAGCGAGAAGAAATCTTCGAGGTAGGGCATGAGTCATTTGTCCTGTTGGTTCTGTGCGGCGTCTTTACCATCGCGAACCGGAGTCATTTCCCTGCATCGCGCTGCAGCACCGACTCGTCGCGCCACCGTGGAATGTGTCGCTCCAATACCTGAGTCTCTTGTGCCAGCCCTGAGCAATTCGACGCGAGAACCTCAAACACCCTGTTCGCGACGATTCGATGCCCCAGATCATTGGCATGTACCGTATCGTGATGGACGAGCCAGTTGGCGTTGCCATACGCCGAGAGGAGGTCGACGAACAGACAGTCCGTGTCGGCCGCTACCTTGGATGTGGCCTCGTTGAATTGATGAAACTGTTCCAGGGTGGCCTTGTTCCAGTGTGGACCGAATTGATCGAACCCGGTCATGTAGTAGGGACCCAGCAGCACAATGAGCGGCTGGATGCTGGCGCGAACGCGATCGATCAGCGTTCGCATTTCACCCGCAAAGAGATCGATCGGTGTACCGCCCCGAGCGTCGTTCAATCCATACGACACCACAAGGAGATCGGGCTTGTGTCGCAGCACATGCGGATCGAGCCGTTCGAGCGCGGCCGGTTTGCCGCTGTGTTCGTAAGCGGTGCTCCGCGTCGAAATGACATTCGCTCCGATGCCGACATTCACCAGTTGCACGGGGACTCTTTGAAACTCGTTGATGGAGCGAGCCAACTGGTGAGCCCAGGCACGCTCCCGGTAACTGGCCCAACCACCGGCGGTGGTACTCTCGCCCAGCGTGACCAGCGTGCGAAACTCCTTGTCCCACCAGTCTCGCTTCTTGGCTGGGTCGGGGATTTTGCGAATTTCTTGAGCTTGTGTGTCCTGCGGCTCGAACAATGTCGTGGCCACGGAACCCGCGGCCGCCGTCGATACAATGAGTTCGCGGCGTGAGAATTTCTTCATCGTGATCTTTCCCTGTCATTATCCGAGCGACTAGTTCGCTTTCACGAGATACCGAACAACTTGGCCGCATTATTCCAGAAGATGTCTTCCACGGCGTGATCGCTCAGTCGCTCCGACCAGCAGGCCCACTTCAGCGAGCGCAAGTTTTCCAGTCCGATCATGACCGGTTTGATGGTGCCCTGTTTCTCTTTCCACACCGGCGTCTCCTCATAGAGCCACAGGAACGAGTCGGCCACTGCCACGGATCGCCCTCGCAAATGACTGACATGAAAGTCCGAACCGTACAACATCTTCTCGTGACCGATGATGCGCATAATCGCTTGATGGGCGATTGGCTCGCAGTTTGCGCTGGTGTCGAAATACAGATTGTCGAGCCCCTTCAGGTTGTGGAGCCCCTCGATATTGTGGGCCGGTTGGAAGCCGCGGGCAGAGTGCGCCAGGATCAATGTCATGTGGGGATACTGCCGGCAATAACGCTCGATCCAGCGTTGGTTCCCCTCATCGGCCACCGCTCGCGATCGGACCATGTGCAGTGTGATGGACCAGCCCTCTTCACCGGCCACCTTGACGAGCTGTTCCGGCAGGTAATCGGGGATCTGCGTTTCCCAGGTTGGAGTCACGGCCGCCATCGTGTGGTAGCACTTGAACCCGCGCAGCTTCAGTCGCTTCACTTCCTGGCGGACCCACTCGGGATCGTCTTCCGGCTTGACGAAGAATCCGCCCACGCAGTCCTTGGATTGCGCGACCTGTTGTGAGATCCACTCGTTGCACTGGGGGAGAAGCTCTTTCTTGTCAGGACTGAATGCAGGCAAGAACAAGGCGGCCGTGCGGCGTTTGGGATGGATATCCTGAATGAGTGCCTGGTATTCCGGATAGCCGACCTGCGGTGGCAAGCCCTTCAAATCCCAAGACACTGTGCCTTGTTTGAAGAGATGGGCGTGCGCGTCAAAGATCTTATCCGGCAAGAACGACTCGATCTCCCGCGCGAAGAAGCTGCGGTCTGCCTCGGTGGCAATGGATTGTCGAGCAGAGTCCTTCGGCGAATCGGCCGCAACGGCCGGACCATTCACAGCGAGGTTTGGCAGCAGACTCGCCAGTGCGCCGCCAATTCCGAGTCTGATCGCATCGCGGCGTGTCAATTGCCTTGGAAGTGCGTTGAGTTGTTGCAGTGTCATGCGACATCCTTCACGTAAATCAGGTGTTTTTAGTGTGAGCAAGGCAGTTATTCGGCCCACCAAGCATAGAAGCTGGCCTCTCGCAGCGTAAAACGCAGGCTGACTTGCCGCCCGTGCAGAGATTTGGGCAGAGCCTGGCTCCAACGGAACTCGCCCCGTGGATGATTGCCTTTCAGCGGTTGCGAAGTTGCGATCACTTCGCCTGCCGTGTCGAGAACCTCGGCTCGAAGTTCGCCGCGGTCCCTGGTCTCGACGTTCGCCATGAGCTTGCTGCCCGACCACTTGAACGGCTTCGAGGTGATCGTTCCAGGAGTTTCGCCTGCGTCCAGCGAGACGAAACCGTCTCGTCGCAGCACTGCCAGGCAGATGGCGCCACCACTGGTTTCGGGTTTCCCGCTGGAAACGTAGGCATATCCCTTGATGCCGGTGTAGTAAAACCACAGTTCGTCCCCATGAACCACTGCGTTTGAGGGGGGCATGATGACCTGTGTGTCGTAAGCGCCGCCGGCCAAGGGGGACAAGTCAAGGAACGGCTGCCGGTTACCCAATCGCGTCCAGCTGTGCAGGTCGCGACTGCACGCCAGTTGGGCATGGTGAAACCCAGTCCAATCACCGTACTTGCGGACTTCCCCCAGAATCGCGGCTGACAATTCCATCTTGTCGAAACCGTCCCAGTCTTTGGAGACCTGGCCGGTCCGGTGGAACATGGCCGGCATAGCGAGATAAAGACCCTCGTAGCGAAATAGTCCCAAGTTGTACACGTCCACGTTATAGGTGTCTGGGATATTGTATTCGGGGTGCCGCCGCGCCGAGTCGGCAAAGCATTGCTCGATGTTCCGGCGGCCGAGCGTCTGATCTTCCGCGTCGGCGCTGAACACCACGCCCGTATTTGTCCACGTGTTGAAATCCTTGCTGGTCCAGATGCCGTGAGACCGACCAAACGGTCCACCTGTCTTCAGGGTTGCGATAAACGTGCGGCTTTGACGGTCGTAACTCAAATTTGATTCGTCCGACGATGGCAGCACGGGAACATCGAGTTTCTTCCAATGGATTCCGTCGGGGCTGACAATTGGCTGGCGACCGATGGCGCCCAGGAATCCTTTGAATCGCCGCTGCGGGTCGACGTCGTCCGGATCGTAGACAATGTTCAAGATCGCATTGGCAGGCCACGCCGAGTCCGGTTCGACGGCGACAAAATTGTTCTCCAGCGAATCCTGATACTTCCATTGACGCAGGATGGGTTTGGTCCACTTCACCCCATCCACACTCTCGGCATACGTGGTGCCGGCCACGCCCGGCGCGGGAGTGGAGGTGATCAGCCACAACTTGTATTGCTTCGCCTGTTCGTCCCAAACCGGGGAACTGCGAGTTTGCAAAGTTGTCTCCCAAGGTTGATCCGGCTTGATCACCGCGCCCCGCTTCTCCGGCTGATGCAATGTCCGCTGAAGGCCGTCGATCTTCGCGATTCCTTGATCGTCCAAAAACAGTTGCCGCTCACCGACCGATACCGGCGCAGTCTCCTGTGCGGATGCGACTGTGGCGAGCAGAAGAAGAAACAATACCAGGCGTTGGCGGATCATGAGATTGCGTCCAGTTGTTAGGAATCACACCGGGATTTGCTGAGTCTGAAGAAACTTTTCGAGATCACGCTTGTACTGATCTGCGGCGGCATTGTCACAGACGGATCGCGAGGTGTGATAGGCGAACCCGAGATTGCGGCGATGTTTGGAAGTATGATTGGGGCCCGTGCGATGGATCGTACTGACATGATGTAACGAAACGTCTCCCGGCTTTAGCGAAAGCGTGACAGGGGGATATTCATCGGCGTTCGGAGGCGTCACAAGGCTCCGGCTTGCACCGAAGACGCCGGATGGCTGGTGAGGCAGGATGCTCTCTCTGTGAGACCCTGTTAGGCAGACAATGGCTCCGCTCTCGGCGGTTGAGTCATCTAGCGCGAGCGTCACGGCGACGGCGTCGGGCGGATTCCAAAACTGATAGGCGTTGTCTTGATGCCAGGGAAACTCGTACGTGGTCAACGGCGCCTTGTCGATCAGCATCG
>QWQF01000304.1 GCA_003669125.1 Planctomycetota bacterium
CGAGGTGGATTTGGTGGCGCGCGTCCGAGAGCGGCGGGCCGAGACGCTCGCGGATTACGGCGAGGCGATCGCGTTGATCGTCGCCACCGAGATGGCGCAGCTCGAACTGCTGCACGAGTTCTTCGGCATTGAGTATCGGTCGGCTCCGGTGGCACTTGGCTACAGCTTGGGAGAGGTCGCGGCGCTGGTCGCATCGGGCGTGTATTCGATCGATGCGGTGTTGACTCCGCTGCTCGCGCTCTCGGACGACATGGTCTCTCAGGCCAACGACGTGCGCATGGGCATCGTGTTCTCACGCGGGCCGGAGATGGAATTCTCGGCGGTCGAACGGCTCTGCCTGGAGATCACCAATCAGGGGCACGGAACGATCGCGATCTCGTCGTACCTCTCGCCAAACACGGTGCTGGTGCTGGGGCAACGCGGCACGCTCGACGAGCTGAAGGCCGCCGTGAAAGGCCGCTTCGCCAAAGGGACGAACGTCAAAGAGGACAACCATCGTTGGCCGCCGATCCACACACACATCACTCGGCAAAAGCACATTCCCGACCGAGCCGCCGTGATGATGGAACGCATGCCTGGCGGATTCGTCGCCCCTCAGCCAAACATCCTGTCGTGCGTGACCGGCTCGATGGGCTACACCGACATCAACAGCCGCGACATGCTGAATCGCTGGGTCGATGAGCCGCAACGTCTGTGGGACGTCGTCGAACAAACGATCGCGTCCGGAGTCGAACTGCTGATCCACGTCGGGCCGGCTCCGAACATCATCCCGGCGACGATGCAGCGCATCAGTCAGAACGTGCAGCAGCAACTCGCCGCCAAAACGTGGGCCGGCCTGGGCAAGCGAGCCGTCTCGCACATGGTCCGCCGTCCGTGGTTGACCAAAGTCATGTCGTCCAAAACGAATCTGCTGCGAGCACCGTTTATCCAGGAAGTGATCCTCGAAGACTGGCTGCTGGCGCAGATGCCGTGAAAAAATGTTGATCGCCGCGTTTCAGGCTTCGATCACACGCGCACGAAGATTTTCCGGCGATAGAGCCACACGCAAATCAGCCACAAGCCGAACAGCCGAGCCGCGTGTCCAAGCGGTGTTGCGAACGGGTAATCGCCGAACAGCACAAAGTTGATGCCGTGCTCCCAGCCGAAATGGGCGTCGATGGTCGCGAGGTGTGTCTTCAGCGTGCCGCCCACCCAGGACTTCATCAACTGAGCCATCACGTACATTGCGATCGAGTTCATGCCGACGATCATCAGCGGCCAGGACCAGCGTCGCCACTGCCGGAGGTCGATCAGCCAATAGAACGCCGCCAGCATCCAGAACGTCCAGCCGGAACTGAACACCGCCCAACCCGGCGACCAGATCCGTTTCACGATCGGCGCGAAATGCCAATCGCACTTCGGAATCGAGACTGGCCAGATCGACGTGTCCAGCGGCATCGAAACACAGAAGCAGGTCAGTCCCGCCAGAAACAGCCACTTCAGTTTGTCGCGATCTAGTTGGCTCGATCGCAGCACGGTTCCGGCCATCAGCCCCAACAGCATCGTGGCCAGCGACGGGATGCAATTCAGAGTCTGATAGCCGCCGTCGTTGACCCAAAACTTCTGACCTCGGAACGGCTCCTTTTCGCTCGGCAGCCGATTCAGGAATTTTCGATCCACTTCAGCCGCCGCGTTGACGTGCTTGTTCCAGTGTGCGGCAAAACCAGTCCACGGCTGCGGCTCTTTGGGGAGCTCTTTGCTGGCCGCGCGAAACTTCTCATCTCGATCAGCAATGATCGAGTGAATGCTGTCGATCACCTCTGGCGATGGCGTCTTGGAGTTCGCAAACCAGCCCCAATAGCCGATCAGGATGACAGCCGTCGCCACGAATTGAGTTCGCAACGATCGCGCGCGGAACAGGTACAAGACCGGATAACCCAGTCCGATCTGCGAAAGCACATACACGAACGTGAAGTTCGTTTGCTTCGAGCTATTCGAGGAGAGGAACACTCCCAGCGCGACCAAGACGAACGATCGCCACAGGACATGCCGGAACTGAGCGGCGGAGGAATGGCCTTCGGTCGCTCGCCGCGAGTACGAAAACGGCACCGCCACGCCGACCAGAAACATGAAGCTCGGCTGGATCAAATCCCAGAAGCCGCAGCCGGTCCAGGCAACGTGATCGAACTGATACGCCAACGTTTGCAGCAGCCACGAAGGAATTTGAAATCCGGCATCGGCGAGTTTTTGCACGCTCTCTGGCTTGGCCAGCGTCGCGAACCCAAACCCGCTCGAGGCCATCGCCAGCATCACGAACCCGCGATAGGCATCGATCGACATCACGCGATCGCCGGACACATCACCTTGGCTCCTGGACATGGCAAGCTCCAAAGGAAATCGGTTTCAAGCACGGACCTCTGAACTCTGACCGCTGATCTCTGCTCCCGGCACCCATCTTGCCGACAGCCACAGCAGCACCGGCATGGCCAGCGCCCACTCGATTCCGATCACGATCATCGCCGGCCAGAAGCCCCAGCCGAGATCGACCGATCCCCACTTCACGCCGCCGTAGTACGAGAACGGACCGGCGATCGCTCCCATGATCGCTCCCAACTGGTAGCGGCCGCGCAGCCATTTCATCGAACTGTTGAGCGTCGCTGCAAAGTTCGGCCACATCATCGCCATCCACAGCGGAATCGGCCATCCCCAATAGGCAGGCTCGTGGAACTTCAAGACGCCCATCAGCGTGATGAGGCTGTCGCAGACGTAGCCCATTCCCATCGAGGCCAGCAGCAGTTTGATCTCGCCCCACGGGTGCTTCGCATTGACGAGGTGCCCGGTCAGCCAGCCGACAATGACCACCGGCCCCAAGCTGGGATACTTCATGTTCGAACCGGACAGCGCAGCCACGAAGCCGAAGTAAAACCAAAACCAGTTCGCAAACGGATGCGCGAACCACGTCACCCACAGCGGCCGGAGTTCTTTCACGCGAGCCTGCGGAATCACAGCCTGCAGCGAATCGACACGGCATTGAGCCTCCGACGACGGTGCCTCGGGCGGAACATTGCCAGCCGGCGCAATCGGCGGAGGTGTCGGATTCAACGAGTCGCCATACATGCCGCAGATTCCTCGGCCAATTCGGGGCCGGGTTGTAAACCGCCCAGCGAATGGTTGCCAGCGGGACTGGCGTGGGTACTGCTGGCAACACCTTCGGGCAATTGCTACTTTCCGACCGCGAACCTCGTCCCGCCTTGCGTTCTTGAGAAAAGAGACTTGTCGATGTCCTCCGCCGAACTGAATCCGTCCGCTGACTCGCCCGCCACGCCGGAACGCTCGCTGAATTTCATCGAGCAGATCGTCGAGGAAGACCTCCGCACGAACCGCTGGGAAGGGCTTCCGGTTCAGACGCGATTCCCTCCCGAACCGAATGGCTATTTGCACATCGGACACGCCAAGTCGATCTGTTTGAATTTCGGGCTCGCCAAGAAATACGGCGGCAAGTGCAACCTGCGGTTCGACGACACCAACCCGACCACCGAGGACACCGAATACGTCGACTCGATCCAGGAAGACGTTCGCTGGATCGGCTTCCAATGGGACGGCCTGTACTACGCCTCGGATTACTTCGACCAGCTTTACCTCTGGGGCGAACAGCTCATCCAAGAGGGTCTGGCCTACGTCGACAGCCAGTCGGCGGACGAGATCGCCAAGCAACGCGGCACGTCGACCGCGCCGGGCGTCGAGAGTCCGTTTCGCAATCGCACCGTCGCAGAGAACCTCGACCTGTTCCGCCGCATGAAGGCCGGCGAGTTTCTCGACGGCGGCCCTGTGCTGCGTGCAAAAATCGACATGGCCGAAACGCATCTCATCCTGCGCGATCCGGTCCTGTATCGCATCCGGCACGCGCATCATCACCGCACCGGCGACAAGTGGTGCATCTACCCGATGTACGACTTCGCTCACGGCCAGTGCGACTCGATTGAGAAAGTCACGCACTCGATTTGCACGTTGGAATTCGAGACGCATCGCCGCTTGTACGACTGGTGCCTCGAAAATCTCCGCATCTTCCCGTCGCGGCAGTACGAGTTCGCGCGGATGAACCTGACCTACACGGTCATGAGCAAACGCCGACTGTTGGAATTGGTGAAGGGCAACCTCGTCTCCGGCTGGGACGATCCGCGAATGCCGACGCTCTGCGGCCTGCGTCGCCGAGGCTACACCCCCGAAGCGATCCGCGCGTTCTGCGAGCGAATCGGCGTCGCTCGGTTCAACAGCACGATCGAAATGGTGTGGCTGGAAGACGCGCTGCGGGACGATCTCAACAAGCGTGCCCCGCGCGTGCTGGCCGTGCTCAAGCCACTCAAGGTCGTGCTCACGAATTGGCCGACCGGGCAAGTCGATTGGCTCGACGCGGTCAACAACCCGGAGGACGAGAGCGCCGGCTCGCGCAAAGTTCCGTTCTCCGGCACGCTGTACGTCGAACACGACGACTTCCTGGAGACTCCGCCAAAGCAATTCTTCCGCTTGTCACCCGGCCGCGAAGTGCGACTGCGCTACGCCTACTTCATCACCTGTAACGAGGTCGTCAAGGACGCGAGCGGCAACATCGTCGAACTGCGTTGCACCTACGACCCGGCCTCGCGCGGCGGCAACTCACCCGACGGCCGCAAGGTCAAATCGACGCTGCACTGGGTCTCGGCCGAGCACGCGCTGCCCACCGAAGTGCGGCTGTACGATCACCTCTGCCGACAACCGGACCCCAACGATGTCCCCGAAGGAGTCGATTGGAAGACGACCCTCAATCCAAACTCGCTGGAGGTTCTTCCAAACGCGATGCTCGAACCGAGCGTCGCCAGCGCGGCCCCAGGCAGCAAGTTTCAATTCGAGCGGCTCGGCTACTTCTGCGCCGACACGGTCGATTCCAAACCGGGACACCCAGTCTTCAACCGCGCCGTCACCCTCCGCGACAGTTGGGCGAAGGCACAGAAAAAAGACGGCGGTTGATCGTCGATCTCAGACCGTGACAAACTCCAACGCAGACGATCCCAAGACTTGATGCAGATCGCGAAAGCCCGAAAGCCCGATTGCTGAGATTTTCGCGTTTTCGCACTTTCGGGGTTTCGCGATTCTCTCGTCCTTGAACCTTGAATACTGACCCCTTTCATTTCGACCGCGGATTCCGCAGGAAATAGAAGAATCCGTCTTCCGCTCCGCCGAGGAAATCCGGAATCCCATCGCCGTCCCAATCGACGGTCGTGGGGCTGACGTCGTGGCTGGCGATGTTGCGCGAGTCCAGCTTGCCCATGTCTTTGAAGAGCCACGCCCCATCGCGTGACTCGATCTGCCGCAACCAATTCGCGTTCTCGGAATTGACCAGCAGATCGAGCTTGCCATCGCCGTCCCAATCGGTCGCGCACAGTTTGCGACGCCCGCTCTTGCCCGCTCGCCCGCCGTTGAGCAGCAACGGTTTTCCATTCTCGTCGAGGAACGCTCGACGCGGTGGCAGGAGTTTTAATTGGCCGTCGATCTTGCGCCGCTCGAACAGCGACAAGAAACCTTCGTGATCGAGCATCGCCAGATCGAGCAATCCGTCGCCGTTCCAATCGGCGAGCACCGGCGTCGTTCGCCACTGCGTGGCGAGTTCTTTTCCGGTGGGCGTCCACCAAGTCCACGCCGGCTTCGGCGGAGTGCCGGGCCATTCGACTTCGACCGACTGCGGCTCAGCCAACTTCGGTGACGTGCGCGTGCCGATGTTCTTCAGCCATTGCACGCGGCCCCAGATGGAGTTGAAGACGATGTCCGGCAGACCGTCCGCGTCCCAATCGGCGACGTTGAGCGTCGTGTAACCCCACTTCGCCTCGGCCGGCCCTTGAATCGAACCGTTCGGACCAGCCATCACTCGAAACGTTCGGCCACCGGCTTCGAGTCGCTTTGCCGCCGCCCACTTCGGTGATGCGACCTTCGGGCCACTGAGGTTCTCGAAGAGTTCGATGTATCCGGACGTGTTGCCGCTCACGATGTCGAGGTCACCGTCGCCGTCCCAATCGAACCCAACCGGAGTCGCCAGCGCGCCACTCTGCAACTCGTCCGCTTCCTGTTGGAAGTAACGCGGCGACTCGAACTGCGGCAGCCGATCGACAAGGCGGCCGGTGTTTTCGACAAACGCGACTCGGCCATCTTCGTCGCCGACGATCAGATCGAAGTCACCATCTTTGTCCCAATCGAACGCGACCGGAGCGATCATTTCCAGGTCCATCGTCAGCGGCTTGTCGCCGTTCATCAACCGCCGGCCGCGCATGTGCTTCGGCTGCGTTCGCGATCCGATGTTTTCAAAATACGTGAACCCATCGAGGAACTCGCCGCAGAGCAAATCGAGATCGCCGTCGCCATCGAAGTCCGCGAAGTTCGGCGACGGGCAACCGAACGTGTCGATGCGTTTGCCGCCTGCTTCGAGCAGCACTGGCTCAGCGTACTTGGGTTTCGCGGTCGAACCGCTGTTGCGGACAAAATAGATCAAACCGTGCAACGGTCCGTTCGTCCAACGGCCGTTCGCGTCCCAAGCGTCGTCCCAGCCGTAGTCGGCCCAATCCTCGACCGCGACGATCAAGTCGAGCGCTCCGTCACCGTCGTAATCGACGTACCGCCATTGATTGTGCCGGACCTTGAAGAGCCCCGCCGTCTTGCCAACTTGCGTCTTGTGAATGTTCGCCGGCAATGGCAGTTTGACCGAGGCATCAATTCCGGTCTTCAAGAAGTCGGGATGCTCGTTGCCTGCCGTGAGGACTCGCAGACCGCCATCGATGTACGACGGCATCGTGTAATGTTTGCCTGCTCCGAGCCGTCGCGCGGCTTTGAAGACCGGCATCTTCTCACGCGGGCCGCTGACGTTCTCGAACAGGTACGTCCCGTTGTACGGCTTGTCGGGACAGACCACGATCAAGTCGTGATCGCCGTCCCCGTCAACATCCCACGGCACCGGCCACGCCCACAGTCCAACGCCGAGATCGACGACCAAGCCGGGGTTGTTGTACTTGATCCGTTGCAAGCCATCGGCCGCGATTGCCTGTCCGGCCGGCATCCACTGGGAAAGGACGAAAGGGACGAAGAGGACCAAAAGTCGGAGTGTCGGCATCGTTTTGCTTTCGTGACTCAACGTCATTCGGCCAAGCTGACGCACACGATCTCTTCGTCGTTGCGAGCGAACACGCAGCGATGTGCGAATGCCGGATGCGACCAGACGATTTGCCGTCCGCCCGCCTGGCCGGTTGGCTTCAGCAAATTCGCGAGGCCGAGCTCTTCGTAGCCCTGCGGAGTCAGCTTCGCGAGGATCAAATCTCCCTGCTCGTTGGCGATGAAAAATCGGTCCTGATGCTGAATCAAAAACGCATTCGCCCAGCGAGCATTGCGAGCCTTGTCAGCTCCGGTGGCGGTGAGGTTTTCCCAAACTCGCTGACCGCTGTCCGCCTTCAGACAGCGGAGTTGCCCGTAACTGCAAACGCCGAAGATGTGCCCATCCACGAGAAACGGGGTTGGCATGATCGAATGCAGGCCGTCGGTTTGACGTTCGTTTTTTCCTTTGCCTCGCCACAGTTCGGTTGCTCCGGGCTTGTCGCCGTTGAGCTTCAGCATCAGCGGCCCGTCGTAAAACGCCGTCACGAACAACAGGTCTCCCGATTGACGAGCCATCGGTGCGGTCAGCCCTTCCTTCACTGTGAACGATTTTGACCAGAGCACCTTGCCGGTCTCTGGATCGAGCGCATTGACCGCATCGGGCAGCCACGCGATGAGCTGTCGAAATCCGGCGGCTTCGTAGATCACCGGCGGACTGTAACCCGGACCATGTGGCCCAATGGCCGACAACGCTCGCCACAGTTCTTTGCCGGTCGCGAGATCAAACGCGACGACCGCCGTGTCCGCACCGCCGACAAAACAGATCAGCTTGTTTCCATCCACCAGCGGATGCGACGCGAAGCCCCACACGGGCGTCGAACGGATCGAAAAATCCTTTTTCAGTTCGCGCGACCAAATCACTTTGCCGTCGCTCGCCGACAGACAAAACAGGTGCCCTTCCGATCCCAGCGAATAGACCTTTCCATCGTGGACCGTCGGCGTGCAGCGCGGGCCGGCCGGATAACTCACCGTGTAAATGCACGGGTACTTGTGCTCCCAAATTGGCTTGCCCGTGGCCGCGTCCAAGCAGAGCACTCGCTCCGACGACGGCACCGCTCCCCGTTCAAAGGGACTCGACGGATCCTTCGTGTCCGTGGTCACTCGATCCGTGACAAAGACCCGATCACCAACAACGGCCGGCCCGGAATACCCCGCTCCAATTGGAGTTCGCCACTTCCGAGCAAGCCCTTTCTCTGGCAACCGTTCGACAATGCCGGTCTCTCGCCAGACACCATCTCGCTGCGGACCCAACCACTGTGGCCAGTCGTCCGCGATGGTGGCGGCGACGGGCAAGAGGGAAAACAGGACCGCTGTGCTCGTGAGCAAGAATCGGCGCATGGCAATCTCCGGAGGGGAATTCGTCGCTGAGTTGTAACAACCGGCCGGTCACTGTCGCGACCGATCCGGCGAGTCATGGCGACTCGCCGCTGGTGGCGGAGCGATCTATACTCCACCTCGCTTTGTGCCGCGCCAACAATTCGGATTCTTGAACACAGTCGGAGGTGTTTTGTGTCACGTGTCATTTTCAGCTTGATGCTTGTCGGACTCCTGAACGGCTTCGCGAATGCCGAAGACGCCGCGAGCGTCACGACGCCGGCAGAAGCCAAGCATCTCGCGAACCTCCGCCAGGTGACTCTTGGTTTTCCGCGAGCCGGCGAAGGGTACTTCTCGCCGGACGGGCAGTGGGTCGTGTTTCAGGCGTATCCGATTGGGTATCCGTTCTACCAAATCTATTTGCAGCGGCTGGACGAGAAGGTGCCGATGCAGCTCAGCACCGGACGCGGACGCACGACGTGCAGCTACTTCACGCCGGACGGAAAGACGATCCTGTTCGCGTCGAGCCACACCGATCCGGACATTGAACAGACGGAAGCCAAGGCGCGAGCACTTGCAAAAGAGGGAGGCCGACCGCGCTATCAGTGGGACTTCGATCCGCACATGGAGCTTTACACGATCCAACCCGATGGCACTGGCCTCAAGCGGCTGACGAACTCGCCGGGGTACGATGCCGAGGGGAGTTACTCGCCCGACGGCAAGCAGATCGTATTCACGTCGTCGCGCGACGGCGACGCCGATTTGTTCGTGATGGACGCGGACGGCTCGAACGTGCGGCAACTGACGAACGTGCCCGGCTACGACGGCGGGCCATTCTTCTCGCCCGACGGCAAGTGGGTGATCTTTCGCAGCGATCGCGACAAGGAGCACATGCTGCAATTGTTCGCGATCTCGGTCGATGGCAAGCGGGAAGTGCAACTGACGAAAAATCTCGACGAGGTCAACTGGTGCCCGTATTTCCATCCCAGCGGCAAGTACCTGGTGTGGTCGGGAGCGGACTACTCGCAAGGCCCGCGCGGGGCAAACTTCGATCTCCTCACGATGGACCTCGACTTCGCTGGCGAGGCTCCGAAAGCGGGAACCATCACGCGGATCACCGACCACAAAGCGGCCGATGTCTTGCCGGTCTTCAGCCCTGACGGCACCAAGTTGATGTGGACGTCCACTCGTTCTGCTGACGGCACCAGCCAACTGTGGATCGCCGACTGGCTGCGGAAGTGAGGCTCGGAGTGGCGAGTGGCGAAGGGCGAGGGGCGAGTGAAGAACGGCTGCGAACCGAGACCTTTGTGCTCGGCGTCGAGCATCACGCGGAGATCGCGTCGACCAACGATCGGGCGATGGAACTGTGCGCGGACGTCGAACTGCCGGTGCCGTTTCTGGTCAGTGCCGATCATCAAACGGCAGGTCGAGGCCGCGGCGCGAACCGCTGGTGGTCGAGCGACGGGGCGATTTTATTTTCTGTCATCGTGAATGCGGCCGAGTACCGCTTGCCGGAATCCCGTTGGCCGCAGATCTCGCTGACGGCGGGAGCGGCCGTGTGTCAGACGCTGCAGGTCTTGCTCGGCCCGGCGACGTCTGTCGGACTCAAGTGGCCCAACGATGTTTGGCTGAACGGTCGCAAAGCCGCAGGCATTTTGGTCGAGATCCCGGCGGCTCGGCGCGGCCGGTTGGTGATCGGTGTTGGCCTGAATGTGAACAACTCGTTCGAGTCCGCACCTTCGGAGTTGCTCAAATTGGCCACTTCAATGCGTGACGAAACGGGCATCGAGTCCGATCGTCACGAAGTGCTCGTTCGGTTGCTGGGACAACTCGACGCCGACTTGCGATGTCTTGCGGCGTCCGATGGCGCGCTGAGGGAGCGGTGGCGAAGCCTGTGCGTGCTGCGGGATCGAACCGTGTCGCTCGACACCGGTCGGCAGCAAGTCACCGGCCTCTGTCTGGGGATCGCCGACGATGGGGCTTTGCGATTGCAAACCGCCTCCGGCGAACAACGCCTGTACGGCGGAGTCGTGAGCCGGATTGCGTGAAGCGATTTTCGGCTCTCCGCCATTCGTGTTGGAAGTTCATTATCAGCCGCAGGGCGCTAGCCCCGGTTGCGGCGAATTTCAACCGGGGCTAGCGCCCTGCGGCTCATCTGCCTCAAGAATCAACACGAATGGCGGAGAGCCCGATTTTCTTCGACGAGGTCAATTCGAGTTGCTCCGCTCGTTCAGAGTTTGTCTTGATCCGTTCCCAAGTTCGTCCGTAGAAGTCCCGCCCCTGCCACGGATGTCTTCTTCATCCGTCCCGAATCCCTTCCGAACAGGAGCTTCACATGAATCGCGCCGTCGCCTGGAGTTTGGCGTTTTGTCTGTGTTGGTGTGCCGAGCAGGCCAGTGCTCAAGGACTCTTGGGGAAACCCTATTTGTCCGCGCAATATTTGAGCTTGTGGACCGGCGATGGCTTCGACGAGTTGGGAAACGGCGGGCGAATTCAAGGCAACTTTCCGCTTGTGATTCCGAGCGACGACTCGGCTTGGACGAGCGGGATTGATGTCACCGGCTCGTTTTCGGGAATTGGTTTAGACCTCCGCGATCCTTCGATCCCCGGTTTCGAAATGAATATGAAATTGTTGGGCGGCGATCTCGGATTGAATTTCTTCGCGCGCGCCACCGAGAACATCCGGCCGTTTGTGCAATTGGGAATGAACTGGCGGCAAGCGGATGTGAAAGCCACCGCCCTCGGATTCTCGTTCCGACACTTGGACAGCGACACGAATCTGATCCTCACCGGCGGAGTCGAGGTCGATGTCTTTCCCGCGATGGCCCTGAGGGGTTCGTATGGCCGAGGTGCTGATGGCTACGGCGGGACCGCCTTTCTCGGCGAAGTCATCCTTCGACCAGGGGACCATTGGTTCGGTCGTTTCTCGGCCAGCGTCGACAGCGACAAAACCGTGATCGGTGGTTTCGGAGCGGGCTGCGCCTGGTAGTCTTCACGACGTGGCCCGAAACAAGCCGACGGCGACGTGACCGCCGAAGCCCAACGACAGCTTGAGCACATTTCGCAGACGCAACGGACGCGCCGTGTTGGCGACGCAATCGAGGTCACACTGCGGATCGTGCGTTCGCAGGTTGATTGTCGGTGGGACGACTTGATCGCGCAGCGCGAGAACGGCGAACGCCGACTCGACACTGCCCGCCGCACCGAGCAGATGCCCGATCGCTCCCTTTTGGCTGGAGCAGGCGAGGCGATCCGCCGCTGACCCGAATGCGGCACGCACGGCGCGAGTCTCGGCGATGTCGTTGGCTCGCGTCGCCGTGCCGTGCAGATTGACGGCGTCGATCTCGGCCGGCGAAACGTTGGCACGCCGCAGCACGTCTCGAATCAGCCACGCCAG
>QWQF01000219.1 GCA_003669125.1 Planctomycetota bacterium
CTCGTCGGCACGTTCGTCGCACTCGATGTCGTGTTGTTCGTGGCGTGTTGGATGAGCACGCTGCTGGCGATCGCGTGGCTCGTGGGGCGTGGCGGAAATTCGCAGCGACACGACGCCGTGCTTCGGCTTTTGAAAGCCAGTTGGTTGGGAGGTTGGTTGGTGACGCTGGGGTTGGGAGGACTGGTTCTGGCGTTCCAGTGGGTGTTGCCGTCGCCCGATTCGGCGGAGGCTCCGCTGGTGTTCGCGATTCCGGAACTGGTTGCGGGCATCGGACGCGTGACGGTCGGCGGCGGAAGCACGCACCTGTGGGGAACGATCAACGTTTGGTTGTTTTGGTTGCTGGTCGTCGGGTTCACTTGGCCGTTGGGGTTGGCTCCGCTGCATCACGCGTTTGTGGATGCGTTCGCGTCGGCTCCGCGCGGCGTCGCGCTGGTGCTGGCCGGCGTGCTGCTCAAGGTGGGTGTCTACGGCTGGCTGCGGTTTGTCGTGCCGGTGTTTCCCGAATTGCTGAGTCAGCACGCCGACACCTTCACGACGCTGGTGGGCTTGAGCAGTTTGCTTGCGGCCGCGCTGGCGTTCGGCGAACGAGACTGGCATCGTCGGATCGCCTTGGCGACGTGCAGTTCCGTCGGTTTGAGTTTGATCGGCGTGATGACGCTGACCCTCGAAGGACTGACCGGCGGCGTGCTGCGAGTCTTGAGTCATGGGCTGACTGCGGGGTTGCTCGTGTGGCTGCTGCCACGCGAGGAACTCACACAAGCCCGACGCGTCAGCGAAGGGTCATCGCCAGCAAACACTCGCTGGCGCGTCGTGCTCGTGCGATTCTCGCTCGTCGCATGGATCGGGCTGCCGGGGTTGAGCGGCTTCGTGGCGGAGTTCGTCACCCCGTTCGGATTGTTTCAGCACGCATTCAATGCAGCAGCGCTGAGCCTGATGACGAGTGGTCTGATCGCGTGGATGTGGGTGCGTGCGGATCGCGAGCGACTGGATTGGTTGCAGACCGGTTGGACCAGAAGTGACGCATTCGTCGCGGCAACTCTGGTCGGGCTGAACATCGCGTTCGGAGTCGCGCCGCAGTTTGTGGTGAATCGCCTCCAGCCGAGTTGGATGTCGTCGTTGCCGATCGACCGAGGATCATCCGCTTCGCTCTCGCCAACGCAATCCGTTTCGGAGGTCCGCTGACGTGATGGACTGGCGCGATCTCTGGAGTCCAGTGGCGATCCTCGGCGGAGCGGGGACGCTGGGGATCCTCGCGTCGTCGTGGCCGGCAGTCCGACGCGGGATTGCTCCGGGATGTTTACTGGCGCTGTTGCTCGCGGCGCTGAGTTGGTCTGATGCCTCCGGCGACGAACTGTCGCGAGCGACCGTCACCGTCTCGTTGATTTGGGGCGTGTTGCTGACGGCGCTGCACTGGTCCGACGGAGTCTCGCCCTCCCAAAGAACGTCCCATTGGCAACGCGCGTTGCCGCTGCAGTTCGTGTTGCTGGCGGGTTTGTGTTTGATGTCCCGAGCAGGTGATGTCGTGACCCTTTTTTTAGGGCTGCAAGTCGCCTCACTTGGCACGAGCGTTCTGGCGTCGCCGCGTTCGCGGTCGGCGAGTGACGGCCAATTCTCGCTGTCGTGGTTGTTGCTGTTGGGCTTCGTATTCTTGGTGGCGGTGACAGGATCGACTCGCTTGGAAACGATTCACGAGGCATTGCAGACCAGCTACGTGAATCGAGAATCGGCGAAGGGCGCGATCGTGGGAGGCGGCTCACGCGTGTTGACGCTGGCCGCGATTTTCATCGGCACCGCGCTGGCGGGATATGCGGTGTGTGTGCCGTTTCATTTCGCGACGAGGAAGCACTCCGTCGTTCCCAGCGACTATTTATTCCCGCGAGCGGCGGCGCTCTTGGCGTGGATCAAGCTCTGGCCGGGAACGATCACGGCGTCGGAATCGACGGCGCACTTGTTGATCGGCGTGCTGGCGGCGATCACCGGGATCGTGCCGTTGCTGCAAGCGCGAGTCGAACGAAACCTCGTCAAGCAGTGGTGGTTGCTGGCGGTGGCTCAAGGCGGTTGGCTGCTGCTGGCGATCGCGGCTTGGTCGTTCGCGAAGAAAGCTGCCTCGATCAATCCGGCGTCGGCGATCGTCGAATGGAACTTGCCGACCGCGGCTCAAGCGGCGTGGCTGTTGTTGCTGCTGGATGGCGTGGCCGTGATCGGACTGAGTGGCGTGCTGGCGTACTTGCGTCGTCGCGAGCGGTCCGTGGAATTCGTCGATGACCTGCGCGGCCTGTTCCATTTCGAGCCGATCGCGGCGGTGTGCGCAAGTGTCTGCTTGCTGAGCGTGTCTGGCCTGCCGCTGCTGGCGGGCTTTTGGAGTCGGCTATTTGTCGCGCTGGCCGCGATGAACGTGCGCGGTGAATGGGGGCCGCCGGCGTTGCTGGTTCCGCATGCTGGCCTGCTGCTGTTGACGGCGTTCATGGCCTTGAGCGCGGTCTGGTCCGCCTCGATCGCGATGCGTTCGGTGTGGATGATGTTGTTCGGCCTGCCGCTGGGGCAACCTCGCTCGGTCGGAGCGGTCTCGTCATTGTTCTCGGCGGTGTTGGCGTCTGTGATCTTGATCGGTTGTGGAGTTCTGCCCGGCCCACTTCTGAGTTGGCTGTGTGCTCCACGAGTCGAACAACACGCGCCGCAAGAACCACCGAAAGCACCGGCCCTCGACGACCAAGGAGGCACACGATGACACCTCGTTTTGGAGTGCGACGATTCCTCGCCGCTTACCTTGCCTTTGTTTTGACTCTGTGCGGGATGTTGCCCGCGTTGGTCGCCGACGAGCCTCGCGTCATTATTTTTGATGCCGACGGCCGCGAGACGAGCGGATCCCTGCAAGCGATCTCGCACACTGCGGTTCGCATCGGTGGGCAGTCCGCTGAGTGGAAATGGTCCGACATCGTGTGGTTGCGGTTCGGGCAGATTGAAAACTTGCCGCATGAGCCGCGCGGCTCGGCGATTTGGTTGGCGAACGGTGACCGGCTGATCGCTCGCGGCACGGCAATCGAGGACGAACAACTCCGCGCGACGTGGCGAGAATTTCCGGAGTGGCCGACGTTTGCTCTGCCGTTGGAATCGGTGCGAGGATTGTCGTTGTCGCTGCCGCATGCTCGCGAACGCCGCGACGAGATTGCCACATGGTTGTTCGACCGCAAGGAGGCTCGCGACGAAATGCGATTGCTCAACGGCGACGTGACATCGGGTGAGGTGTCAGGTTGGCGAGAGGGGACCATCGAATTGAAGGCCGCTGGTCGTGGCGTGAGTCTGCCGATCGCGGGCGTGCGCGACATCGCGTTCAATCCGGAGTTGCTCGCGCTGCCGGAGCCGAAAGAACTCTGCTGGCTGGTCTCGCTGCGAGACGGTTCGCGTGTCACGCTGCTCGCGTCAAAGAGTCGCGTCGAAAAGACAGTGCTCAGAGCTGCGCATGTGTCCGGCGTGGCGTGGGACATCCCGCTCGATGCGATTGTTGAGATGCGTGTGCTCCGAGGCCGATCCGTTTTTCTTTCCGATCTGACACCGCTGGAGGCGAAGCACGCGCCGTTCTTGCCCGGCTCGCGGGAGTGGCCGATGCAGCGGGACCGTTCCGTCTCTGGCCGGCCTCTGCGATTGGGCGGTCGCGAGCTTCCCAAGGGCTTGGGAATGCACAGCCGCTCGGCGGTGACGTACGACCTGGCGGGAAAGTATCGATCGTTTCACGCGGTCGTCGGCTTGGACAACACATCGGCCGGCGAGGGGACCGCGACGTGCGCGGTGGAGATCGATGGCCGCCGTGTGTTCGAGCAACCGGCGTTGACTCACTCGCAGGAACCGACGCGACTCCCGATCATCGACGTGACCGGAGCCAAGCGGCTCACGCTGACGGTCGATTTTGGAGAGCTGGGCGACTCACAGGATCACGTCGATTGGTGTGATGCCGTTTTACTCAGGTAGCTGCCAACTGTTGTGTAGAAACGTGACGACATGACGACTCTCTTCTGCCGCCGCTTGCGATTGGAGATCGACCTGACTCGATGTCACATCGCCGAGCCAGTTCTGCCGGCCGGTTATCGTTGGGTCGAGTGGTCGCCGGAGTTATTGGACCGGCATGCGGCGGTGAAGTTTCGCTGCTTCGAGACAGAGAAAGACGGCCAAGTTTTTCCGTCGCTCCGCAGCGCGGATGGCTGCCGACGCCTGATGGATTACATCGCGGCGAATCCGCTGCTCGTTCCGAATGCGACGTGGCTGTTGGCCTGCGACGATGCCGCTTTAAATGATTTGGCGGACTGTGGCACGATTCAGGGGCTCGCGTCGGTTCCGGAATCGGGAGCGATTCAGAACGTCGGCATCGTGCCGGAACATCGCGGACGTGGCCTCGGCCGAGCACTCGTGCAAGCCGCGCTGTGCGGCTTTCACGCGAGCGGGTTGACTCACATTTCGCTCGAAGTGACGGCGGCGAACTTGCCGGCCGTGAGGCTGTATCAGTCGCTGGGTTTTCTCGTGACGAAAACGCTCTATCGGTCGGTGGAGTAATCGCGGTTCAAAACGTAGCTCAGTCGTTCCCGCGACGGAGATTCCCGTTGCGTGACGATCGCAGTGGTTCGGAACACGGGGAATTCACCAACGTCCGGTAGGCGAGTCGCAGGAGCGACTCGCCTACGTTAACAGTCTCATTCGTCGATATCGAATTTGTACTTCGTGCGTCCGTGACGCTGATCGACCTCGTACTCGTAGCGGTACGTCTTAATGCGGCGTCCATCGAAAGCTTCGAATTTTCCTTTTTGCTCGTACTCGTAGTGCCCGGGCCGGCACTCGATCTCTTCGCGAGTGATTCGCGGCGACGAGATCACCGAGCCATAGACTCGCACTGGCTGCGACACCACGACTGGCTCCGAGTAAATCATCGGTTCGGAATAGATCACTGCTTGGTCGTAAATGACTGGCTGAAAGAGCAAGACTGGTCGAGACGAGACGACACGCGGCGACACCACGATCGATCGCGAGGAAATGGCCGGGTAGTAATCACCAGACTCCGGAAAATAGCTGGGCTCGAAGTACACCGGCGAAGCCGAGATCCGATTGCTCCACGCCTGCGAAACGCCGAATGAGTTGTAGTAGTGAGGTGTGCCAAACGAACGAGCCACCACCACAGACCGTGAGACCGGAACCGCTTGGAAACTCGACGACTGCACATAGAACACTTGAGCTTGAGCCGGAGCGGACAAGCTCATCAACAACCCCAACACCAAGCCAGCCGCTAGAACGTTTCGAGCACGTTGCATGACATCCCCCCTTGTGAAAATCGCTGAGGTCTGGATACGCGTGTTGCGAGGCAGTCCGTTCCTCATCGCGCAAGTCCTTGAATGGGGACTGATCCTGACTATACTCCGACCGTTCGCCCGTTGTCGAGTTTCCGGCTTCTCCGCGCGGTCCGGTGGTTCTCTGCATGTCTCAGTCCAGCAGTTCTTCTGTGCCATCGACTCCCGCACCGAAAAATGTTTCGGCGACGAGAATTTTTCTGCGCGGACTGGCGATCTCGCTGCCGCCGATCCTGACGTTGGTGATTCTGATTTGGATCGCCCACGGGATCAACGACTTCATCGTGCAACCGATCAGTTGGGCCGTGCGATCCTGCATCGCGCAAGCGGTCGAGAAATCTCGGCCACTGGAAGGATTGGTCGCTCCCGACGGATTGCCAGGGTTGGCGTTCAAAGATCGCAGCTATCGTTTGCTACCGGAAGATCGCACAAGGTTGTTGGAGCATTTGGCACAAGCGAACGAGTCAACGCGAGAAAACGCCACAAACGAAGTTCGTCGGCATTTGGAAGATTTGGCGTTCATGCCGCTCGATCAGCGAGCGGTGCCGTATGCCGATTATCGCGATGCCGTCAAGAGCCAGGGTTCCGTCACGAAGCCTCTGGATGTCATGGGTGTGTACCGCGAACTGGCGGCGACGCGCTACTTTCAGAGCCTGTTTCATTTGAGCGCAGTGGCGGTCGTGATCTCGATTGTCACGGTCTACTCGATTGGCCGATTCGTGACGCATCGCCTGGGTGCGTGGTTCGTGATGCGAGTCGGTTCGTTCGTCACCGGAGTGCCGCTGGTCGGAGCGATTTACGCGGCGGTGAAACATGTCACCGACTTCTTCCTCGCGGAGAAAGATCCGAAGTTTCGTCATGTGGTGGCGGTGGAATATCCGCGTCCCGGCATTTGGTCGTTGGCGTTCGTGACCGGCGAGGGGATGGCGGAATGTGTTCGGGCCGCCGGCGAACCGCTGGTCAATGTGTTGATCCCCAGTGCTCCGATTCCCTTTGCCGGGTACACGA
This sequence comes from Planctomycetota bacterium, assembly GCA_003669125.1. Classification (GTDB taxonomy): domain Bacteria; phylum Planctomycetota; class Planctomycetia; order Planctomycetales; family Planctomycetaceae; genus SXKJ01. The sequence goes on from QWQF01000219.1 coordinate 6,339, forward strand.
TGAATGTTAAACGGAGCGAACTGCTGGAACTCGACATGTCGTTGGATCAGGCGATCCAGTACGTCATGTCGTGCGGTGTGATCGTACCGACACCAACGCCGCCGGCAAAAACTGCGAACGGAGTCGCCGAGCCTCCATCGCTCCCCGGCCAATCAACTCAGCCGGCGTTCTAGTTTTGAGGTTTCAAGGATGAAGCGACGCGATGGTTTCGTGTGGACGGTTTCACTGGCTGCGGCGAGCGTGATCGGTTGCGGTTCTCCGGTCGTCGATCCGGGTCGCGCGGTGAACCGCTTTCCGCCGCCGATGCAGCAACCGGCCAGTCCCTCCGAGTTGCCGACGCTGGAAGCTCACGAAGTTCAGCAAGTCCCGGCCGAGTCGGTGTTCAACTTGCCGAATGAATCGAACACGGCGACGTATCACACGGTTCAGTCCGGCGAGACGCTGAGCAACATCGCCAAGCGCTACGGCGTCAGCACGGACAAACTTCGTTCGGCCAACGGACTGGATGCGTCTGCCCAGCTCAAGTCTCAGCAGTTGCTGTACATCCCCAAGTAGTTCGCATGTGGCTCTTCTGTTCCAGCGAGGACAATCAATCGTGTCGCACGAAACGTTGTGGGCTCCATGGCGGTTGAACTACATCGTCAACGCGGTGGACAAGGACGCCGGCAACTTGCCGAAAGACAGTTGTTTTCTGTGCCGTTACCGCGACGACACTCGCGACGCGGAGAATTACGTCGTCGATCGCTCCGAGCATTCGCTGATCGTGCTCAACCGATTTCCGTACAACAACGGGCACCTGCTGATTGCTCCGCGCGAGCACAAGGCGTCATTCGAGGAACTGGGCGATGCCGAGTTGCTCGATCTGCAAGTTCAGCTCCGGCGCATGGTCAAGTTGCTGAGCCTCGTGATGGGCGCGGAGGGATTCAATGTCGGTTTGAATTTGGGTCGCGTCGCGGGAGCCGGGTTGCCGGGGCATTTGCACTGGCACATCGTGCCGCGCTGGAACGGCGACGTGAATTTCATGCCGATCATCGGCGATACGAAAGTGATCCCGCAATCGCTCGACGCGCTGTATCAACTGTTGCGAGCGGACTTGGCGACGGTCTCTTAGCGGTCGTCGTTGCTTCGGTGGTTGCGTCGTTCTGTTGTCAGTGATTATCGTCTGTTCGACGATTTGTCAGGCTTCTGACCGGAGACCGAGTCGTCATCTCTCCGCCAGCGAATGTGACTCGACCATGTTTTTGATTGTTCTGCGGTCCGTCTATTTTTTGATCTGCGCCAGCGCGATCGCGGCGTTCGTCAACACCTGGAACGATCCCTACGAGGTCTTCAAAGACCACCAATTTTTCGCGTTTGTCTTAATGTTGTTGGTGTCGCAAATCGTAACTTTGATCGACATCGTCACGCCGCGGAAACGAATCGAAGTGATCTCGGCGATCTATTTTGGTCTGCTGATCGGTGTCCTGCTGAGCTACATGCTGATGCAGACCATGACGCCACTGCTGGATACTCTGAAACTGCTGAAGTACGAAGGACCGATCAAATTGGTGCTGACCTTGATGGTCACGTTCTTGAGCACGTCGCTGTTGGTTCAAACGCGAGATGATTTCCGATTTGTGATTCCGTACGTTGAGTTCGCTCGCGAGTTGAAGGGGGTCCGCCCGCTGATTCTCGACAGCAGCGCGCTCATTGACGGCCGCATTGCCGACGTGGTCGAAACGAAGATTCTTGATTCGAAGATGATCGTTCCGGATTTCGTGCTGAAGGAAGTCCAGGACATCGCCGACTCGCAAGACAAGAATCGCCGAATCCGTGGCCGGCGCGGACTGGAAGTACTCGCCAAGCTGCAGCAGATGCCGCACGCGGAAGTTTTGGTTTACGACACCAAGAAAAAGGAAGTCGCTTTTCGTGGCCTGACGGTCGATCAGCGACTCGTCGAACTTGGCAAGGACTTGAACGGCCGCGTCGTCACCAGCGATTTCAATCTCAATCGCGTCGCCGCCGTGCAGGGAGTCGAGGTCATCAACTTGAATGACGTCGCCAGTTCGCTGCGGCCGAGATATCTGCCCGGCGACAATTTGAAGGTTCGCGTGATCCGCGAGGGCGAGGCTCAAGGTCAGGGAGTCGGCTATCTCGATGACGGCACGATGGTTGTCTGCGAGCAAGGTCGCGAGATGATCGGCAAAGAGATCGAGACGACGGTGACCAGCGTGCTGCAAAGCAGCACCGGTCGCATGATTTTCGCTCGGCCGGATGGAGTGTCGCCGCGAGCATAGCGTGGGCGGAACGCCTACTCCTCCGGCAGCGACGCTCAGTGCTTGGTGGTGGACTCGTCCGGTTTTTCGGGCGCGGCTTTGACGGTCGGATTTGGTTCGGCCTCTTGTTTGGGCTGCGGCTCGAACGGGTGAGTCTTCTCCCAGTCCATCCAGAACTTTGATGGCGTCGTCTTGCGCCACATGGCCAGCGAGTTGCCGACGTGTGAGAAGAGCGTGTAGTTGTCGCGATTTCCAGAGCGGTGTCCCGTTCGAGCGGGATCTCGATGTTCTGTGGCTTGGCGACGAACAAACGCCGCACCTGTCGCTGTGATTCCGGACTGAGCGACGCGTACGACCACGCGAACGCCGCCACGATCGGAACTTGCAGAACCAGGAACATCAACGCAGGTACGCGACGCAGTTTCATGGTGAACCGCATTCGCAGGACGGCCTTTCCGGACCGTCGCTGGCGGGATCGAAACCCCGTTCGACTTCAAATTGCCTTCCGCCGGACAAAGACCACTCCGACATTGTCCGAGTACGTCTGTTGCCAGTTTTCATTCTCTCGCAGCCGCCCGATCAAGGAGGCATGGGTCGCCGTATCCAGAGCAATCAAGTTCACGCCGTACCGATCCAGAGTCTCTTCCCACCCCGACGCGACATTGCTGATCGTGACGTAATCGTTCCAGACCTCACGCGGCACGAGATGCGCATGCGACGCCAAGAAGACCTTGAGCTTCAGCGGCCCCGCCCACAGCAGGTAGTCGCCCCACTCGTAAGTGTTGAACGCCAGTCCGCGCGGCAGGCGGTTTTGATCCGACCGCTTTTTCAAATGCTCAATAACTCCCAGCGGCGTTGCGCGAGAGAGCATTTTCTCCAGCTTGAATTTGCCATCGTTGCCGTGCAGCACACGTCCTCCGAAGGGAGTGAACGCGAAGCAAATTGACAGGATGCCAGCCGTGATCACGCTCCAACGGCCACTTCGCTGAGCGGGAAATTGTGCCTCGGAATTTGATCGCCACTGATGCCAGATTGCGCCGGCATGTTGCATCCCGAACGTCACCGCCAGAGGAACCCACCACACCAACATTCGTGACGACCACAACGCCGCCGCGCCGAATCCGAACAGCAACAGCACCTCGGCCGCAGTCACGCGGCGAGGACTGAGGCGATACAGCGCGATCAACAACAGAGCGATCACCGCGGTCGCCTGTCCCTGTGCCATTCGCAATTGCAGCGGACCCCATTCGGTCAGTTCCGCGACGTTGGGATGGTTGGCGATGGCGAACACCTCGGCATACAGCCGCAGGCCATACGGATTGAGCAGCACCGCCGTCGCGGCCAGTTCCAGCATCAGCACGTACCGACGGACCTGACTGTCTCGGCGGATCGCTCGGAACTCGCCACAGCGAACCGCGAGATCGAGTCCCCTTCCGAACGCCATTCCCGCCAGCAGCACCAAGCCGACCAAGAATGAACCATGCAAATTGGCCCACGCTGCAAACAGCGCCGGCACCGCGACCCAATGCCACGTCCGGCGATGCCGCGACGTGACCAGTATCAACAGCAGGACGAAACACAGCATCCCCGCCATCTGCGGTCGCATGATGCTGAGATGCTGCCAGCAACCCCAGAGCCACAACAGCAATCCCGCGAGCGTGATTGCTGCACTCTGCGAGCGTTGATACCCGCGCCACACCAACAACCCTGCCATGGTGGTGATCGACGCCGCGTACATGAAAAGCAGCGACGTGACCCCCAGCCGATTCATGGCCTCAAAGCCAATGACTTGCGACAGCCAGGCGGTGTCGATGAACGGCACTCCCGCCGCCAGCGGCATCAGCGGTTCGGTCGTTGGCAAAGATTTCGTGGCGACGATCAATCGCCCGTAAGCCAGATGCCCCCACAAGTCGGTATGCCACAGCGGGTGAAAACTCAGGAGCACGTACATCAAGCCCAACGCCAAGGCGAACCCCGCCGTCGTGCGAGACGCTTTGAGGTATTCGGGGACTTTGTCCTCGAGCAGCGACGCATCGGCGAGCTGAGTTTGCGGCACGGATTCCGCACGAGGCGGTTGAGGAGGAGTCATCACAGCAGTCATGAAGAAGTCGACCCGATCGTGAACGGCGAAGGTCAGTTTTCCAGGTCGATCAGTTTAGAAGCCGCCGTCCCCCGCAGTCTCTCGGCACTTTGGTGAGTTTCGCAATCCCAGCCCATGTCCAACCGAATCTCGAACTTGCCGATTGTGCGGACGATTCGAAGACGAACCGGAATCGCGTCACCGTCAGCTTTCATCAAGCTGCCCAGTCATCCCAGGCCGACGAGCCTGTGGCTGCCTATCGCGAAGGATTCGCCGAACGGTTGGGTCGTCGTGCAGCAGCCAATCGTGGTTCCGCAATGACTCACCACCGCCGAGTCAGGCAACTCCGCCCCGCGTATCATCGGCGCGTCGAGTTCCACCAGCACCTGCCACGACTCCGTGCCGCCACGGTCACGCAGGCGATCCCAAAAAATGGTCGAAGTCTCCGCCGACAGCTCACCATTCTTTCGTTGCACTTTAGCTCCCCATCCAAGGCAGCTATTCTCCGGCAGATCATTTCTGCGCCCATAGCTCAGTTGGATAGAGCAACGGATTTCTAAGCAAATTCCGGTGGTTGCGAACAGTCTCGTGAAACGTGCGAAAACCCCGTGTTTTGCCGTGTATTTTAGACTTCGTGACGTTCACGCTGAACAGCCACAAACGACCGAAAACGACCATCACCGGGAGTAGCTACTCCCGGCCAAGAGCAACGGATGCTCGGTCGAGGCGATGCCGATGGAAGTGATCTTGTTTTGACTTCCATCGGGCGGCCAACGATGCCTCGCCCTCACGGCCACGGGCGCGGTGAGCCAGTTGGATAGCTCGCCGAGCTATCACATCGGGTTCGCGTACTGCCTGTCGCTCAACCTACATCGCCGTCAGTTGACCACGTCGCAGCTTGCAATCGTCTGCGTGCCGTTCAAGAGTTGGGCATTGATCTGTGGGACTCGGCGGAGTTGATTCACCCCGACGACATGCGTGACCCGGTGGCCTGTCGTTTATACACAACTCTGACAATTCCAACGGCGATGGACCGACCCACGGCATGAGATTTGCGCCAGAGCTTGAGGCAGAGATTGATCTGCCAAACAAGCATGGAGCGAGCTGATGTGCGAAGGGATTGTCGAGGAGCTGCGGGGGATTGATCTGGGGGACAAGCGTTTGAATCGGCGAAGCCAGCAG
>QWQF01000050.1 GCA_003669125.1 Planctomycetota bacterium
ACCGATGCAACTCGATCGATTTCTGAACTGGCTTGGCAACACTTCGCAGCGGCGAGCAATTCTGCTCGGCGTTGTTGTGTGCGTTTTGGCGAGCGGCTTCGTGGTTCGTTCGATGGCCGACGAGAAACCGGTGAAGGGGAATAAGTCTGCCTCGACCGAAAAAACTCCCGCGAAGAAGCCAGTTTCGACCGAATCGCCCAAAGCCGACAGCGAACCGATCTCGCCCAAGCGGGAAACCGAGGCCGTCGCGTTTGCTCAGCAGCATCACCCGCAATTGGCGGAACTGCTCACGCGACTGAAGGCCAGTCATCCCGAGCAATACTCGAAGGCTCTGCGCGAGCTGGACAAGACTCGCAGCCGTCTCGAAAAGGTGCGGGAGATCGATGTTGACCGCTACGGGATCCTGCTCCGCGAATGGCAGCTCGATTCTCGTGTCCGCCTGCTGGCGGCGCGGATTACGATGAGCACTTCCGAAGAGCTCGAAACCGAACTGCGACAGGTGCTGACGGAACGGCACGATGCGAGGCTGCAGCTGCTGACCTACGATCGGGAGAAGTCGAAGACTCGCTTGCAGAAGATGGACGAGCAAATTGCCGAGCACGTCCAGAGCCGCGAGACGAACATCGACCGCGAGTTTGACCGAATCAAGAAGACCGCCGAGACGCGAAAGAAGCCGGTGACCAAACCGGCCTCGAAGCGCACCGGCGACAAAGACAAGTAATCCCTGAATTGCGAAGGACACGGAAATGTCTCATCCCATTCGACCTTGGTTGCTGACCGCTGCCGCGGCCGCAGTTTCGTTCGGTTCGGTGACGCTCGCCGCCGACAAAGTCATCGCGCCGGCCAATCAACGCTTCGCCAGCAAAGATGCCAGCGAGGTGCCGAATTTCCAGCAGCACGTCGTTCCGCTGCTCAGCCGTCTGGGCTGCAACGGTCGTGCGTGTCACGGGTCGTTCCAGGGACAGGGCGGTTTTCGTTTGTCGCTGTTCGGTTACGACTTCAAGCTGGACCACGACGGCCTAGCCAAAGGGGACAAAGAGAAGGACAAGGCGGCGCGCGTTCTGATCGAGGAGCCGGAAGAAAGTCTCACGCTCTTGAAGGCGACGCTCGAAACGCCGCATCGCGGCGGGAAGCGGATGGACGCCGATAGCTGGCAATACAACATCTTTCGCAACTGGATCAAAGCGGGCGCAAAGAGCGTCGATGAAGACTCGCCGAAGTTCGTGAAGCTGGAAGTCACGCCGTCGGAAATTCAGTTCGGCAAGGATGGACAAGAGACGCAGATCAAGGCCGTGGCGGTCTGGTCCGACGGTTCGCGAGAAGACGTCACGCCGCTCTGCCGATTCAACTCGAACGACGACTTGATCGCGGCCATCGACGCGAACGGACTCGTCAAATCCGGCACATCAGGTGACACGCACATCGTTGTGAACTACGACGCCGGAGTCATGCCGATCCCGGTCATTCGCCCCGTCAGTGACAAGACCGGAAAGAAGTATCCGAAGGTCGAGACGCCGACGAAGGTCGATGAATTTGTGGTGCAAAAGCTCCGCAAGCTCGGCATCGTGCCGTCGGCGTTGTGTGACGATCATGAATTCCTCCGCCGAACCAGTCTCGACATCGCCGGTACTTTGCCAAGTCCGCAGGAGATCGTCGCGTTCCAGTCAGACACCGATCCCAACAAGCGGGCTAAGAAAGTCGACGAGTTGCTGGAGCGTCCTGGCTACACCGCGTGGTGGACCACGAAGCTGTGCGACTTCACCGGCAACAACTCTCAAAACCTGCAGATCAACAACGGGTTCCGAGCGGATCGGACTCAAGAGTGGTACGACTGGATTTATCGCCGAGTCGCCGCCAATGAGCCTTATGACAAGCTCATCGAAGGGATCGTCACTGCCGTCAGCCGCAAGCCGGACGAAAACTACTCCGAGTATTGCGAGCGAATGACTGCGATGTACGGGCCGAAGAAAGAAGGCTCTTACGCCGAGGCGGGTGGGCTGACTTACTTCTGGGCTCGCCGCAATTTCCTGAAGCCGGAAGAGCGAGCCATCGGTTTCGCCTACACCTTCATGGGCATTCGCATTCAGTGTGCTCAGTGCCACAAGCACCCGTTCGATCAATGGACGCAGGACGACTTCAACCAGTTCACCGGCTTCTTCAAGGGGACGGGATACGGAACCAATCCTCGCGATCGCAAAGAGGAACAGGCTCTCAAAGAGAAGTTGGGACTCACGGCGAAGCTCAACAACCAAGACTTGCAGAAGGAACTCGCCAAGAAGATGTCTGCGGGTGAAGTGATTCCCGTCGCCGAGCTTTACAGCGTTCGCCCGGAAGCTCCCAAAGCGAACGCTCGCGACAAGAACAAAGGCAACCCCAAGCAAGCGGCCAAGCAAGCACCGCCGCCGTCAGCCAAATTGTTGGGAAGTGACGTCGTCGTGCTCTCCGATCACGACGATGTTCGCGTGCCGCTGATGAATTGGCTTCGAGACAGCAAGAATCCGTACTTCGCCAAGGCGTTCGTCAACCGCGTGTGGTCGAACTACTTCAACGTCGGCATCGTCCAACCGGTCGATGACATGAGCCTCGCCAACGCTCCCAGCAACGCCGCGCTGCTCAACTATCTGGCCGAAGGCTTCATCGCCAACAACTTCGACATGAAGTGGCTGCACCGCGAAATCTGCAACAGCGCCGCGTATCAGCGAAGCTGGAAACCGAACGAAACCAACAAGCTCGACCAGAAGAATTTTTCACATGCGATCCCGCGCCGCCTGCCGGCTGAAGTGGCGCTCGACGCCCTGAAGCAAGCGACGTTGTCCGACGCCGAAATTTCCGGCTGGCTGGCCGGCAACAAAGACCACATGACCGCGATTCCCGGATCGGTCAACACACGCGGCGGTGGTGCGGCCAATGGCCCCGGTTTCGCGCTGACCGTCTTCGGCCGTTCGACTCGCGAGAGCAACTGCGACTGCGACCGCTCGATGGAGGCCAGCCTGCTGCAAACGGTCTACATGCAGAACGACGATCAAGTCTTCGGAATGCTCAACGACAACAAAGGCTGGATTCGCTCGCTGGCACCACCCGCCAAGAAGGCGGAGCGGACTTCGCGAAATGACTCGGAAGTCACGAAGGCTCGCAAGAACTTTGACGTCCTCCTGTCGAACGCCGAACGAGATCTCAAAAAGGCTCGCAAGGCAGAGAAAGAGAAGGACATCAAAGAACTGGAGCAGCGAATCGCTGAACTGAAGGGCAAGATCAAGCAGACAAAAGAAGCGGCTGAGATTAAGACCGAACAGCCCGCTCCTGCGGAAGTCGTCAGCTTAGCACCAGAAGAGATCATCAAGGCCGCCTACCTCCGCTCGCTCAGCCGGCTGCCTAGTGACACGGAAATGGAAACCTCGAAAACGTTCCTGGCCCAATCCGAAGACCGACTGAGCGGCGCTCGCGACCTGCTGTGGGCGCTGATCAACACGAAAGAGTTCATTGTGAATCATTGAGATTTGAAATCTCAAATTTCAAATCTGAAATCTCGAACCCTCAACTTCCCTTTGAAAGGACGACCCTCATGCCCACGACGACAACTTGCAATGGTGTGCGACGACGCGATTTCCTGAAGGCCGGCGTGATCGGCGGCACTGGCTTGACGCTGGCGAACTATCTGAAGTTCGCGTCGGCGGGCGAAGTCGCCTCGAAGGCCACCGCCAACGCGGCAATCTTCATCAATTTGACCGGCGGTCCGACGCACATGGACACGTTCGATTTGAAGCCGGAAGCCAAGGCCGAATTTCGTGGCGAGTTCAATCCGATCGAGACCTCGATCCCCGGCATCGAGATCAGCGAGCACCTGCCGAAGCTCGCCCAGAACATGCACCTCTTCACGATCCTGCGCGGCGTGACTCACACGCTGGGTGCTCACGAACTCGGCACCGAGTACGTCAACGCCGGCAATCGCCCGCTGCCCTCGCTGGAATATCCCGGCTACGGCGCGATCGTCACGAAGGAACTCGGCGGCAACGGCAACATCCCGCCGAACGTCGCGATTCCCACCAGCCGCCAGAAGACCGGTTACCTCGGCGTGCAGTACGCGCCGCTCAACACCGGTGCGACACCGAAGCCGGGCGAGATATTCTCGGTGCGCGGCTTGAAGCTGTCGGGCGGCCTGACCATCGACGCGGTCGAGAAACGACAAGCGTTGCTGAGCGACCTCGACAAAACGTTCCGAGGTTTTGAAGAGACCAACCAACTAGTCAAGGGTCTCGACAAGTTCGGCCAACAGGCGCACTCGATGATCACTTCGCCGAAGTCGCGTGAGGCGTTCGACGTCAGCAAAGAATCGCCGAACTTCCAGAAACTATTCGGCGAGACTCCGTTCGACCAGAGCTGCTTGCTGGCGTCACGGCTGATCGAAGCCGGTACGCGGTTCGTTACCATCGAACTGGGTGGCTGGGACACTCACAACGACAACTGGACTCAGTTGAAGAAGAAGTCCCCGCCGCTCGACAGCGGTCTGTCCGGCCTGCTGCAAGGTCTGCAATTGAAGGGTCTGCTGGAAACGACCACCGTCTTCGTCACGGGCGAATTCGGTCGTACTCCGAAGATCAACACGACTCGTAACGGTCGCGACCACTACCCGCGATGCATGTTCATGCTGCTGGCGGGGGGTGGCATCACGAACGGCCAGGCGATCGGCAAGAGCAACGCCGACGCGACGCTGCCGGACAGCAAAGGCTTTTCGCCCGACGATGTCGCCGCGTCACTGTTCCACACGCTGGGCATCAACCACCAGAAGGAATACCACACCGACACCGGTCGGCCGATCATGATCGTCCGCGACGGCCATGTGATCCCGGAACTGTTCGCGTAATCAATCGAAACGTGGCCGACGCACCTCGCGTCGGTCTGTCGGATGCGAGACGCATTCACCACGACTTCCCCCACGCAGAGCTGCTTCGGTGGCTCTGCGTTTTTCATGTCCGCTCAGTGAGAAGGAGACTGTGTCATGACCAAGTTCTGGAAATGCCTGCTGTCGTTGAGCCTCGCCGCATTCCTGTTATCACCCGTGATGGCCGAAGACGCGAAGGCCAAGAGAGCCAAGCCGAACGCCCGCAAGGAACAACCCGCTGTCCAACTTCCCAAAGAAATCACGCTGACCGACGAACAGAAAACGAAGGTTGCCGAGTTGGAGAAGGAGTACGCTCCGAAAATGAAAGAACTCCGCGAGAAGCTCGACAAAGTGATGACCGAGGAGCAGAAAAACGCTCGTCTGAATGTGATGAAAGAAGCTCGTGAGAAAGGCAAAGAAGGCAGGAAGGGCAAAGAACTGCAACAAGCCATCAAGGACGCGATGAAGCTTTCCGAAGAGCAACAGAAGAACTACGACGAGACTGACAAGAAGCTCACTGCTCTGCGACTGGAGATTTTGGAGAAGGTCAAACCGCTGCTGACCGACGAGCAAAAGGAAAAACTTCCGAAGCGTCCTGAGCGAAAGAAGGCGAAGGACAAGAAGGCGGCTTGATTCCGGCCGACGATCCAACGATTTGAAAGCGATGCCCGACCTTCTCTCAGAAGGCCGGGCGTTGTTGTTGTGGCATATGCGGTTCGTGTGAGCCGCCACGTTGTGTCGAGATTGTCGAGGGCGATCACAGCACCTTGCCGGGGTTCATGATTCCGCACGGATCAAGAGCGGCTTTGATGGCTCGCATTGCTTCGACGGCGGCGCCGAACTCGCGGCGCAGAGCGGCGCGTTTGCCGAGTCCGATGCCGTGCTCGCCGGTGCATGTGCCGTCGAGGGCGAGGGCGTGAGTCACAATCTCGTCGCTGAGCCGTTGGACTTCGGCGAGTTCTTCGGCGGAGTTCGGATCGATCGAGAACACGACGTGGAAGTTGCCGTCGCCGACGTGGCCGAACAGTGGGGCCGGGATGCGCGTCGCTTTGAGCGTCTCTTTGGATCGGCGGATGCACTCGGCGAGATTTGAAATCGGGACACAGACGTCGGTGACGTAGCCGGCTCCGTTGGGACGCAGCGCCAGTGAGGCGTAGTAGCTGTCGTGTCGCGCTTGCCACAAACGTCGGCGATCGGCCTCATCGGTCGCCCATTGGAATTCGTCGCTCGTGAATTGGCCGATGATCGCGCGGGCGGCATCCGTTTGCTCGGCGACGCCCGACGGGCTGCCGTGGAATTCCAGGAACAGCGTCGGCGACTCGCGATAGCTCAAGTGGCTGTAACGATTGACCGCCGCCATCTGCACTTCGTCGAGCAGTTCGAGCCGCGCCATCGGGATGCCGGCGGTGAGGATCGCGATCGCTGCTTGCACAGCGGCATCGACGTCGGGGAACGTGCACACGGCAGCGGACACGGCATCTGGCTTGCGAGCCAATCGCAGCGTCACTTCGGTGATGAGGCCGAGCGTTCCCTCTGAGCCGACGAACAAATGCGTCAGGTCGTAGCCAGCGGACGATTTTCGAGCACGCGAGCCGAGGCGAATGATTTCACCGTGCGCCAACACGACGGTGAGTGCGAGAACTCGGTCGCGCATCGTGCCGTAACGAACGGCGGCGCTTCCGGAGGCTCGCGTTGCGGACATGCCACCGAGCGTGCAGTCGGCACCGGGGTCAATTGGGAAATAGAGGTTCGATCCCGACTCGGCAAGATGTTGATTGAGTTGCAGTCGTGTGACACCGGCCTGCACCGTGGCGTCCATGTCGTCGGGGCTGACTCGCAGAATGCGATTCATGCGAGTGAGGTCCACGCAGACTCCGCCGTGAATCGCGACGACTCCCCCTTCGACGGCAGTGCCGGTACCGAACGGGATGATCGGCACACGATGCCCGTAACACAGCCGCGCGATGGCGGCGACTTCGTCATTCGAAAGCGGGAACACCACGCAGTCTGGCCGCTGCGGTTTGTGATGCGAGACATCTTTCGCATGCCGGTCGAGATCGTCGGAGAGCTTCGAACAGCGGTCGCCGAACAAAGCCTGAAGCTGTTTCACGACGTCGTTCCGCTCATCGGGACCGGCGAAACTAGCGGTTGTGCTCAGGGATCCGGTTGTGTCGAGCATGTCAAACTTTGCGGGTTAGCGAATTTGGTGGGCAAGATACTCCTGCCCAACCTTACTTTTCTGCTCCAACTTTGGGAAACCTTGCCGACGGTAGCAGTCGTACGGTGTGAAAACCGTTGCTCGCCGCGAGACCGTGAGAATCGAGAGTTTTTCGCTCACGAGATCATTCAACGCAACTTACGCTACTGCGACAAACCGGAAAACCAAACTGACCGGGATCATGCTCCCATGACCTTGTCGGATGCCAAAGCCCCCCTCGCATGGCGGCGCGATTCACAACTTTGAGGAGACAATTCATGAAAGCCATTCTGTTGGGACTCGTGGCAGTCGCGATCGTCGCGGCTACGAGCACCGCTCAAGCGGGCGGCTATTGCGGGAGCTGTAACTACGGCAGTTGCCCCACGAACGCGTGCCAGCCGTCGGCGTGTTACACGTCGTGCAAGGTCGAACGTCAGACCTGCTATCGCACCGTGTACGAGACGGTCTACGAACCCGAACAGGTCACCAGCAATAAGACGGTCTATGAAACTGTTTGGGACGAGCAGCAAGTCACCTGCAACAAGACGGTCGTCGAGACCGCCTATCGCGAGCAAACCTACAAGGTCTGCCGACAAGTCGCTGAGACCGCCGCTCGCGAAGAGCGATACACCGTCATGAAGCCGGTCTACGAGACCTGCGAGCAAGAACGCAGCTACACAGTCTGCAAACCGATTTGGGAAGAGTCCGTGCGAGAGTGTCGTCGTACCGTCCAGAAGCAAGTCTTCGAAGACAGCTTCCGTGAGTGCCGCCGCACCGTGATGCGTCCTGTGACGGAAACAATCAATCGCGAAGTCTGCCACACGGTCATGCGTCCGGTGACTCGCTGTGCGACGGTACCGCAAGTCAGTGGCCAGTGGGTCTGCAAGCAAGATTGCTACTACGGACTGCCAACGCCGAAGTGGCAATGCAATCCGTGTAGCCAGACTCCGACGCTCGGCTGGCAGCAGAACGTGCAGCCGATCACTTACCGAGTTTGGAAAACGCAGGTCGTGCAGCGCCAAGTCAATTACACGACCTACGAACCGCAAGTCGTTCGCCAAGTCTGCCCGCAGCAGGTCTGCCGCTACGTCCCGCAAGTTGTTGTGGATCGCATCCCGGTTCGCACCTGCCGCATGGTGAATGAGGAAGTTGTCGATCGAATTCCGGTTCGGACCTGCAAGTACGTCAACGAGACGGTCACTCAAAAGGTGCCGGTCCAAACTTGCCGCTGGGTCAAAGAAGAGCATGTCCGCAGCGTCCCTTGCACGACGTACAAAAATGTCGAAGAGACCAAGACCTGCCAGATTCCGTACCAAGTCTGCAAGCAAGTGCCGTACACCGTGACTCACCGAGTCGCTCGCTGCGTGGCCAAGCAAGTGCCGACGACGTACACACGGATGGTGGCTCGTTGCGTGCCGAAGCAAGTCGCGTACGAAGTCTGCCAGATGGTCCCCACGACGGTTTGCAATCCGGCTCCGACCGGTTGCAGTTCGTGCGGTGTGGCCGCTCCGGCCGGAGAAGCTCAAGAGCACAAAGTCTTGAAGCCAGAGCCAGAGACGCAGGAACTGCCCAAGGAAGAAGTCGTGCCGAAGACCGACGCACCCAAGCCCGTCGAAGATGGTGCTCCGAAGGCATAACACCTCGCGAATCAATTCCGTCAAACGATAGGCCGTTCGAGTGACTTCACTCGAACGGCTTTTTCTTTTGGAGTGCTGACACACCGCACTCCATGGTTCTCGTCAGCCAGACTGCGGTTTACCATCACGGCTGAGGAGCATCCAAATGGCCGCGCGCATTGTGCAAATCACCGACCTGCATCTAATGGCCGATCCGAGTGCTGAGTTAAAAGGGGTTTGCACGCGAGCGACGTTGCAAGCGGTGCTCGATGTTTTGCGGCGCGACTTCAGTTCGTCCGAGCGGCTGATTGTCACGGGCGATTTGGCTCACGACGAACTGCGGGAAACCTACGAAGCGCTCCGCGACCTGCTTGCCGAATGGATGCCTAAACTTCGATTAATTCCCGGCAATCACGAGAACCGCGACTTCATGCGGCAGGTCTTCGGTGATCGAGTGACCGTGGTCGACGATCGCAACGTCTTTGCGGATTCGGTCGGCGGCTGGCGGCTAATCGGACTCGATTCCCAGTTGCCTGGCGAAGTGCGCGGTCAATTGGGTGAGTCTCAACGAGACTGGCTCGCGCGCGAGTTGGCGGCCGAACCACTCCGACCGACGGTGGTCTTTTTGCATCACCCGCCGCTCAAAGTGGGTACCGGATGGCTCGACGAAATTTGGCTCGAAGATGCCGATCCGTTTCTCGATTTGCTGTCGCAACATCGGCAAGTGAAGTTCGTCTGCTGCGGGCACATCCATCACGAGATGACGGTCGTCCAAGCGAACACGCTGATGCTGACGACCCCCGCGACGAGTGTGCAATTTCTGCCGGACACAGACCGACTGATCCTCGATTCTGTCCCACCGGGATTTCGCATCTTTGATTTGGAACCGGACGGCTCTTTCCGCACGCGCGTCGTACGCGTGCCCATCGTCACCGGAGATTCGTGACGAAGTCTTCACCCTTCGAGGCCTGATGCTCATCGGTCTGATTGGAGCCGCGGCGATCACCGATCGTGAGTCGTGGGTCACCGATTCGGAGTTCATCCTCTCGGATAAGCCACACGCCAAGGGGGCCGACGGCAGCACGTTCGCCGCGCGAGTGCTCTGGTCGCGGCCGAACAAGCCGGGCACATCGAACGGAGTCTTGAACTCTGCGCCGCCCGCAGCATTCGCCGCCGCTGGAGCGTGCTCGCTCGGCTTGTTAGCCTAGTTGGTGTCGATTTTCCTCTCACTCTCGTCCCAGGAGACATGTCATGGTCGCGACTGCTGAAGCCAAATTCTCTGCCCCGAAAATTCGTCAAACCAATATGCTGATCAACGGCAAGTGGGTCGAGTCCCGCAGCGGCAAGCGGTTCAAGACGATCAATCCCGTGAACGAAACCGTGATCGCCGAAGTGGCCGAGGGCGATGCCGCCGACGTCGATGCCGCCGTGAAGGCCGCGCGGGCCGCGTTTGAATCCGGGCCGTGGTCGAAGATGGATGCTCG
The DNA here is from genome assembly GCA_003669125.1 of Planctomycetota bacterium. Classification (GTDB taxonomy): domain Bacteria; phylum Planctomycetota; class Planctomycetia; order Planctomycetales; family Planctomycetaceae; genus SXKJ01. Next base: position 10,177 of record QWQF01000050.1, read on the forward strand.
CGACCGAGGCCGCTTGATGAACAAGTTGGCCGACCTGATGGAAGCGAATCTCGATGAACTGGCCGCGCTCGAATCGCTCGACAACGGCAAGCCGATCAGCGACGCGCGAGCCGCCGATTTGCCGCTGTCGATCGACTGCATCCGCTACTACGCCGGCTGGGCCGACAAACTCACGGGGGACACGATTCCGATTCGCGGCAACTATTTCTGCTACACGCGCCGTGAGCCGGTCGGTGTCGTCGGCCAAATCATCCCCTGGAATTTTCCGCTGCTGATGGCGGCGTGGAAGTGGGGACCAGCTCTGGCCGCCGGCTGCACGATCATCATGAAGCCGGCCGAGCAAACGCCGCTCACCTGTTTGCGGCTGGCGGAACTCGCTCAAGAGGCGGGCATCCCCGATGGAGTCATCAACGTCATCCCCGGTTTCGGAGCAACCGGAGCCGCGATGGTGAAGCATCCGGGGATCGACAAGATTGCCTTCACCGGCCATTACGAGACTGCTCAGAAGATTATGGTCGATGCGTCCCAGACGCTGAAGCGGCTGACGTTTGAGCTGGGTGGCAAGAGTCCGAACGTGGTCTTCGCCGACGCCGACCTCGACGCCGCGGTCGCCGGGGCCGAATTCGGTTTGTTCTTCAATCAAGGTCAGTGCTGCTGTGCCGGCAGCCGGCTGTTCGTCGAGCAATCGGTCCACGATAAATTCGTCGACAAGATGCTCGTCAGTGCGAAGGCCAGACGGCTCGGCGACCCGTTCGATCCGAACACGACGCAAGGCCCGCAGGTCGATTCGGATCAGTTCAACAAAATCATGTCGTACATCGACAAGGGGAAATCAGAAGGTGCGAAGTGCCTGACCGGCGGCAGTCGATTCGGCAACAAGGGCTACTTCATTGAGCCGACGATCTTCACTGGCGTGACCGACGAGATGGCGATCGCGAAGGACGAAATCTTCGGCCCGGTGATGAGCATTCTGCCGTTCAAAAGCATGGACGAGATCATCACTCGCGCGAACAGCACGCAGTACGGCCTCGCCGCCGCCGTGTGGACGAAGGACGTTCAAAAAGCTCACCACTTCGCCGCCAGCGTCCGCGCCGGCACTGTGTGGGTGAACTGCTACGACGTCTTCGACGCCGCCGCCCCGTTCGGCGGCTTCAAAATGAGCGGCATGGGCCGCGAACTCGGAGCCGCCGCGCTGGCCAACTACACCGAATCGAAGACGGTGACGATGAGCTTGGGATAACTTCCGATTTGGAAGCCTGCTTGTGACCGAAGTTGGTCGAGTCCTACAATCAGCCTCGAAACGGACTCTTCTCGCCGAACCCGACTGAGTTTTCAGGGCCTTATCTGATTTGAGGTTACAGAAAAAGTAAAAGCCTGCGTTCCTTCCGTGATGTTTGCTTCACGAACACTCACGAAAGGGCGCAGGCATGGAAGCCAAGACGCGGCGGGTGCAACTTTCTTGTTGTTCCAAGACTCATCCTTGTCCCCGTTGCGGAAAGCTGGGACGTTGCAAAGAAGTGCTCACGCGT
>QWQF01000036.1 GCA_003669125.1 Planctomycetota bacterium
GACACGGGTAAAACATCCGACGGCTCGATAACTTTCGACACGGTAGTGTGCTCCTGGAAGAGAAATGGGATGTCGTGCAACTCCAATTTCTCCCCAAGCACACCGCCTTCTTCAACTCACCTCGTCCACAACATTTGACAATAACTCGTTGATTGGACGCGTTCTGTTTAACGATCTAACCCAAGCACCGTCAGTTGGGCACCGCGACTCATGACGAGCGATGTTCCAAAGACCGTAAGGCTTCCACCCGTCAGTTCCCGCGATTCTCGCACCGCGATGCGTCGCGTGATCTGCCCCGAACTGGCATCGACGACGATCAACTCGTCCCGATTCGGCCACAAAACTGAGCCGCCGATCAACGCTCCACGGCCAAACGAGGTTCCCTCGGTATCCTCGTTGCCGACTCGGCGATTCGGCCAAGCCGGTTCACCGCTCGCCAAGGCAACTCCCCACAACGACCGACCCTGCACGACTAGCGTATTGTGGGCAACACCCAAAACATGCTGAATTGGATCGGGCCACTCGCGTTGCCAGCACAACAATCCGCTTTCGGCATGAATCGCCAACAATCGGTTCGTATCGAGCGGTGCGACATACAGCACACCGTCGTGATAAACCGGCGGAGCGTGGCCATCGCGCCGGCCGCTGCGGGATGACAGAAGCACGTCGGAGGCATACGTCCGCATCCAGCGAATGGCCCCGTCGTGCGCATCGAGCGCGGCGATCGTTCCCGCATCGGTCGAGACGAAAATGCTGTCCTCGGCGACGGTGAGCTGTAAATGGCTGGTGGAATTCACGGTCTCCTCGGTCGAAGCCACGGTGATACCGATCTTGCGATTCCACAGCAGCCGCGCTGTGTCGGCATCAAAGCAGGCGACATTGATCTGTTCTTGCGGCAAGCTACGACGCAAGACGACGAACACTCGCTGCGAATCCACCGCAGGCGAACCTTCAAAACACCACGGCGATTCCGCACTGAGCGGGTCTTGCGGATCGATTTCCTCAGCAGCCACTCGCCAAACCAATTTGCCTTCGCCTGTGCCGATCTCCAGACCCACCAATTCGCTGTGCGAGTTTGTTTCCTGCTTGGCCCTCGCCGTGATCGACGTTCCTAACCGCACGAAGAGCCGGTCGCCTCGTACCGACAACGAATGCCGAATCCGACCCTCGACAGGCAGTTTCGGTGCGATCGGGTCGGCCAAGGAATGAATGATCGCCGCGCGAATGTCGGCCGCCGCGTCGGTCGGTTCGGACCATTTAGGACGACCGGTCGTCGCATCAAACGCGAAGACCGATTCTCCGTTCGTCGTGAAGAGCGTTTCTCCGACCACGATTGGGGCAACGTCCCCAATGTCGCTCACCGAATTGCTGGGCAGTTCGACGGACCACAACCGTCGATCCAACGACAGAGCCGAGGTTGCTGGCGAATCATCGACCGGCCGGCCATCCAGCAGCGATGACAGCAGATCCGCGAGCGATCCGTCTCGGCCAGCGATGCGGCCGGTGGCGTTGCCGTGCAGCTTGCGGAAGGCAGCGAGTTCTTGCCTGGCTCGCGTGACACTCTTCTCGAAGAGGCTGCACAAGATCAGTTGAGCTCGGATTTGCGCGGCATCGCAGCTCGCATCAGGATGCCGCAGAAGTCCCATGCCGGCCGCCGATCGGAGTGAGCCGACCGCAGGCAACAACAGCTCCCAATACGTTCGAGCGGTCGCGTAGTCCGCTTGCTCAAACGATTGCTCGGCAAGACGTGCGATCGCTTCGTCGGATGACGAACTCGCGAACCACTGCCGGACGATCCGAAGCCACGCGACTCGCTGACGTGACGGATCGGCCACCGAAATTCGCTCAGCATCATCGAACCACTTCTTCGCCGTGGCATCCATCTGGCGTCGATACGCGGCCAAACCGGGTGTCGGCAACAGCGCGGCCTGGCATTGGCAGAACCGAGCGACACTGACGTACCAACCCGGAGCGATCGCGACCAGCTTGTCGGGCTTCTCAGCCTGAGTCTGTCGCAGCAGCGTCGCGACGGTGTCCCATTGTTTTTCGGCGACGAAGTCCTCGATGCTCGCGAGCCGTTTCGTCACGGCGCTGTCGATGTCCAGCGTTATCGCCTCCTGACTGGGCTTCACGGCAACGAACTGTGCCGACAGCGGCGCGGCCGACGCAAAAACAAGCAGAAGCGTGAGGAGCTGTCGGTGAGACCGTCTCATGACTCGCGCAGCCTTGTACCAATCCAGAAGACCACAATCGCGATCAGCGTGCAGGTGGGCATCACCAGCAACTGAAACCCGAAGTTCAGTTGATAGATAATTAACAGCGGCAGCCACGCGAGAGCCACAACTTGCAGCAAAATACCCAGGTGTTGCCGCATGAGAAGTCACGTTCCTCTGCATTGGGAGCGAATCGAGGCCGGCTTTATACTCTGGCGACAGACTTCAAGGAACGACGCATGACTGAGACAGTTGATCTCCTGGCTCGATACAGCCGACAGACACGATTTGCTCCACTGGGAGAGGCCGGGCAACGCCGGTTGCTGTCGAGCCGAGTGCTGCTCGTCGGCTGCGGCGCCCTCGGAACCGTCCTTGCCGAGACTCTGACGCGAGCCGGCGTTGGTCACTTGCGAATCGTCGATCGCGACTTCGTCGAGACGACCAATTTGCAGCGGCAAGTGTTGTTCGACGAAGACGATGTCGCGGCTCAGATGCCGAAGTCCGTCGCCGCCGTCGAAAAACTGCGGCGCATCAACAGCACGATCGAACTGGAAGCGATCGTCGCCGATGTCGATTGCCGCAACGTGCGCGAGTTGGCTCGCGACGTGGACTTGATCCTCGACGGGACCGACAACTTCGAGACGCGATTCCTCGTCAACGATCTCTCGTTGGAGACCGGCATCCCGTGGGTCTACGGCGGGTGCATCGGCAGCCACGGCCAAATCATGGCGGTGCTGCCGGGCAAGTCTGCGTGCTTGCGCTGCGTGATCGAATCACCGCCCGAAGCCGGGACGACCGAGACGTGTGAAACGGCCGGCATCCTCGGCCCGACGGTCAACGTGATCGCGTCTTGGCAGGCGATGTTGGCGATGAAGATTCTCAGCGGTCACCTCGATGAGGTGCCGCGAGTACTGACGGTCATCGACTTGTGGGACCACACGTTTCGGACGCTCGATGTCGGCAACTTGCACGTCAGCGGCGACTGTCCCGCCTGCAAGCGCGGCGAGCGGTTGTGGCTGTCGGGCCAGAGCGGCTCGCGCTCGACGGTGCTCTGCGGGCGAAACTCCGTGCAAGTCGTGCCGAGTTCGCCAACGACGTTGTCGCTGGATGACCTCGCCGCGAAGTGGCACGGTCACGGGACGATCACTCGCAATCCATATCTCGCTCGACTGTCGCTGATCGGCGACGAATTCGAACTGACCGTGTTCCGCGACGGCCGCGCGATCGTCCGCGGCACGCAGGAGATCGCTGCGGCACGAGCGTTGTACGCTCGGTACGTCGGCGGTTGAGCTTAGGATCAGCCCATCTGCCAGGCGTAGCGGTTCAACTCCAGCACCAGCAGGATGATGCCGATGATGAGCGACGCGACGGAGACGAACAACAGGCCCACGAAGACGTCTGGCGTGGCCTTGGCTGCATTACTGTCCGAGTTTCGACGTGACATTGTCGCCCCTTTCGATGACTCCATTTTTCGCTCGTAAGATGACCACACCAACCGCTCGGTCGGGCGTCACGTAAACCAGCTTGATGTCGCCCAGGAATTTCGCGGCCTTGTCACCCACCTGCGGGCGATAGACCGAGAGTTTGTGTCCTTCGGCGAGACCATCGTCGCTGCCGATGGAAATCTCGACCAAGTCTGAACCGCTGCGGCCGGCTCGTTTCGTTTCGAGCACTTCGCCATCGACGGCCGGGGGCGGCGTTTGCAAGCCGGCCACCGTTTGTGGATCGGTCGAGAGGCCGGCCGCCGCGATGATCTTCTGAAACAGAGCCAGGTCATTCAGCAACTTCGTGTGTTTGTCTTGCAACGCCCGCTCGGCAACTTGCAAGTTGAATTTGACGTCTTCCAAGGCCTTCACTCGGTCTTGTTTTTCGTTGAGCAACTTCTGCAGATCGTTGTTGATTCCGCGTTGCAGCAACGCCTCTTCGCGGCGCTGGCGAGCTTCCTCGACGGAGACCTTCGCGAGTTCGCGTTGTTCATCCCGTTCGGTCTTGGCGGCAACCAATTCTTTTTCGGTGGAATCGCCCAAATCTTTCAGCAGTTTGGCTCGACCTTCGGCGTCGGAGGCTCGGGCCTGTTCATTCTTGAGATCCGTCTCCATGCGGGTCTTGTAGGTCGCGAATGCCTGCTCAACCTCCAATTTGTTCGCTTCGGTTTTCTTGACTTTTTCCTCAGCCAAATCCGCGGTCTTCTTCCAGTTCGCCTGCGTCGAGAAGACCGCTCCGGCGAAGACCAGGAACACGACGCTCAAAAAGAGCTGCAAGCCGACAAGTAGTTTTCCCAGAAATGACATGTCACGACCCCCCAGTCGTTCGCGTCCCGCGATCATTCTTCGTAGGACGACTTCAGTTGAGTATTCCGACGTTGCAGTCGAGCCAGCACGCCGCGCAGGCGGCTGAGTTCATCCTGCAATCGTTTCTTCTGTTCGAGCGACTGGAATTGATCGACTTCCAGTTCCTCCAAGTGATTCCGCAAACGAGCGACGTCTTCACGACGCAACTCTTCTTCCTTCCAAACCGCCAATGCCTCTTGAGCGACCTTGTCACCTTCGACGGACAACTCCAGAAGCGTCTTGACTTGCTGCTCGAAGGTTTTCGCCAACTCCTGGTCGCGAACCTCCATCGCCTTGAGGTCCATCTTCTGCTGAGCCGTGAGTTCGTCTTGCCGTTTCTTGAGTTGCTCCGGCAATGGTTCCAGTTCTTGAATCATCGTGGTCAGTTGCGCGGCCTCGTGGTTGTACGCGGCCAGGATCACCTCCGGTAGCAGCTTCGAGGTCTTGCTGAGCGGCTCTTGCTTGACGTGCTCAATGATGCTCTTGACGGTGTAAGTCGTCTCCTTCTCGTTGACGTTCTTTTCGATGGTGTACTTTTCCAAGGCAGCCGCTTCGCCCGCCCAGTTCGTGCCGGCGATCCGGGCGGCGAACGAGAAGCCGAGAAATGCGATGCTCAGAAACGTGGTCAGGACCACGAACACCTTGCCGATATTGTTTTTCATCGTGACGCCCTTCGTGGCAGCATCCTTGCGTCGCCGCGTCCGACGAACGAAACGTCTCGTCGAGAAACCGCAGCGACTGCCACCAATTCGGGGCGAGTATACGAGTGCTCAAAAAAACGTGTCAAACTGACTTTGCCGATCATGCCGGAAACGGACCAACTTGCCGAAAACAGCCTGTCTGAACATCGAACCGAGCCGCCCGGCAACCGCAGACTCCGCTGGGGGAATCCGGGCGGAGTCCGCCGGTGACTGCCGCCGCGCACGATTCTGTCTCACATGCGACTCGTGCCGATCGTGTGGACGCTGCGAGTTGAACCAGTCGAAACGGCCGATAGAGTGCCTCTCTTCCACCACGAAAGGCACCTCCCGATGAGCAATGTTCGCGATTACGGAGCGGCTGGCGACGGCCAGACGGACGACACCGGAGCCATCCAGCACGCCCTGGCCGACGGTGAGGGGCTGATCGAATTCCCTCGCGGCGACTACCGCATCACGAAACCGATCGTCGTCGATTTGGCCAAGTTCAGCCGGACGGCGATTCGTGGCGGCGGCGGGACCGCGAAGCTCATCATGGCTGGCAAAGGGCCGGCACTCTTCTTCGCCGGCTCGCACGACAAGAGCGCCGATCCCAAAGGCTTCAAGCCGGAGATCTGGCAGCGCGAGCGGATGCCGCTGCTCAGCGACATCGAAATCACTGGAGACCATCCCGAAGCAGACGGCATCCGGCTCGAAGGGGTCATGCAGCCAACGCTGACCGGCGTGTTGATCCGCAAGGTGCGGAACGCGATCCACGTCACACGCCGTTCGCGGAATGTCCTCATCAGTCATTGCCACATCTACCAGAACACCGGCATCGGAGTCTTCCTCGACCACTGCAATCTGCACCAGACGATCATCACCGGCAACCACATCAGCTATTGCCGGTTGGGAGGCATCCGCATTCAAGGAGGCGAGATTCGCAACTTCCAAGTCACGGGCAACGACATCGAATACAACAATAACGCCGCTTTTGGCGTTCCGAATGCCGACTCCGAACCGACCGCTGAAATCTACATCGACGTCGAGGACGGCACCGTCCGTGAAGGGACGATTTGCAGCAACACGATCCAAGCAACGTACAGCCCCAACGGAGCGAACATCCGCTTCATTGGCAGCGGCTCGAAGGGGAATCATCGAGCGGGCATGTGGACCATTGCCGGCAATTTGATCGGCAGCCAAGCGACCAACATTCATCTCACCTCGGCGTTGGGCTTCGCGATCTCCGGCAACTACATCTACAGCGGCCACGAGCGGAACATCGTCATCGAAGGGTCGCGCAGCATCGCCATCGGGGCCAACACGCTGGGCCACAACCCCGACTACGGCGACAAAGAACTCTCGACCGGTATCCGTTTCGTCGATTGCGAAGACTGCACGGTCACGGGCCTGATCATCCAAGACGCTCTCGCCGGGCAGAGCACAGTCACGGGTGCGGTCACAAGCAAAAAGGACGGGCTGATTGAACTCGTCCGCTGCCGCCGCATGAACCTCACTGGCTGCCAAATCTTTGAGGGGACGCCGAACGGCCTCGTGCTGGAGGACTGCGCAGACACGCTGGTCTCCGGATGCACGGTGCTCGATCGCCGCAGTCCCAGACTGATGGAACACGCGATCGTCTGGCGCGACACCGCGAAGCCAACTACCGGCAATCTGATTCACGGCTGCCGCATCGGCACCGGTCGCCGCGGCAATCTGAGCGGCACGAACCGAGCGGGAATTCGCGTGTCCGAAAACGTTTTGGACTGAAGGAGTTTTGGTTGTGCCCGACGGATCCGAAGTTCTGCCCGCGATTCGCCGCCTGTTGACCGAGGCCGGCGTGACGTTTCGCGAAGTGCATCACGAGCCGACACGCACGTCGGAAGAGTCGGCGAAGGCTCGCGGCGAGGAGTTGCGGATCGGCGGCAAAGCGCTGCTGATGAAAGGGGACGACGGCTTCCGGCTGTTCGTGCTGCCGGCCGATCGCAAACTCGATTCGGGAGCAATCCGTCGCGAGTTCGGCTGGAAGAAGATGCGGTTCGCAACACCGGAAGAATTGAATGAGCTGACCGGACTCATCCCCGGAAGCGTCCCGCCGTTCGGGCCACCAATCCTGCCGTTCGAACTCTGCCTCGATCAGGCCGCAACTCAGAATCCGCGCATCGCGTTCAATGCCGGCTCGCTGACCGATTCGATCATCGTGGCGATGAACGATTACCTCGCCATCGCGAAACCGAACCGCGTGTTCGCGTTCTCGTAGACCGTCCTATCGGCGCTGCGGACTGTGCGGCCACTGTTCGACTTGTTGCTGCGGCGGCACCGACGGAGTGTTCCAAGTCGGAGCCGAATTGCCCCACGTCGGAACAGCCTGCGACTGCGGAGCGCACATCGGTGTGGACGACGAGAACGGCATCTGCATCGACGGATTGGGTGCGCCGGAGGTAATCGTCGGACCCGCGTTGCTCGGCATCGGTCGCGACATGGCAATCACCGGCTGCTGATACACGACCTGTTGCAGAGCCGACTGCTGACGCATCTGCTCTTGAATCAGTGCGAGCCGAGCTTCCAGCTCCAGCCGTTGTTGTGTTTGCTTGGCGGACTCTTCGGTGAGCTTCGTTTCGAGATCCGCCTTCTCGCGTTTCGTTTTTTCCAAGTCCGCCAGCAATTGCTTGACCGAGTCGTCCTGCGCGGCCGGCTTCGTCGTCGCGGCGGGAGCCAGAGCTTTCCGAGCCGTTTGAGTCGTGCGGCTGGAAGATTTCGAGCGGCTGGCCTGACTCGTCGTGCGGCCTCCAGACAAGGATCGGGACCGGGACGACGACTCGTTGGATGTGCGTTTCTTCTGAGCCGGTGGCGGCGTTGCCGGCTGGGGAGCCGTCTCGACCACCCGCTGGTCGTCGAAATGCGCGGTGCTGCTCGTGTCGCAGTTTCTCGAGCACCAGCGCGGTCCGCTGTGACATCCCACCAAGCTCAACGTCAACACACACCAAGTGATCGTCCGCATGGCAGATCCTCCGAGAAGCCTCGGCGCGGACCCGATGCCCGACACCCTACGGCTTCTCGGACCATATCGGGCGGAGCAATCCGCACGTTGAGCCGCGTCGGCAATATCGGTTTGTCTGACATGAGCTGCTGACTCGCAGCATGCACAGCTTTCGCAGACTGCGAGCATTGACAGAGAGTCGGTGTCAAATTCGACGCGAGGCGTATTCAGACAAGTCTCAAATGCACGAAACCGAGCGGCCTCTCCAGACCGCTCGGCTTCGTTGTTGATTCGGTTTCGCCGGGTCGGTCGCCTCTCTCCAAGCGGCCGACGGGTTGCCTCACCGTTCCCTCTTCGCCTTGCGGCGGTTCCTCAGAATCTCCGACCTCTCTCGCAGTCGGGCAGCCCAGATTGTTTCTGGCTGCGGTCACCGGGTGGCGGCGACGCTCATTCTTCAGAGCAGACAACGTGCCAGTCGTCGCAAGCTTTTTCCCGCCGTGTGCGTGAGACCGAATAACTTCACAAAGCATCGAAGGTTAGGCCGATTTCAGCAGAGCTTCGACAGCTCGTCGAGTCGGCATCGAATCGCTCGGTTTGTAAGAGCGACAAGCCAGAACAGCGTCCGTTTTGTATTTTCTTCCCAAGCTCAAAATCTTCCAGAGCTGGCCGGCGAGGCGAATGGTCTGTTTTACCTCGTGATGGAGTTGGTGGACGGCGTCAATCTGCGGCAAGCGATGCCAGCGGGGAATCTCGCCCGAGCAAGCCCTGACCATCGTGCCACCGATTTGCGACGCACTGCAGTTCGCTCACGAAGTGGGATCGTGCATCGCGACATCAAGCCGGAGAACATTCTGATCGACAAGCGCGGTCGCGTGCGGATCGCCGACTTCGGGCTGGTCCGGCTGCTCGAACAGAACGAAGCCGAATCGACTTTGACTGGGGCTTCTCAGTGGACGCGATGGTTGATCTGGCTGACCTTCGGCTGGCTGGCGTGCTACTTCGTCGTGTTCGGAGTCGCCTGAGGCGCGATCCGGCATCAGGAACGCGCCGAACTGCCGAGCGGAGAGCGATCGCCATCTCAGAGGGCTGACGCCCTGCCGCTTGCCCAGACGCGATGCGTCGAGACGCCCCCCTGACCACGCACGCTTTCTTTTTGCGGAGGTTCGTCCCCATAACGCCACCGACATTCGCAACTTTGGTTTCGTCATATTTTCTCAGACCAACGATCGTACTCTCAGGAGTCGTCATGGGTGGGATTCACGGACGGTTGCTCATTGGTGGAATGGTGCTCAGGAACCTGGAAGCGAGCCTCGATCAGGGGTCGCTCGAGCCGGGCTGGATGGGGGCGTTGTTGATCGACCCGCCCCAGCAGGAATGCCTGCAACTGGGACGCCCCTATCGCCTGGAATTAAGCGACGAGCGCGCCGGCCAGATCGAAGTCACCCACATCGAATCTGTCCCCGGCCAACGCCAACTGCGAGCGATCATCCGGGGATGCTCCCCGTTGAAGTGGTCCCCATACGCTCACGAGCATCATCACGAAGCGGCGATCACGCTGATCCCGGTGGCCATCCTGGGGGACGCCTAACGCGGCGGGAAGCACTCATGGCTCGAATTCTAAAACCCGTCGCGAAGCCCGAAACGGTGATACCGAATCACTCGCGGAGCCATCGAGTGACCCCAACTAATGTCCTCAACTAATGTCCTCAACTAATGTCCTCGATCGTCGCGCCGAACGCCGCCGCCAATCGCTGACGTTCGTCAGGACTCGGAGTCCAGCGGCCGACCGCGATTGCCTCGATTCTCTCGCATTCCAGCTTCGACCGCTCGGCGATTTCTTCGATCGACAGTCCGGTTTCCTCAAACAGCAAATCAATCGTGCGAATCGGCAAGGTGATCTCCTCTCTGGGCGTCCGGACCCATAGCGTCACAATTATTCAACTCAGTTCGTCGAAGTGGCAAGCCTGCCGCTTCGATTCTCACCGCTTTCGAAATCGTCCAATTCCTTCCACTCGGAGAAGTGCTCCATGACCACAATGATGACCGATCGGGTCGCTCGTCAGCCCAGCGACGACGATGCCGAACCGAAATTTGAATATCCCGGCCTCCCGACCACCTGCGACGGCGCGGAAGCAGTCGTGTGGGTGGAATCTCGCATCAGCCAAGGTTCGGGAGCCTTCCCGATCACCAGTTCAACCACGATGGGTGGCGGCTTCAACGCGGCCATGATGAATGGCATCCCCAATCTGTGGGGCGACCAGTTGGTCTTCGTTGAACCGGAAAGCGAACACTCGGCCGCGACGTTCTGCGAAGGTTTCGCGCTGGCCGGCGGACGAGTCACCAACTTCACGTCGGGGCAAGGTCTGATCCTGATGAAGGAAGTGCTCTACACGATCTCCGGCAAGCGGCTGGGAATGGTCTTCAACATCGGCTCGCGAGCGTTGACCAGTCAAGGTCTCAATGTCCACGCCGGGCACGACGATGTGTGCGGCGTCGCCGATTGCGGTTGGGGGATGGTGTTCGCTCGCAACGCGCAGGAGGCGGGCGACCTGTGCTTGATCTCGCGCCGCGCGGCCGAAGCCTCCAAGACGCCCTTCTTCAATGTTCAAGACGGATTCCTCACCACGCACACCGTCGAGAGCGTCCGCCTGATCGAACCGGAATTCATGAAGCAGTTTGTCGGCAAGCCCGAAGAGAAACTGATGAACTTCATGGACCCAGCCAATCCGGTCATGTCGGGAGTCGTGCAAAATCAAGACTCGTACATGAAGGGCAAAATTGCTCAGCGTTGGTACTACGAGCAGTGCGAACCCGCGCTCCGCGACGCCTTCGAGGAATTCTATCTCAAGACCGGCCGACGGTACGACTTCGTCACGCCGTACCGCTGCGACGACGCCGAGTACATCATCGTCGGCATGGGCTCGTACATGGAAACGGCTCAGGCGACGGTCGATTACCTCCGCGAGAAACGGGGCATGGCCGTCGGCTGCTTGAACGTCACCTGCTTCCGGCCGTTCCCGTCACAAGCGATCATCGACGCGCTCAAAGACTGCAAGGCGTTCACGGTTCTCGAACGCATGGACGATCCGCTCTCGACGACCGGCAACCATCTGACTCGCGAAATCAAGGCCGCGTTCTGCGACGCGATCGTCGGACAGAACGGCATCGAAAAGATCAGCCACGTTCCGCACATCTTTCACGGAGCAGCCGGACTCGGCAGCCGCGACGTCCGCCCTGGCGACCTGATCGCCGTGTACGACAACATGGTTCAGAACGGTCCCGACTTCTTCTGCATCGGCATCAAGCATCCGCTCAACTTGAGCATCACCGAAGACCCGGACCTGCGACCTCGCGGTGGCTTCTCGATGCGCGGCCACTCGGTTGGCGGCTTCGGTTCGGTCACGACCAACAAGGTCATCGCGACCATCGGCGGCCAAGTCTTCGGCAAGGACGTGCAGGCGTACCCGAAGTACGGCTCGGAAAAGAAAGGTCTCCCGA
>QWQF01000318.1 GCA_003669125.1 Planctomycetota bacterium
CAGACGCCAACATCAAACACCTCCGTGCAGCCACTCTCAAACAAGACACGATCCACTCGCGTCGCACGGAGACATCAATAACTTCAGCACCTCAATCGCGCCAGCGACTTACCCAGCCTTCCCAAAGTGCGCGCTGGCCCTGTCATTACTACGACAACGGATGGGATTTCTTGGGTTTGAAAATCATGGACTACATCGGCAACGCCCCTTACGGCATCCGCTTGCCGTACAACTATCTCAATGACGCGGCTTGGCGAGCCATGTTTCAAACGCTCGACCTGCGAATCATTCACGAAGCGAAATTTCGCTATAACCTGATCGATCCCTGCAAGCATGTGCTTTTCAAACTCGTTGTCTCATGACCGCGAACGTTCCTTCGCAGCATCGCAGTCTCGCTGATTTGCGCGGCCATCCACAACTTTCGACAATAACTCCGCACACGTTACCGCTCATCACAGTCCATGCAGTGGACCGCTCTTGGTGAACAGCGCATCGACTCGGCGAGTGATGTCCGGGTCTTCGATCAGCGGCGGAGCGTGGTGGGGTTTGCTGCGGGCGTCGATGATGAGCGAGCCTCGGCAGCCCCAATGCTTTTGATGGACGAACGCGCCGAGGCCGGTCACGTCAGCAGCAGGGTTCGAGCGAGTGAATGTCGTCCACAGCCAATTATTGATCGTTCGCGCGGAAAACTCGCTGTCATCGACGAGTGTGATGAGCGGGAACGCGTTGATCGGCGAGTTTGCGTCGAAGTGTCGCAGGAACTGACCGATCGATCGCTCTTGCTCGCCGTCACTGGCACCGAATCGGGTGTCGAACGCTGGGGCCGCGATCACGAGCACACCCGGCATCGCGACGCGTGGATCGCGGAAGCCGTTCGGCAATGACAACTCGGACGGGATGATGGTTGGCAACTCGCGACGCGCAGGACCGGCGGCAGCGATCACCAGCTTTGAGCCGGCGTTGAAACCGTGGCCGGTGTAATCGAGCGTGTCGATGGTCGTCTGCGTTTGGAAATGCAGATCGGTTCGCCAATCGACGCGCTCCAACAGATGACGAATGAACTGCGGGATGTCGTGGATGTCGAGTTGCGGATCGTCCTCGCCAGCGACGATGCAGAGATACTTCGCCAGCGACAACTGCCCTTGGCCGAGAATCGCGTGGGCACACGTCAACAACTCTTGCGGCTTACGCGTCGCGGCATACGGGACGTATCGCTCACTGCCAATCGCCAGGAGCAGCGGATGCACTCCGGCCGCATCGACGGCATGGACCGCTTTCACTCCGGCAATGACCGTCGGAATGATCGGGCCGGTGACCTCGTGAATGATTGCGCCGAAGCTGGTGTCCTCTTGAGGCGGCCGGCCAACGACGGTGAAGGGCCAGATCGCACCATCGCGATGGAATACCTTCTCGACTCGCAACACCGGGAAGTCGTGAGCCAGGCTGTAGTAGCCCAGATGATCGCCGAACGGGCCTTCCGGCTTGAGGCCGCTCGGATCAACGGTGCCGACGATGCAGAAATCGGCTTCGGCAGCGATGGGCAGCCCCCCTGCTCTACGAATCATTCGCACTCGTCGGCCGCCGAGCGCGCCAGCGAATGTGAGTTCGCTCATGCCTTCCGGCAGCGGCATGACGGCGGACAACGTCATCGCCGGTGGGCCGCCCACGAAGATGTTGACTCGGAATGGCTCGCCTCGGCGAATCGCGGCGGCGTGATGGACGCCGATGCTGCGATGAATTTGGTAGTGCAGACCGATCTCTTGATTGGCTTGATACTGTCCGCCGGAAAGTTGCACGCGGTACATGCCCAGATTGGAGTGCTGCCAGCCGGGCCGGTCAGCGTCTTCGGTGTAGACCTGCGGCAGCGTGATGAACGCTCCGCCGTCGTTCGGCCAGTTGACGATCTGCGGAAGCTGGTCGATCGTCGTTTCATTCGCGAGCACCGGTCCGCGTGAGACGAACTTCGGCAGCGTGTGCAGCGCAGTGAATGGCGCTCCGCGATACTGCCAAGGATTCCTGGCCAGGCACATCGGGTCAATCTTCAACTCGACCAAGCGTCGCACGGCGTCGAGCGTGTCTCGAAACAGGAACCGAGTTCGCTCGAGCGTGCCGAACAAATTCGCCAGCAGCGGAAAGCGGCCGCCCTTCGATCGTGTGAAAAGCAGTGCCGGCCCGCCGGCTTGATAGACGCGGCGCTGAATCTCCGCGATTTCGAGATGCGGATCGACTTCGGCATCGATGCGAATCAGTTGCTTCGACCGTTCGAGGTCGCCGACACACTCTTGGAGATTGCGATAGCCCATGCGGTGGTTGTCTTCGGTCACTCGCCGTTTGCCAAGGAACAGGAACGGCCGGCAATCACCAAACAAAAAGACCCCCGGATTTCTCCGGGGGTCAAGAACACCGAGTTATCAGTTGAGCCTGCCTTGAAGCCGGCTCGTCAGGTTAGCTACGGAGTCCGAACAGGTTGCCGAGCTTGCTGGTCTTCTTCGACGTCGGGTTGTTCAAACGGGACGGGAAGTAGGCCTTGGGTTCGGTCGGAGGAGCCGGGGCCGGAGCCGGGGCCGCCTCTGGAGCTGGGGCCGGAGCCACAGCCGGAGTCGCACCACAACCACTCGTACCACAGCCGGCTTTCGTGCAGCCTTTATCATCGCAGCAGCCGTCGACGATTTTGTAACCACAAGCACGCAGGCCTTCTTCGGCTTGGCGACGAACGCCACGGTCGCAGTCGGCCAGAGCAGCCGTCAACGCGGTGACGATTTCGACCGAGCAGCAGCAAGGATTCTTGCGAACTTGATCGCCAATCTCGTCGGCCGCTTCCCAGCGAACTCGCTCGTCACTGTCATTCAGACCATAGACGAACGCGGACATGATCTCTGGGTTGCAGACGCAGCTGTACTTGTCGCCCAAGCGATCCAAGGCCTTCTTGCGGTCCTTGGCATAGCACGAGGTTTGCGACTTGTAGATCAAGCACGCGATCTCGGCAGAGTGATCTTCGCAGCAGCCGTTGGCATTCTTGCCACAGCAAGCATTGGCATTGTTGCCACAAGCCGCCGGAGCCGCACAGCTAGGACCACTGGCTGCGGGAGCGCAGCACGCCTTCGGACCGCACGGAGCCGCGCAGTTCGGGGCGCACTTGTTGCCACACGCACCAGCCGGAGCAGCACATGCCGGAGCACAAGCCGCTGGAGCCGCACACGCCGGAGCACACGCTGCGGGAGCAGCGCAAGCCGGAGCGCACTTCGGGCCGCACGGAGCGGCGCAATTCGGAGCACCATTGTTGCCGCAAGCATTGCCAGGAGCTGCACAGCTTGGGGCACAGCCCTTCTTGCTGCAACCGGAGGCATCGTGTCCGCAGCAGCTTGGCTTGCTGCACGGATTCGCCAACGCTGAGCAGGCACGTTGATAGGTGTGGACCGTCGGGCAACATGGCCGAGCGATCGTTGGTTTGCAGCACGAGGGCTGACAGGTCGATGTGCAGCAGCTTGATTTCGCTGTTCCACAGCCAGAGTCGAACAGGCCGGCTTGCGCCACCCCACCCAACCCCAGAGTTGCGACCACGGCGGTCAAAGTCTTGATCCAGTACATAACGTAGCGTCTCCTTCCCTTGGGACTAATGTCAGACACGGACCGCCGATGGTGCCAGGGGGGCGAACAGGCGGTTTTTCGGACACCGAGGAGAAGTAGGAAACCGCCCGCGACGCGCGTCGCGATCTTCTCAGCGGATCCGTGTTCCCACCGGCCGGGCCGTGGTGACAAAATTCAAAAACACAACACAGACTCAGAGTCCATGTCATCTCCGAAATACGGGGCCACGCAGAGGCGTTTGCAGGTAGACGCCTCACAATCGGAGATGGCAGGTCTAGTGTTCTGAATCGGCAACGTCGAAACGGCCCCTTGAACTTCTCAAGTCTGCAAATTGCAAATAGCTTACGTCGATTTCGCGTCTGGTCGTAGCACTCTTGCCGGGTAGTTAAAATGCGGGTGACTTTGACGCTGCGATGCCGGAATTTCTGCGATGAATCGCCTGAAGATGGGCAAGCTGCGTGTGACTTGAGAAGACGCCATGAACACTTCGGGTCGTGCGAATCGTGCCTCTCAAACACGTCCAATCGAGTCGGTCAGCGAGAGTCTGTGTCGCAGGCGAAACGCTCTTGGAACTCCGGTTCCTCATGGTGCTCCGGCAACGACAGCCGATGCCTCGATCCGATGACTCCGTTGCCGTTGAGTCTGCCGGAGTTGCCGTGTGGAGTGGCGTCATCGCCCCGCCGTAAATCGTCTTGTGGCATCATTCAAGGAGGACTAGATTCCGCCGCCTTTCAGGGAGGAAGGGCGATGTGCAGGACTACCGCGTCAAACCCGTTGGCCGAACATGTTCCGGGACAGGCGAAGAGCTTGTGCCGGGAAGTTTGTGTCACTCAGTCTTGGTCGAGTCGAATGGCGAGTTGTCGCGTCTCGACTATTCCGAAGCTGGCTGGGTGCCGCCACCGGCCGGATTGGTGGCTCATTGGCGTTGCGAGGTTCCCGAACCGATGACCAGCGTGAAGAAGTCGCTCGACGTGGATGACCTGATGCGACAGTTTGAGCAACTCAATGAAGAGGCCAGTCCGTCTCACGACAAGTTTCGGTATGTGCTCGCGCTGCTGTTGCTCCAGCGGCGGCGATTGCGGCTCGACGGGACGAAGACGATCGACGAGCAAGAGTTTCTCGAAGTGACCGGCACGCGAGGCGAAGGAACATTTCTGGTCCCCGATCAGCAACTGAACGACACAGAAGTGCAAGAATTGCAAAACGCCGTCTTCGGCACGTAGACACTTGGCAGTGAATTCAACGATCCACGAGACGCCTCAAGGACGAGAGCATCGACGTGACACACCTCGACCGACCGACTTCTAACGCCACAACTGGGGCACGCTCCACGGGCCTGTCGCTGAGCCTCTTTTGGTTGGCGGCGGCGACTTGTTGGTTGGCATTGCCGGGATGTTCGTCGATGCGGCATTGGATGGCCTACAGCCGGCGAGCCGCCCCCGAACCTTGCATCCTCGCTCCGGAGGCAACGTCCGAAGACATCGTCAACGTGCTCAATGACAACGTCACAAAGTTGTACGCCTGGCGTTCGACCGATGTGACAATCACGGCTTCGCAGAAGGGTTTTCCAATCAAGCTTTCGGCGGTGATGGCGGTCGAGAGTCCCCGTAAGTTGCGGTTGATCGTGCGTTCGTTGGCAACGGACGAAGTGGACCTCGGCTCGAACCCGGAGCGATTCTGGTTTTGGATGAAACGAAGCGAGCCGCACGGCATTTTGACGGCATCGTACGACGACATGGCCGATGGCCGCCCGATGAGCCCGGTCCCCTTTCAACCGGATTGGCTGATTGAGACGCTCGGCGTCGTTCCGTTCGCTGCCGCCGATTTTCAGATGCAGGAACAGCCGGGGAGCCAACCGCGTCGAGTCCTCTTTGTCGCGGATCAAGTCACGCCGCAGGGTCAGCGTGTGCAGCGAACGATGCTGGTCGATGCCTGTCACGGCGTCGTTTTGGAGCACTCGTTGCGAGAACCGTCCGGTCGCCTGATTGCTCGCGCGACGCTCGGCAACTACCAACGTGAGCCGAGCGGAGTGCGAATGCCGCATCGCGTTGATCTGCACTGGCCTGCTTCGGGTGTCGATCTGACGCTGCGGATCGGAAGCATCGAGGTCAATCCAGCCTCGATCTCCGAGCAAACCTGGTCGATGCCATCGTACCCCGACACTCCGGTCATCGATCTGACACGCTTTCGCCCGTGATAACTCTGCGACGGCGATGTGGTAGCGGCATCGCGAGATTGCCGTCACCGACAACGTCTCGTTCAGCCGTTTCGTCGAACTGCAATGTCCGGCGGGCCGCTCCGATTCGCAGCATGCTTGGCATCTCTACTTGCTGCGTCTAAATCTTCAGCGACTGTGTTGCTCGCGTAATCAGTTTCTGGCAGAGCTTCGCACACGGGGCATCGATGCGACCGTCATGCCGCCGCCGCTACATCTGCAAGCGAGCTACGCCGCGCTTGGCCATCAACCGGAAAGCTGTCCGGTGGCGACACAGGAATACGCTCGTGAAATTTCGCTGCCGATCTACAGTCGCCTGACGGACGACGATGTGCAGCGAGTGATCGACTCCGTCGAAAGCATTCTCAAATGCTTTCGCGCGATTCCAAGGTTGCCGCGTTAATCGGCAATCTTGTTAGCCTCTTCGAAGTTCCCGCCGCCCGCGAGTGTCCACATTTTCCGCTGGCGAGTGAGGTTTCCCTGTCGTCACGTCTGGGGGCGGCGATAGACTCCCGGCCCCGCGAATTCAGAGTTCGCACCGCCCCGCAATCTTGGCTCACCCTCCTCGTTTTGGACTTCGGACATGCAACCTCTTGGGTTCCGATTCTTCGTCGCGTGTTCGGCCACCGTGGTCGTCGCGATGTTCTCTTTCGAGCCGGCGATCGCCCAGATGCCTCCGGCCAAAGTCACGGTCGCGGAAGTCATCGAGCGTGACCTCTCCTCGGGCCGAGCGTTTGTTGGCACTGTGGAGGCTCGTCGGCACAGTTCGATCGGCAGCGCGGTCTCCGGACGCGTGATCGAGTTTCTCGTCAATGAGGGGGACCGGGTCACCAAAGGACAGCCGCTCGCAAAGCTGCTGACTCGCAACGTCGAAATCCAAATCGCCGCCGCCAAAGCCGAGCACAATCTGCGAAAGCACGAGTTGCTCGAACTGAAGAACGGCGCGCGGAAAGAAGAGCGGCGCGAAGCAGAAGCTCGCATGCAGGCCGCCAGCGCCGCGATGAAACTGGCACAAACGAAACACGCGCGGGGCAAGGGGCTCATCGAACGCAACGCCGCCACGCGAGAAGAAATCGACGAAATGGCTTCGGTGTTCGAGACGGCGACCGCGATGCACCTTGCCGCCAAGGCCGCACACGACTTGGTCGTCACTGGCCCTCGCGAGGAGCGAATCTCACAGGCCGAAGCGCGGGCCGACGCGGCGCAGGAAGAGGTCAACCGATTGAACGACATCTTTGAGAAGCACACGATCAAGTCCCCCTTCGCCGGTTACGTCGTCGCCGAGCACACGGAAGAAGGCCAATGGATCGAATCGGGCAAGCTGGTCGCGGAAGTCGTCGAGGTCGATCCGATCGAAATTCGCGTCGCCGTCCAAGAGTCGTACATCCCTCGGCTGTCGCTCGGCATGTCGGCGAGAATCGATATCGAAGCGCTCCCGTCACAAACGTTCGTCGGAACGATCACGGCGATTGTCCCAAAGGCGGACGAGAAGTCGCGAACATTTCCCGTGCGAATCGCGTTGAAAAATCAGCAGCAGTCCGACGGTACTCCGCTGCTCAAGCCGGGCATGTTCGCGAAGGTCGAGTTGCCGGTCGATCAGAAGAGTCATGTGTTGCTCGTGCCGAAAGACTCGCTCGTTCTCGGCAATCCGCAGCCGTTGGTCTTTGTCGTCACGCCCGATGAGAAATCCAAGAAGACCACGGTTCGTCCGGTGTCCGTGCAGCTTGGCATCGCGGTCAATTCGTGGATCGAAGTCCGCGGCGACTTGAAAGCGAAGGACAAGGTCGTCGTCGAAGGCAACGAACGCCTCCGCGCTGGCGTGGAGATTGAGATCTCACCGCCCAGCAAGAAATCGGCAACGCCGAAGGAACCCTCGCCAACCGCCAATCAGGCGGAGTGAAACTCGACTTTGTCTCCACAACCCGCCCTGCTCCTCTGAGTCTAGCGCTATGAACTTGATTGAGTGGTTTGTTCGTAATCCGGTGAAGGTTTCTGTCGGCGTGATTCTTGTCGCGTTGTTCGGGACAATCTCGCTCTACAAGATGCCGATGCAGCTCACGCCGGAAGTCGAGGTGCCGACGATCACCGTCACGACCAATTGGCCGGGAGCTAGTCCGCAAGAGGTCGAGGGCGAAATCATTCAGCCTCAGGAGGAGCAACTGCAAAGCGTCGAAGGCTTGCAGAAGATGAGCTCCGAAAGCTCGGACTCGCGCGGCCAGATCACGCTGGAGTTTGCCGTCGGCACACCGACCAGCGATGCACTGCTCAACGTCAGCACGCGGTTGCAGCAGGTGCGCGAGTATCCCGCCAACGCCGATGAGCCGGTCGTCGCGACGTCAAACATTGCCGATCGATTCATCGCGTGGTTCATCCTCACGCCGCAAAAACCGTCGATGAAAAAACTCGATGAGGCGATCGCCAAGCATCCCGACCTCAAGACAGACCTCGAACGGGTGAAGCGAGCCCACAATCCCGGCTTGGCGATTTTCCGCATGCGCGAGCTGGCCGAGAAGCATCCGGAAGTCCGCGACCTGCTGCCCGCCGACATGGACGTCACCAAGCTACGGCGTTTCTGCCGGGACTCCATCGAGACACGACTCGAACGGGTCGATGGTGTGTCGAACGCCAACGTGATGGGGGGACGGGAAGAAGAATTGCAGGTCGTCGTCGATCCACATTTGCTCGCCGCGAGACAGCTCACAATCGGCGACGTGCGAGAAGCTTTGCGGAAGCAAAACAAGGACACCTCCGGCGGCGACTTCTGGGAGGGAAAACGGCGCTACGTCATCCGAACGCTCGGCCAGTTCAAGACCGAGCAGCAAGTCGCCAACATGATCATTGCCAGCCGCGACGGCAATCCGGTTTACGTCCGCGACGTCGGCCATGTCCGCCTCGGCCACAAAAAACCGGACGGGCTGGTGCATCGCTACGGCACGTCGGTCATCGCGATCAACGCTCAACGCGAAACCGGCAGCAACGTGCTCAAGGTCATGGAGGGTCTGCGCTCGGCGGTCAAGAAGTTGAACGAGACCGTGCTGATGCAGCGTGGTCTCGAACTGACGCAGGTCTACGACGAGACCGAATACATCGACTCGGCGGTCAACGTTGTCAACGACGACATCCTGCAAGGAGCCGCGTTGACGCTGATCGTGCTGCTGGTCTTTTTGCGCAGCTTGCGTTCGTCACTCGTGATTCTTCTGGCGATCGCGACCAGCGTGATCGGCATGTTTTTGATGCTCGGCATTTTGGGCCGTACGCTCAACGTGCTGACGCTGGCAGGCATCTCGTTCGCCGTCGGCATGTTGGTCGACAACTTCATCGTCGTGATGGAGAGCATCTTCCGGCATCACCGCGAGGGTGAAAACGTTCTGACATCGACCGTCAAAGGGACGAAGGAAGTTTGGGGCGCGATCGTTGCCTCGACGTTGGCGAACTTGGCGGTGTTTCTGCCGGTGCTATTCGTGCAGGACCAAGTCGGACAGTTGTTCCGCGATTTGGCGCTGGCCGTGAGTTGCTCGCTGGCGCTGTCGCTGCTCGTGTCGCTGATTCTGATTCCGACCGCCGCCAGCCGTTTGATCGGCGGTGACGCAAATCCCCGAAAGCGTTCGCGAATCCCGAAGACACTGACCAGCGTCTTCGGACTGTTGCCGCTGCTCGACCAATTTGGCGCGGTCTTCGTGCGCACGGTGGTGGGACTCAACGCGATGATGCTGCGCAGTATCCCGGCGCGGCTGATCGCGATGGTGGTGTTCCTCGGCGTTCCGATCTACATCAGCTACCTCTTGATGCCGAGGGTCGAATACCTGCCGAACGGGAATCGTAATCTCGTCATTGGCATTCTCGTGCCGCCGCCGGGGTACAACCTCGAACACATGGAAACGCTGGGGCATCGCATCGAGGAGTCCGCTCGGAAGTACTGGGACATCGACCTCGACGACCCGAAGAACAAAGACCTGCCGCACCCGATGATCTCGGACTTCTTCTACGTCGTGCGCGGGCGGCAGTTGTTCATGGGTGTTCGAGCCGTTGATCCGTTGCAAGGGCACAAGTTGGTCAAGCTGGTCCAGGAAATTGTGACGGGCATCCCCGGCACCTTCGGCATCGTGAAGCAATCCAGTCTCTTTGAACGAGGACTCACTTCAGGGCGTTCGATCGACATTGAGATCACCGGCCCCGAAATCGAAGAATTGGTTGAATTCGGTGGCCGCATCATGGGACAAGTCGGTCAGCTCATTCCGAGTGCTCAAGCACTCCCAATTCCGAGCCTCGATCTGAGCAGTCCCGAAGTTCACGTCAATCCACGCTGGGAACAAGCGGCGGAACTCGGACTCTCCGCCGAGGAGATTGGCTACGCGGTCAATGCTCTCGTGGATGGAGCGTACGCGACCGACTTCTTCATCGGCGGCGACAAGGTTGACTTGTCGATCGTCGGTCGTGAGGACACGGCGCAGCGCACGCAGGACCTCGAAAGCCTGCCGATCGCGACACGTACCGGCCAAGTGGTGTCACTCGGAGCCGTCGCGGACCTCAAACTTTCCAGCGGTCCCGAACAGATCAACCGCCGCGAGCGACAGCGGGCGATCACCATTCAAGTCAGTCCACCGCCGGAAATGGCTCTTGAAGACGCCATGCTGAAGATCCAAAAGGAAATCATCGCGCCGTTGGAAAGGGATCCGGAGTTTCATCGCGGAGGCTACCAAGTCGGTCTGTCGGGGACCGCTGACAAGTTGCGGACGACGTGGCTGGCGATCCGCTGGAATTTGGTGCTGGCGATCCTCCTCACCTACTTGGTGATGGCCGCATTGTTCGAGTCGTGGCTGTATCCGCTCATCGTCATGCTCAGCGTGCCGCTGGGCGCGGTCGGCGGATTTGTCGGCCTCGAATTGCTCAACGTGATTCTGAGACCGACGGGACATGTGCAGCCGCTCGACATGCTGACGATGGTCGGCTTCATCATTCTGGTCGGCACGGTGGTCAACAATCCGATCCTGATCGTCGAGCAAGCGCTCGTCCACATTCGTGACGACGGCATGGCTCCACACGCGGCGATTCTCGAAAGCGTCCGCACACGCATCCGCCCGATCTTCATGACCGCACTCATCGGCCTGTTCGGCTTGCTGCCGCTGGTGATCTCTCCCGGGGCCGGCAGCGAACTTTATCGTGGTCTCGGCAGTGTGACCCTGGGAGGCCTGATCGCCTCGACGGTCTTCACGTTGTTCTTGGTGCCAGTCTCATTCAGCCTGGCGATGGATTGCAAAGCGGCACTCGCTCGCCTGTTCCGATTGCAGCCGGTGGTCGCCGTGACTCCGTCGATGCCAACCGAGACCAAGCCGGCCCTCAACCTGATTCATGCCGACGAGCCGACGCTGACTGGACGATCGCTTCAGCAAGAGCCGGCCTCGTGATTGCTGTCGCTCTCGCCAGCGGCAGATACACTCGTCGCACACCTGTTGGCCGAAATCCTTTCACCGTCGTGGCCGATGACATTCCTCTTCCCCTATTTTGAAAGTGAGGCGCTCATGTTTAGCGTCGAGGCGTTGAGTTCCTACGTGTTGACTCTGGGGTTGCTGACGGTCTTCGTGTTGGTCTGGGTGACTCGACAACAGAAGACGAAAAAGGACGCGACGACTTGGCTGATCTCTGGCATCGCCGGTGTTCTGCTGGGTGCCGCAGGTGCCATGGCCGGCACCTATGCTCTGGGATATCAAGTGACCGAACCTCCGCCGCCAGTCGCAGTTGCCGACAGCACTCCTTCAGCTCCTCCGTCGATGGGTGGCGGCGGAGCACCCGGCGGTCCGAGTGGTGGCATGGGCGGTGGAATGGGTGGCATGGGCGGTGGAATGGGTGGCATG
>QWQF01000208.1 GCA_003669125.1 Planctomycetota bacterium
AACAGCGCATCGTCTACAAAACCGCTATCGGGAAACTGCCGCTGCAACCGCTCGGCCATCGCGGCCGCGAGTTCCAGCTTGTCCATTTCGTAGTAGATCTTCCAAAGCTGGACGTAGGTCTCTTCGAGCAACTTACCGCCGAGCTTCGTCGCCTCAGACATGATCTCGTCGCATAGGTCGAGGGCCTGTTCGTACTTGGCATCGGCATTTTTCTTGAGGCCGAATTCTTTGTACCGATTACCGATGTTGGTCAACGCGTGAGCCGTCTTGAGTTGCGTCTGCACTCGCAGTTCGCGGTCGGAGATCATCGCCTTCGTGACCCGCACTCCGCCGAGGTTACCTTCAATCGCCTTCGCGTCGAACGTGATCGTCCGAATCTCGACCGTCGTGTTTTTCTCGTCAGCGTAGGTCAGTCGCACGAAGTCACCCGGCAACGCCTGCAAGACATCGTCGGTCGAAACGACTTCCTCAGCCTTTGCCAACGCGACCGTCACACGGAACACGCCGGAGTGAATCGAATTGTCCTCGACCGGCTTCGCCGCAGGTTGACTCGCTGAGCCGGTTGGCTTCGTCTCGCCCTTCGTTGGCGGCGCGCCGCCCGTCGTATTTGACGGGCCAACGGTATTCGCCGCCGTTGTCTTGGGAGCCTCTGTCGCATCATCGCCGACGGGCTTTCGCTCGAATTGATTCTCAACTTTGGCTTCTGCCAGCGTGACTGCAACTCGATCTACCTTCTTAAACTTCTCGATCTTGGGCTCACCCTCGTCATCGGTCGCGACCGCCTTGCCGGACTTCTTGAGTTCGACCAGTTCATTCTCAATCTCCTCATCGGACTTCGGCCGCACAACTTCAACGGTCGCCTTGATCGTGTCAGCCGCGTCGGTCAGGTCACGATCAGCATCAATGATCTGCAGGTTGATCGTCTTGCCGAGCACCACGCCACGGAGTGTTTCCTTGAACGCTCCGTCGGTGATCGACAGCAGTCCGTTCCCGACGACCGTGACTTTGTGCAGCAGCTTACGATTGAATTGCTTGTCGGCCGTTTGCTCATCGATATACGAGACCTCGACCGTGTCGTCCCCTTTCAATTCGAGCGTTCCGTTGCCGGACTGCGGCTTGCCAAGTTTGGTCAGCACGCTCCCTAGCGCGATCCGCACGTTGCGGCCGACCGAGAAGCAGTCGACGATTTCCTTGTCGCCGCTGGTCGCGACACACTCGACCTTGATTGACTGCCCCGGTTCGAGAGCGGATAAGTCGGCATCCTCGATCTTCACGAACAACCGTTTACCCGCTTCAAGCTTCTCGCCCTTGTCGTCGCTGTTGCTCAGCGTCGTGCCGACTTTTTCGAGCGCCTGAATCGCTCGGCTGTAGTGCCCAAGCTGAAAGTGTCCAAGGCCAATGTAGTAGTACGCCTCGTTGACCTGCTTACTGACGGGGAACTTCTCGATCACGTCACGCATGACTTGAAAGCACTTGCCGAAGTTGCGAGCTTCGTAAAAACAAATCCCCGCCTTGAGTGTGGCCTCGGCCCGTTGCTCCTCATTGCGATTCTCTTCAGCCGCAACTTGCTCGAACTGCGCCCGCGCCTTGTCGTACTGCCGGTCCCGCTGGAGATAGTACGTCCCCAGTTTCATGTACGCCTCATACCGCACCTTGCTGCGCGGATAGCGTTCAATCACCGACTGCCAAATCTCGACCGCTTTCGTGACTTCATCGGCCTCATACCGAGCATCCCCGGCCTCGAGTAACTTCTTGGCCGCTCGATCCTCAACAATCGAACCTTTAAGCGCGGAGCCTTCTTCCTTCTTGGCGGCCTCTTGGCTAACGGCCATGCCGGCCAAACAGAACACTCCACAGCAAATCGCCGCACCAAATCGAGACGCACGCATGTGAATAATCCATGATTGCGCACGTCCCTGTGCTGCTGTGTGGAAGCAAGCATCCGAGCTTGCTGTTCAATCGTGAATTCGCGCCGACCAGTCTGTCCCAGACTCCAAGGTCGCATTCCCGTGTATCGCTCGCCAGCCCTAGAGACCTAGTCCCACTGGCAGTTTCATCTCACGGGCCGATTGTACCAACGTGTTGTCGATCAGCGACAAGCTCATCATAAAAACGCCGTGAGGCAGGTTTACACCTGCCTCACGGATTTGCCTCGAGTCGATCGAGGTCGTTTCGGTTCGCCGAATTCCGTTAGGCGAACAGTTCCTTAATCGGAGCACCGTCTTCGACCAATTTGAATGGGCGTTGGAGCGGTGTCATAACTTTCTTGTCCGGATCAATTCCCAGTGCGTGACAGAAGCTGGCGTGAAGATTCGAGACCTTCACCGGGTTGTCCTTCGGCTCGAAACCGTCTTCGTCCGACGTACCCACGACGGTGCCTCCCTTGATGCCGCCACCGGCCATGAAGCAGGTGAAGACATTCGGCCAGTGATCGCGACCGGAGTCCTTATTAATCTTCGGCGTACGACCAAATTCGCTGAGCATCACAATCAGCGTCTTCTTGAGCAGGCCACTGTCGGCCAGGTCCGTGATCAGACTCGCCAGTGCCGGGTCCATGATCTCGCCATGAGCTTCCATCGCGGGGAAGTTGTTCATGTGCGTGTCGAAGCCGCCACGATTGACTTGCACGAATCGGACGCCAGTCTCGACGAGCTGTTTCGCGACAAGACAGCCGCGCCCGAACGGGGTATCGCCGTAGCGGTTCAACTGCGAGGTCGGCACCTTATCGAGCTCAAACGCGGCCAGCGCTGGACTGCGCATCAGCGTCAGCGCTTCGTCAATCGAGGTCTGCGTCGATTTCAATTCCTTGTTCGACGACTTCTCGGCAAACCGACCGTTGAACTTTTCGAGCACTTCGAGTCTTTGATTGCCGCGAGTCGAGGCGATCCCTTCCGGAAACGACAGATACGGGTCTTTCTCGCCCGGCCCGCCGATAAAGTACGCCTCGCACTTTTGGCCGAGATAGCTGGCCTTGGGAGCACGACCGCTAATTGTGACGTACGACGGGAGGTCACCAAGTTGCTTCTTTTCCGAAGTGACGACCGAGCCAAAACCAGGATGCAACAGGTTGGCAGTTTGGTTGTAGCTGGTCTGCAACTGATAAGTGCCCCGGCCGTGATCACCGTTGACGCCGGCGATGGAGCGGACCAACGCACAATGGTGCATAACCTTGGACATCTCTGGGAAGATTTGCGAAATCTTCAAACCTTCGACGGATGTGTCGATCGCATCAAACTCACCACCAGTCGGTCGACCGGGCTTCGGATCCCACGTGTCGATGTGGGACATGCCGCCGCCGTTCCAGAAGAAAATGACGTGCTCGGCCGTCGGTGCGTGATCAGTCCCGCCGAAGGCGATCAGGTCGCGCATCGAGAAACCGAGGATCGAGGCCAGCGACGCCTGCAACACAGCTCGGCGATTCGTTCGGTAATCCAGGCAGCCCATGTCGAGTCCCTTTCTGAAACGGGTAAAGTCGTAGAGCAGGTTTTCAATCTGCCGATGGGAGAAACAAAACGGGCAGGCGGAAAACCTGCCCCACGAGGTCATGGCAAGAAACGGAATTCGTTGCAGTTCAGCAGAATCCAACGGAAGTCGGCCATACCGTCGAGCGGATCTTTGTCAGCTCCGATGATCGACTTGGCCTCCTTGATCTCATCAGCACTAGGCTCACGAGTGAGAATCTCACGGTAGGCCAATTTGATGGCTCCGTCGAGATTCTTTTGCTCGGCGAGGACCACATGCATCGCTTCAAATTCGCCCACACGAGAGGCTTCGTGAGTCAGCAGTCCATTGAGCATCATCAACGCTTGCCGCATATTCGGGGCATGGTCACGAGATTCGCCGAGCACTTCGCGATCAG
Source organism: Planctomycetota bacterium (assembly GCA_003669125.1). Lineage (GTDB taxonomy): Bacteria > Planctomycetota > Planctomycetia > Planctomycetales > Planctomycetaceae > SXKJ01. The sequence goes on from QWQF01000208.1 coordinate 3,860, forward strand.
TTTGCCCGAAGACTCGCAGGAAATGCTCGGGGGCAGCGGGCGAGGACATGCGGAGCGACGAGCCGAATTTTGGATTGTCGTCGAAGGTCGCTTTGACATAACGGTCGATGTAATCGACTCCGCGGCGTTGCGTCTGCATCTGAGCACGCATGCGTTCGGCTTCGATTTCTTCCTTGGACATAACTCGCATCTCTTCGACTTCAACTTTCGACTCTTCTTTCTTGGCATTGGCCAGGACTTTGGTAAAGTCGAGCTCAATCCCTTTTTCGAGATCGACTCCCGGAGCCGCCTCGTCCTCATCAGTCTTCGGGCCATTCATGGCCATCTTCTGTTCGAGCTTCATCGCCGTCAGAGCCAAACCTTGTCGGCCAGTTCCCGCCTTGACAATCTGCGAGAGCCTCCAAGTGGTCTTCATGTTTTTGCCCGGCGTATGCTTCACGTCGAACAGATGACCCGCCGTAATGATGCTGTCGTAGAGGGTCTCGCTGAGCATGCGTCGCATCGGCGTCGCGAGGAACGACTTCTCTAGTTCTTGTTGCTCTTGTTCGGCGAGGCCATAAACATGAGCTCGCTGGTAAACTTGACTGCTGACGATCAGCCGCACCAACGTCTTCAAGTCGTAACCGCTGGCGACAAATTCGTCGGCAATATAATCCAACGTCTTCGGATGACTGGGTGGATTGTTGTCGCTGAAGTCATCAATCGGATCGACGATTCCGCGTCCCACGAGATCGGCCCACACGCGGTTCACCAAGTTTTTGGCAAAAAATCGATTGCGAGGGGACGTCACCAAATTGGCCAGCTCGTTGCGCCAATCACTGGTTGTGTACAGGCCAGCCTGGATGTTGAGATTCTTGGCATCCTGCTTGGCCTCTTTCGTGACGGAGTCATCCTGCTTTTTGCCTTTGGCTTTCTGCTCGTTCTCAGAAGCGCCCGCCAGCAGGTCATCGACGTTCGTGGCTTTGACATTGGCCTTCGCAAGCAGTGCGTCCTTCTCGGCTTTTTGCTTCGCACGCAAGGAATTCAAGCGAGCGATATACTCCGGGGTCTCACCAACAGCCACCGCGTCAAACGGAAAGCTCGGCTTCATCGGCTTTCGCTCATCGGCTTTGGCTTTGCCTTCCGGCGGCCAGAGCACGGTCGAGCGTTCATTTTCCTTGGCGTAAATCGTGCGAGTGAACTGATTCTCGATCCGCTGAGTTTTCCCAAAGTAGGCTGCGAAACCGTAGAAGTTTTCCTGAGTCCACACATCAAACGGGTGATCGTGACATTGAGCACATGAGATACGAACCCCCATGAAAACCTGCGACGTGACCCCCGCGAGAACCATCGGATCGGCATTCTCACCGAGCACAAACGCCACTTCGGGAGCAGCACCCGCTTTACCGTTGGTCGTGATGAGCCGCCGACTCATTTCATCGTGAGGCATTCCATCCGCGATGGCCTGATGAACCCAAGCCAGTGCCGCTCCACCACCATCGGCTTGAGCACGCAGGCGGAACATGTCGGCATAAAAGACTGTCCAGCGATCGACGAACCGGTCATCGGCAATCAACTGGTCGATGAGCTCATCCCGCTTAATTGGGTTTTTATCCGCCTCGAACGCGATCGCTTCGTCATTGGTAGGGACGCGGCCAACAAGGTCGCAATACACCCGCCGCAAAAAGGTGAGGTCATTGACGACGGGCATCGCGTCAGCCTTGATGCCACGTTCTTTATTTTCGAGAGCCAAAACTTTGTCGAGCTCCGTGCCGCTCAGCAGCTTTTTGGCCTGTTCCCGAAATGCCGCTTCGGCTTTGGGATCAACAGGGGCCTTCTCGACTTTTTTCTGAGCCACAGGGGGCTTTGCCAAAGCGTCAAAAACGCCCAACCCCATGACTCCCAACGACAAACAAACAGTCGCAGCAAGTATTGACCAACGCTTCACGGTCAGGCTCCTCTGATGAAACAAACTCCGAGGCTCCGCTAAACCCAGAGCAATGTATAAAAGTTCGCTTAAATTTCAAGACGAGATGTTTTTTTAAACGTCAGGTATTTCCTGCCAGCCTGCGCGTAGCCCAAGCTACGGAATCAATCCTTCTGGGCAACTGAGCCACATGTAATGTCCGTGGTCGGCAGTCACGATCACGACTGCCTCATTCCAGCTGCTGTGCTGCTCAACCCAATCGGTGATGACTCGAAATGCTCGGTCTCCGGAATTGACCGCGCCGATTGAGTTATCGAGGTTGTTGTCATGGTTGGCCCAATCGACATCGCCGGCCTCGATCATCAGCCAGAACCCTTTCTTGTTTTTGCCGAGCACGGTGAGTGCTGCCGCAGTCATATCGGCCAACGTCGGGTTTTCGACTAAGTCGGAGCGGGAGTACGACTCCGCCTTGTCGCTGCGCCCAACGGTCGGTCGGAAATCGCCATCGGCGGTTGCGAATGGCAGATGCCCCTTCAACGTTCCAACTCCAAAAACACCAAGTAGCCGGCGACTGGATGACGCGGCTTTCTCGGCGGCGGCGTGCAGCGATTCTTGGCCGTTCGCGTGGGGAGTCCGCTCGGCGACAACGTACCGGCCACCGTTTGCCACGTCGATCGTTTGGCGGTCGGCTTCCGTCAACCAGATGTTGCCAGGAACAAAATTCTTTCCTTGGCCTTGAGTCTTCTTTTCGGGATCACCGGTCTTCTTCGCGGTGTCTCCGAAACCGCCACCAATCAGCACGTCGAGTCCTCGCAGCGGTTTGGTCGGATGCGCACTCGACGGCAGGCCGAGCAGATCGCGCGTCAAATCTTGATAGTCATCTCGATCAACATTCTGAGCGTACGAGCAGGCGGGAGTCGCGTGACTGATCGGCACGCTCGTGACGGCTCCGACCGCGAAGCCTGCGGCCTGAACCTCATGAGCAATTGGCTGGACGTGGTGGCCGGCGTAATCGACATTGATCGAGTTGTTGTAGCTTTTCACGCCAGAAGTCATCGCCTGAGCGGTATTGGCCGAGTCGGGATACGGGTGCTCGGCTTTCCCTTTGCCGGAAAATCCGCGACCGGTGAGGTAATAGATGTCGTCGCTGGGCGGTGACCACGGGAAGGGCCCGCCTTTCGCAACGTTGTAACCACCGGGATATTTCCCGCCGGGATTGGCAACGGTCTGCGTATCGACGTCGGTGTCGGTGCCGTCGTTGTGTGGTGCGACGCACATGAAACCGAACTGCGTCGTGCCGTTCGCCGTGTAGTTTTGGAAATGCGTACCGGTCCCCCGCCCTTCCGAGTAGCAGACTCGCCGCTCGTTGTAGATCGCGGCCGCGCGAGTCGTCTGCCAGTCCATCCCATCGAAGATCATCAAGATGACGTGCTTCTTCCCAGCCTTAAACGCGGCGCGCTGCATCGCCGCAAGATCGGTTTGGTCGCAGTATTCGGCGCTGGGATTGAGCGTGTTGGACGGAACGCGGCCGTAGATCGCCTTGAGCTTTGCTTCGCTGCGATACGGACTGTTCTTGCCGAGGTAACTGCAAAGGTCGACTCCCTCGCCCGCCCCAAGCGTTCCGAACGTGTAGATGGGAATCAGCCGATTGCTGTGCGTTCCCCATTCCTTGTAGTTCTTCGGATCGACGCCCCAATGAGCGACCGGCGATTGCCCGTTCTTGATCGCGGCCGTTTGCAGATCGCGCAGATGATCGGCGGCCAAGGACGGAGCGGTCGTCAGCAGGCACAGGCAGAGAATCAAAAGCACTCGCATGAATTCGCTTTCAACAGAGTCGTCGGACACCAGCACAAGTGGGTCATGCTCGCTCTGATTGATGAACGGAGCAAGTGTCCCGCTTGGCCCAATACCTTGAGCCGTGACCACAATGACCTCGAATGATCGGCCGGGCCACGTCCCTCCCCAATCCGTGCAGCGAGCGATAGAAAGTCGCTCTGTCGTCGGCTGATGCCGCGAAGTCTGTGTTGTCGGAATTCGTTCTGCAGGATGTTGCGCATGTTTCGCTGGATCTGTTGCTGGCTGGTCTGTGGCGTTTTCGCGAGTTCATCGGTGCTGGCCGCACAGCGCGTGATCCTGCAAGGGAACGGCAAGCTGACGATCGTGAAGGCCGATGGCTCCACCGAGTGGGACATGAATTGGGGCGGAATTCACGACATCCATGTCCTCAAGAGCGGGCGTGTCTTCGTGCAGCAAGGGGCCGCGAAGGTCGCCGAGATCGACCCGACCACGAAGAAAGTCCTCTGGTCGTACGACTCGGCAACTCAGAACGGCAATGCGGGAACAAAGGTCGAGGTTCACGCTTTCCAACCGCTCGACGAGGGCCGACTGATGATCGCTGAATCGGGCCCGGCGCGGATCATCGAGGTTGATCGCGAAGGAAAACTCCTGAAAGAAGTGAAGCTGAAGGTCAATCGGCCGCATCCGCACACCGACACGCGACTGGCTCGGAAACTGGCAAGCGGGAACTATCTCGTCTGCCACGAAGGGGACGGTTTCGTTCGCGAGTACAACGGCAAGTCCGGCGAGATCGCTTGGGAATACGAAGTCCCGATGTTCGGCAAAGAACCGAAAGGTGGACACGGCCCCGAGGCCTTCGGTAACAAGTGCTTCGCCGCCGTGCGACTGCCGAACGGCCACACGTTGGTCACGACCGGCAACGGACACAGCATCCTCGAAGTCACGGCCGACAAACAAATCGTTTGGAAGGTCGAACAGAACGATCTCCCCGGCGTCACTCTCGCTTGGGTCACGACGCTGGAGGTTCTGCCGAACGGCAACTACCTGATCGGCAACTGTCACGCTGGCCCGCACCAGCCGTTGCTGATTGAATTGAATCCCAAGACGAAAGCTGTCGTCTGGAAGTTTGAACGTCACGCGACCTTCGGCAACGATGTGTCGAACTCACAAGTGCTCGATCCCGGTGGGACGAGCCTCCGCTGACCAAGCCCATCACCACCTGTTTTCTTCAGCCTCCGAGGACCAACATGCGAACCATCTTCTCAATTTGCTGCATCACGCTGATTGCCTTCTCCGGCCTGACCCGCGCGGAGGACAAGGCTCCGAAACCGCTCAAGGCGTTGCTGATCACCGGCGGCTGCTGCCACGACTACTCGAAGCAGAAGGACTTGCTCAAAGCGGGGCTCGAAGCGCGAGCACACGTCGTCGTCGATCAGATTCACACGGACGACACAACCACGAAGGCTCGCTTCGCGATCTACGAGAAGGCCGATTGGGCGAAGGGCTACGACGTCATCATCCACGACGAATGCACCTCCGACGTCAAGGAGATGCCGTATGTCGAGAACATCCTCAACGCCCACAAGAGCGGCATTCCGGCAGTCAACCTGCACTGCGCGATGCACTGCTACCGAGTCGGCACGGACGACTGGTTCAAGTTCGTCGGCATTCACTCGACCGGCCACGGACCGCAAAAGCCGATCGACGTGACCTTCGTCGACCGCGAGCACGGCATCACGAAGGGAATCTCCAATTGGACCACGGTCAACGAGGAACTGTACAACAACATCAAGCTCTTCGAGACGACGAAGCCACTCGCTCGCGGCACGCAAGACACCGGCAAGAAGGTCGATGACTTCGTCGTCGCCTGGACCAACCAGTACGGCAAGGCACGCGTCTTCAGCACTACGCTGGGCCACAACAACGACACGGTCGGCGACCCGCGCTACCTCGACATGGTCACACGCGGCCTGCTCTGGTCGTGCGACAAGCTCAACGATCAGTACCTCAAGCCGAAGAAGTAGAGTTGGCAGGGCCGATGCGACGAAAGGGAGCAGCCTTTCGCCTGCGGGAGCGAATCGGGGACGTGGGAAACCTCCATCTTGACCCTCTTCGGGAAATCTGGGACAAGCCGCTCCCCTCCGACTGGTCTTGGATGACTGGTCACTGTCCTCTCGTGTTTTCGTCACCGCCAGGGATGGCAATATGCGTGGTTGCCTGAGTGCTCCGCGTCACTGCGGATCGAATGCTTGCTGGCTGGCATTGTGCCTCGGCTGGCTGAGCGTTTCCGGTTGCGCCAACGTCGTGGAGACACGCACGATTGAGCTGTTCAGCAAAGCGCTCGAAAGCGGCGACTTGCAGAAGCTCAAGAATGCGACCTCCGAACGTTTTGAAGAGCGGGCGCTGCGGCAGGACGTGGCGTTGGACGACCTCAAATTGCTGCGACTGCCGACCGGCGATCTGGAAATCGACAAAGTCGAAGAAGTCTCACCGACGGTGAAACGAGTCACCGTGATGGTCGGCGAATCGAAACAGAAGCTGAAGTACCAACTGAAGCTCGACCCACAAACCAAGAAGTGGGTTGTCGACGACATCTACCTCAAGCAGAAAAAAGAAGGCGTCACAGCCACGAAGTCCGTCACCGAGCAAATGGACCTGCTCCTTTCGGTGCGAGAATTCCTCGATGCCTGGAAGGACGGCGATCGCGACGACGTCCTTCGCACGGTCACTCCGGAATTTGCGGAGGCACTGCGGCCGCTCCCGCCGGCGTATCTGAACCGGCTGACGCAACAAGTGGTCGGCAAACAAAAGACCGGCAAACGACTGCAACCACGAGCCCAACTGGATGAAAACACAGCCCACATTCGCCTGCCGATTGCGGTCGGCGAATTGTGGCTGACGGCGAAGCGTGCTGACGGCCACTGGCTGGTGGACGAAGTCGAAGTCAATTCGCGTGAAGAGAAAGAAGCGGTTCCCTCCACGCGGCAACTGGCGCAAGTCACTCACGCAGCGACGGCGTTCCTTGCCGCATATCACGTGGGGGACAAGCCACGCCTGCAATCGCTCTGCACGCCAAAGTTTTTCAGCGGCAGCCTCGCACCCGCGAACCTGTCGCATGTGACACTACCCAACGGAGACGTGCCGGCTGACAGCGTGCAGATTCATGTCGCATGGCAAGGCCTCTCCACGACGGATGCGCAGGAGGCACAGCTTCGCGGCAAGCATTCCGACTTCGTCGTCGAAGGACCGAACGAAGTACTCAAGCTGAGTCTGCTCCGCGAAGAGGCGGATGACTCCGACCACAAAGCCAAATATCTGATCGAAGAAGTGACCCTGTACGAACTCGAAAGCCGGCAGGAGAAACGGCTGTCCGCGCTCTTCACCGCTCACGCGCTGGTGCAGATCTACGCGGAAGCCCTGGCTTCTCGCGATGTCGATACGCTCCGGTCGAATGCGTCGCCCGATTTCGAGCGTCGCGTGTGGCGTTCGTTGCATCCCGGAACTCTAGACAAGATGCCGTTCCACGAAATCGAAGACGCCGTGCCCAAGATTCAATCGACGGTGTTCAACGGGTCGCTCACAGAGGTCACGGTCACTCAAGGCTCGCGAGCGTTGACCTACATGCTGCAAGATCGCCAAGGCGAACTGCTCGTCGATGACGTCTTGATGCCCACGATCGGCCGTCCCAGTTCGCTGAAGGCCACACTGGAACTGATGCTGCCGGTACTCGACTTCGCTGACGGAGTTCGATTGGGACAACTCGACGCTCTGCAACGTCACTCCTCACGCGACTTCAATCGGTTGGTGTGGCATGTGGCACCCAAGATTCCCAACAGCGGATTCGACATCGCCCAGCACCTGCAAGCCCCATTGGTTTCCATCGAGCAAAGCGATGACCGAGCCGTACTGGTTCTGGGCAACGACAACTTCGGCGTTCACGTCACGCTGATCCGCGAGTCGGGACGGTTCGTCGTCGATGAACTGCTGCTGATCACCGGCACAATGCTGCGCGATCACGTCGAACTGAAACGCCATCTGCGAATGCTCATCGCGACCTACGGTGTCGGCAAGCAGCCGCGCGAAGAAATCAAACAGGTCGGCGGCCAGCGTTAATCGTTCGTCGTTCGAACGCCCACGTCCGAACATCCGACCGCCACCTCCACGCGACGAAAGATTCCAACGATGGACGACGCACCGCCGCTCAAAACAAGATTTCACCAGGGACTCTGGCTGGCAATCTGTTTGACAATCCTCGGCATCAGCGTGTGCGAACTGGCGGCAGACGACGGCGAGGCCGTGCGACTGGCGTACAAATTCCAGCCCAGCGAATCGCTGCACCTAGAATACAAACAAGACATGACGATGGACATTCGGCATCCCGATTTCAAACGCAAGATGGTCAGCCAGGTGATCTCGAACAAACATCTGCGGATCATCTCGGTCGATTCGAGCGGCAACGCGCTCGTCGAACCAGTCATCGACCGCACACGCATGACGAGCAAGCAAGACGACGATTCGGAATCGAAATTCGACTCCGTCGAAGGACCGGACAGTTGCCCGGCTGAGTACCGTCCGCTGCTGGCCGCCGTGGGCAAACCGCTGGTGCGAATCAAATTTGCTCCCAACGGAAAAGTTGTTGAAGCGACCGGCCTGAACGGTGCGACGTCGGCCGCCAAGGACATCGAAAAAGACCCCATGCTGAACTTTTTGATTGTCTTGCCGGATCAGCCGGTTCGAGTTGGTGATACCTGGAAAGATGAATTTGAAGCGATCGCACAACTGGACAAGACGCTCAAACAAGGAGTCAAGCTCCGCCGCGAATACCGGCTGCTAAAGCTGAACGGCTCGCAAGTCGAGATCGAATTGAAGACCGCCTGTTTGACGCCACTCCGCGATCCGATGGTCGAAATGCAAATCACCGGCCGGTTGCTCAGCGGAAAAATCGTCTTCGATCACCAGTTGGGCCAGATCCTCTCGCGCGAGATGATTGTGGATAGCCAAGTCCTCAACGGTGCCGGATCCAAGACGATGGTCAACACCGTGATGACGCAGTCCGAACGCCTCGTCCCGAATCCAAAAATTGCGAATCGAGGAAAGTAACCGCCAGGAAATCACGCCGCATGATTAAGCGTCACGAACTTTCACGCCAATCTGAAAGCCTGCTGTTCGCCGCGCGCAAAGTCGCGGAGGACACCGAGGCCGTCGCGGTCGTGATGCTGGCCGAGGTGCCGTACAACTTCGCCGAGATTCGCGACTCGCTCAAAAAGACGCGACTCATCGTCACGTCCGACAAGTCCGACGTGCAGCACGCGGCCAAAGACGACAGTGTCGCTGTCGTGCCTCTGCAAGGTGAACCGCAGACTCGACAGTATCAGGTCAGTCAGGCACTGCTCGAAGCAATCAGCGACGAACTGCTGCGCAGCGGCGACGCGGTCGTCGCGGTCTACGCCGGCTTCGACAAAGAAACGCTCGACACGCTGACCTACATCCGGCTGGGCGAGCACCTGACGTCGCTGACCTCACGCGACTTGCAGTTGCTGGAAACCCAAGTGCCACTGGAAACGCTGCGGCAGGTGACCGACATCGCCATCGAGATCGGCCGCGAAGGCCGCGAAGGCCAGCCGGTCGGAGCGTTGTTCGTCGTCGGCCAGCACCGCAAAGTTCTGGAATTCTCGCACGAGCAAATTCACGATCCGTTTCGTGGCTACGCTCGGAAGGAACGACTGATCCGATCTCCGCGCGTGCGTGAAAGCGTCAAAGAATTGGCTCAGATCGACGGCGCATTCGTAGTCTCGGCGGACGGTGTCGTGATCTCGGCGGGCCGCATCCTGGACGCTCCGGCCAGCGGTGTCACGTTGTCGAAAGGCCTGGGTGCTCGGCACTGGGCGGCGGCGGCGATCTCGAAATCCACGAAGGCCATCGCCATCGCCGTCTCGCAATCGACCGGCACTGTGCGACTCTTCCAAAACGGAAGTGTCGTCCTGCGCATCGAACCGATGGACCGCACCGCCATGACCTGGCACGACGTCACGACCGAACCGCCGCCGATGACCGACTGAGTGGCAGCTGAAAGGCAGGCTACGGACTGCAGGTACGGGGAATCTCCGTGGAGTCGTGACCCCGTAGCCTGTCACCCGTAGCCTGTCACCCGAAGCCTGTCGCCTCTTGTCGAAAGGACCGCGTGATGCCGAACGTCGAAGCGACCTATCAGGACTTGCTGGCTCAATTGCGTGGAGCGGCGGTGCTCGGTTCGTGCGCGAGCGTGCTGGGCTGGGACGAGCAAACCTATCTGCCTCCCGCCGGAGCCGATCATCGCGCCGAGCAACTGGCCACACTCGCGGGGCTGACGCACGAGCGAGCGACGTCGCCACGCATCGGCGAACTGCTGACGGAATTGGAGCAATGCGGTTCGCTCGGCGAGGCGACTTCGGCGATGGCCGTCAACGTCCGCGAGGCACGGCACAGCTACGACCGCGCGACGAAATTGCCGCGAGCGTTGGTCGAAGAACTGTCTCGGACCACAACGCTCTCGCAAACCGCGTGGGTCGCCGCCCGAAAGAAATCCGACTTCGCCGAGTTCCAGCCGTGGCTGGAAAAGATGGTCGGCCTCAAACGACAACAGGCCGAGGCTCTCGGTTATTCCGGCGGCGTGCCCTACGACGCACTGCTCGATGAGTTCGAGCCGGGTGCTTCGTCGCGCGAGATCGCGGCGACGTTCGCACCGCTGCGTGACGAACTCGTCAAGTTGGTCGATGCGATCAAGGGCAGCTCGCGCCGTCCGAACGTCGACTTGCTGACGCGACGATTTCCGCTGGATTCACAACGACGGTTCGCTGAGGACGCCGCCAAACAGATCGGTTTCGACTTCGACGCCGGACGGCTCGATGTGGCTCCGCATCCGTTTTGCAGCGGCATGGGACCGGGCGATTGCCGACTGACCACTCGGTACAACGAGCAGCATTTTCCCGGAGCCTTCTTCGGCGTGTTGCACGAAGCGGGACACGGGCTGTACGAGCAGGGACTCGATCGCGCCGCGTTCGGCCGCCCGATGGGCGAGACCGTTTCGCTGGGCATTCACGAATCGCAGTCGCGGTTGTGGGAAAACTTCGTCGGCCGCAGTCGGGACTTCTGGCAGCACTTCTTTGCTCCGGCTCAGCAGGCGTTTCCCGATGCGCTGACCGGAGTCGGCCTCGACGATTGGTACGCCGCGATCAACGACGTGCGGCCGTCATTCATCCGCGTCGAGGCGGACGAGGTCACCTACAACCTGCACATCATGCTGCGGTTTGAACTGGAACAACCGCTGATCTCCGGCGATCTGAAACCGGCCGACGTACCGGCCGTGTGGAACGAGACGTTCACGCGGTCCTTCGGCCTGACGCCTCCCGATGCGGCGCGCGGCTGCTTGCAAGACATCCATTGGAGCGCCGGCTTGATCGGCTACTTCCCGACGTACTCGCTGGGCAACATGTACGCCGCGCAGTTTTACGACACCGCCCAGCGGGATCTCGGCGACTTGCCGGCTCAGTTCGCTCGCGGCGAGTTTCGGCCGCTGCTCGACTGGCTGCGAACGAACATCCACTCGCGAGGCAAACAGCTTCGCGCCGGCGAGTTGGTGCAGCGAGTCACTGGAGCACCCCTCTCGCATCAGGCACTGATCGCGCACCTGCATCGCAAGTTCGACCCGCTGTTCGGGCTGTCGTAAATTCCATGGGGCAGGTTTTCAACCTGTCTGTCGCGAAACGGCAACATTCGACCGGAGCGATTTAGAATCAGCCTGCCTCCGGCCAGCAGGTGACTCCTCGAAAGCAATCACTCGCTGGCGCGTCGTGCTGAAGTGTCCGACGCTTGCGAAGACATCGCCATCGCTGCAATCTGTCGCGGTCTCGGTGTCTCTTCCAAACCAGGAGGTTCAATCATGAGTGCTGATCGCAGTGTGTCTCGGCGTGCGTGGATGAGTTCGGTGGCGACGGCCTCGCTGGTCGGTGTCGCGGCGGCGCAAGACAAGGCTCCGGCCAAACCAAACCGCGAAGAACTGGAGAAAGCCTTCTCCGAACGGATGACCGGAACAGTGCTCGTGGGAAATTATTCTGTGGTTGGCAAGGACTTGAAGCCGGCGAATCCGGAGCGGTACGAGTTGAAGAAAGTCTCGAAGCTGGCCGACGACTTGTGGGTGTTTGAAGCACGCATCAAGTACGGCCAAACAGACGTCACGTTGCCGCTGACGCTGCGGATGATCTGGGCCGAGGACACGCCCATGATCTCACTGACGAACGCGAATCTGCCGGGGCTGGGCGCTGCGTTCGGTGCTCGCGTGATCTTCCACGGAGACCTGTACGCCGGCACTTGGCAGCACGGCAAAGTCGGTGGGCATCTCTGGGGAACGATCCAGAAGGCCGAAGCGGCCAAAGAGGAGAAGAGCAAGTAGCGAAGTGACGCTACCGCGCCGTCGTCGTTGCTGCTTTCGCATCTTCGAGCCGGCCGTCGTCTTGCGGGTAGATCAGAATGCGGTCGTGGACGAGCAGCACCAAATCGGGGCGGCCGTCGTTGGTGACGTCCACGATCAGTGACTCGCGAGGCTCAAAGTCGCCCCCCTCGTCTTCGCGTCCGAAGTTCTTTTCCTCGAAGATTTGAAAGCCGATCGCTGAGCGGAGTGACGCTGACTGACCGGGTGTTCCCGGCGTGAAGTTCAGAATTTCGATGTTGTGCGTCCGCGTGTCGATGACCGCGAGGTCGGGTTGAGCGTCGCCGTTCAAATCGCCCCCCACGACATCGGCGAAGAAGGTCTTTTCGTTCTTCGTCTCGAAGGTCGCGAGTTCTTTCATCGTCGGCACCGCTCGGCCGGAATACAGCACGGCAAATTTTCCCTGGCCGAACAACAGCAGGTCATCCTGTTCGTCGCCGTTGAGGTCGGCCACATGCACCGACTTGAACGGGAAGCGGCCGAGTTCGATCTCCTGCCACGGACGATAGACCCCCTCCTGCTGTCGCAAGATTTTGAGTTTCTGGACGCCGACATCAATCAGCACGATCTCGTTGCCGGGTTGTCCGTCGAGATTGAGCGTCGCGGCTCCGACCGTTTTGGCAATCGCCTCGACCGAATTGAACTGATCGGCGACTTGCCAGCCTTTTGTCGCATCGTCGAAGCGCATGTTGCGGACGAACTTGTCCTGCGCGACGAGCAGCGCGGGGCCTTGCAGTTGTCCGAAGAAGACGGCTCCCGGCTGCACGTTGCCAAGCTGAATGCCCCCCTCGGTTTTCAGTTCTTTCGGAACACCTTTCTCGTCGAGCGAGAACAGCGTCGGAGCTTTGTCGGTGCCGCCGAAGAGCATGAATTCCGGCCGGCCATCGTTGTTGAGGTCCAGGCGTTGAATGCGGTTCGGTGTTCCTTTGAGCTCAAGCGTCACGGAGGGCTTGCCGTCGAAGAGGTGCGGTTCCCAACTGCCGTTTGCGGCACGACGCAGGGCTTCCAACGTGTAGTTTGTCTCGCGCGCGGCGCGGGCTTTGGTCAGATAGATAATGTCGGCGCACTTGTCCGCATCGAGGTCCGCGAGTTCCAAGGCGATCGGTTCCTTGCCATTCATCGGCAGGGCCTGCGGGAACGTCAGCCGACCTTCAGTCATGCGACTGACTCCGATCGTCTTTTCTTTGGTGCTGAGCACAACGACTTCAGCGGCTCCGTCTCCGTCAAGGTCCGCCGTGCGGACTTGCTCCGCACCGACGAGTCCTGAGAACGCTTCGCCCTGTTCGAGTCCGATCCCCTTCCGCTGCTTGAAGACGATCATGCGCGCGGCATCGGGATCGGCAACCACCACATCCGTAAGTCCGTCGCCGTCGAGGTCTGCGGTGGCGATGTCGCGCGACTTGTCGGCCGCTTGTTGGCCGAGTCCGTATTGAATCAAGCGACTGGCGAGTTCACCGGGCTTCGGAGCCGGACGTTCCAGTTGCAGGATTTTGACCCGGCCGGTTGAGGAATCGACGGTCAGCACCTCGACCTGCGGCGATTGATCCAACTGCGCGATCGACACTGAGCGGGGCTTGGTCATCTCGAACCGCAACTCCGGTCCGAGTCGTCCGTCTTGGCCTTGCAGTCGCGCGGCGAGAGCTTGCTCCCCTTCGTCGTGCGAGAGGTAGCACAAATCCTTGTGGCCGTCGCCATCGAGGTCCGCGATCTGCCCCAGCGTCAACCGCTGCGACGTGTTGAACAGGCTCTCCGGCGAACCGAGCTTTCCGTCCTTCTGCTGATACAGCAAGTACGTCTGGTTCAATCCGAGCACGGCGATGTCGTCACGCTTGTCGCTGTTGAGGTCTCCGGCGAGCACGACCCACGCAAACGCGGGAACATCCGGCAGACGGATCGTGGTCTTCTCGGTCCAGTCGCCGGTCTTCGGTTGAAAGCGAATGACGAGCTTGTCGGTGCCGCCGAAGTACGCGACGTCGGTCAGCCCATCGTTGTTGAAATCACCGACCGCCATCGCGGCGATTTCGTGATCGACGCTGAGCTTGCGATGCTCAAACCGCCAATGCGACGCGAAGTGATTGACCTCGACCTTGCCGGCCGGAGCGTTCGCCGGTTTCCCCCCGCGTTGCAGCAGCAGGTCGATGCGGCTGTGAGCGTTGTCAGCGATCGCCAAGTCGGTGATGCCGTCGTGATTGAAGTCTCCGGAAACCAAGTTGCCCGAACGATCCGAGAGCTTCACAAGCTCCAGCGGCTTGAAGCCGTAGAACTGCGACAGCTCGTTGACCATGTCCTCATCCTGAGCCGACAACGTCGAACCATACAGAGATGCCGCGACGGCAACCACGAGAACTCCGAACCGCTGGAAAACCGCTCGCATGAAATCCTCCTCGAAATTGCCGAGCGGCTCGGACGTCCGTTCGTGCTCCGCAGGCTCGGCGGCGAGAGCATAGCAATCAGGACGAAGAGTCGCAAAAACACGCTGCACGCCGGGCAATCGGTCGCGAGGGTGCGGCAACGAAGTCTGCGAACGCTGCTGCCAGAAATCTTTGCCACACCCGACCACAAACCTAACGAACAGGAGCTTGCCATGAATCGAAGTTTGTCAGCAATCGGAGTGGTTCTACTGACTTGCCTCTGTCTTGCCGTGCCGCAGCCAGTGACCGCTGGCGAATTGAAGGCCGGTGCGTTCGCGATGGATGTCACGCCGCTGAAGTTTCCGATCTCGATGAACGGGAACATGCAGGATGCTCCGGCAAAGAAGGCGGCCGATCCGTTGCACGCGCGGTGTTTGGTGCTCGACGACGGACAGACGCGGATGGCATTCGTTGTCGTCGACAACTGCGTGATCCGCCGCGAGTTGATGGACGACGCCAAGCAACGAGCCAGCAAGCTGACCGGCATCCCGACCGAGCGGATGCTGATTTCGTCCACGCACGCGCATTCCTGCCCGACGGTGACGGGGGTGTTTCAGAGCGAGCCGATCGTCGATTACGTCGAGTTCCTGACCGAGCGGATCGCCGCTGGGATCAAGCAGGCGAATGACAATCTCGCGCCGGCTCGCGTCGCGTGGGGTGTCGGTCGCGACGAGACGCAGGTCTTCAACCGCCGTTGGTTGCTGAAGGAGCCGTCGATCGAATCCAACCCGTTCGGTCGAATCGATCAGGCCCGGATGAATCCGGGGTTCAACAATCCGAAGGTGACGAAGTCCGCCGGCCCGGTCGATCCCGAAGTCAGCTTTCTGAGCGTGCAGTCTGCCGACGGAAAGCCGCGCGTGTTCTTGGCAAATTACTCGCTGCACTACGTCGGCGGCACCGGCGGAGATTTGTCGGCCGACTACTTCGGAGCGTTTGCCGAACGGATTGGACAACTGCTGAAGGCCGACAACTCGGCCAAGCCGGCGTTTGTCGGGATCATGTCGAACGGCACGAGCGGCGACGTCAACAACGTCAACTTCGGGCTGACGATGCCGCCGAAGTTTCAGCCGTTCGAGAAACTCAAACTCGTCGCCAACAGCGTCGCGACGGCGGCTCGCGCGGCGCATGAAAAGGCCGAGCACCGGTCAACCGTGTCGATCGCGATGCGCGAGACCGAGATCGAACTGAACGTCCGCAAGCCCTCGGCCGACGACATCGCCGCTGCGAAAGAGCGGCTCTCGAAGGCGGGCGAGTTTCCGTACAAAACGATGCCGGAGGTTTACGCACGCGAGACGCTCAAGCTGGCCGAGTACCCCGACACGGTGAAGTTGAAGCTGCAAGCGATTCGCATCGGCGAACTGGGCATCGTCGCGATTCCGGCCGAGGTCTTCACGGAGATTGGCCTCGAAATCAAACAACGCAGCCCGCTCAAGCCGACGTTCACGATCGCACTCGCGAACGGCTGGAACGGCTACTTGCCGACGCCGCGACAACACGAACTCGCCGGCTACGAAACGTGGCGAGCACGCTCCAGCTATCTGGAGGTCGGCGCGTCGCCGAAAATCGTCGAGACGCTTTTGAAACTGCTCAACGAAGTTGCGTCCGAGAAATGATTCGCTTGCAGCTACGTTGACGTGATCGGCGCGCTGTCAGCATTCGATTTCGCGTGCATCGCTTGGTCGATCTCGCGGCGCGAGCGGAAGTAATAGCCAACGCCAATCAGAGAGATGACCAGCGTGACCGCTCGATACGCCAAGACCGTCAGGAACCCCGTGCCGTCCGCCGCTCCGTTGAGTTCGTAGAGTGAGTCAACGGCCTCTTCCAACAGGCCGACGCCTCCTGGAGTCAGGGGGACGATCCCCGCCAATTCCGCGGCCGGAATGAAG
This sequence comes from Planctomycetota bacterium, assembly GCA_003669125.1. Classification (GTDB taxonomy): domain Bacteria; phylum Planctomycetota; class Planctomycetia; order Planctomycetales; family Planctomycetaceae; genus SXKJ01. Next base: position 20,324 of record QWQF01000208.1, read on the forward strand.
AACAAGTGCTGAGCATACGTCGGAACAAACTTTGTCCCACTGATCGCTTGCGCGCTGAAATAGAACGATGAGATCGTTCCGATGTGCCCCACCAAGCTGATCCCTAACGCCACAAACAGGACGTGACGCTGCGTTTGATACAGCCGAACGCCTTCGACGAGTTCGGCAATCAGGTGGCCGGCGATTGGCAGCCGAGCCAGTCGCGACCACACGCGCGTTTGAGTCACTGCCGGAATCATCATCAGACCGAGTCCCACCAAACCGGCCACGCTGCCGACGGCCAACAGCAAGACGATCGCCTTCAATTCGGCGCGCGGCTGAATGGCGTCCCGCTGCCACCACGCCGCACCAGCTCCAATCATGAACAGCGCGAGCATTCCCAGAATCCGATCCAGCAGGACCGTGGCCACGGCGGTCGCTCGTCGATCGGGTTGCTCCTTCGCCAGCAACGCCGCCTTGACCAAATCTCCTCCGACCGAACCGGGAGCCACAAAGTTGAAGAGGTAGCCGATGAACCCCAATCGCATCGCGTCGCGGATGGTGAATTGAAACCGCAAGGCGGCGACCAAACAGAACCAGCGGAGAAACGTCAACAGGATCGCACCGCCGCAAAGAGCAATGGCGATCAACAAGCTGAGCCAATGCACCGACTGCTGAGTCATTTGCGACAGTCCGGCGCGATGTCGCCAAAACACAAATGCCAACAGCGCTGCGGCCAGGAGCCATTTGGCCCACGCCCAATGCCGCCTCCAACTCGCGGATGTCTCAGTGTTTGGTTCGGTCACGACACGATCCGCCTGAAATTCTGCCGGTGCGGCATTCCAATTCATCATGCTTTCCCAGACCTCGCGCCTGACGCTCGGCGAGCGTTTCGCTGCGAAGTGTGAGCGGGGAACACAGGCCAACGGCGAGTGCCTTCGCTGCGACCCGTTTGATCGTCAGAACCGCACCGGTCTATTTGCTGCGAGTGTTGCAGTTTGGCAACACGCCACAATTTGCGAGCTATGTTGCGGAAGGTGACGGTTCCAACGGCGGACAGGATGCCGCTTCCAATTTCGTCGGCACGACTGGCAAAAAGTGCCTGTGCGGTGCCCTCGGCAATCGGCCGGAAACTCACTTTCGAGACTTTCCTTTCGACGATGAACTAGAGCGTTTGAGACCAGAAGGATGCTGGTGGCGTTCGCAAACTGACAGCTTGAGTCACATCCATGTTGCTCTCACAACAGCGTATCGCCCCCTGGATCATCTGTTTTTTTGCGGCACTGACGTCGCTCATCTTCCTGCCGCGATTGCTCGGCAAAGAGTCGTTCATTCGACAGGTTGTTGCGAAGCGGCCGAACGCCGTCCTCACTGGCATCACCCCGCTGCCCGATGAGACGGTCAAACAGGAGGTCTCCACGAACGACGAGTTGAGAATGCTCGTGCCGCCGGAGTCCACGCCCGATCAGGCCACAACGACAAATATTTCCCAGTCCAACGAAGTCGCCGACTCGACCGAGACCGAAGAAGAAGCCGAACCGCAAAGCGAAGCGAAGCCTCCGTCAATTCGCTTCGTCGACGCCGAGCCAGAAGAGACTCCATCAGAGCCAACACTGCCAAAGATCGTTCGCGCGCCAGCGACGTTGGGTGATCCAATCATCGAAGAAGTCTTGCCCGGTCAGCCGCCGGCTGGCCAGTTCGAAGCAGCTCAGCCGAAACCGGAACTGCCGCACACGACGCTGAAGTTCGCTCCGCTCGAAGAAGAGCCAGCACCGAAAGTGGCCGTGCCGCCGACTCTGGAACTGCAAGCTCCGATCGCTTTGCCTGCGGGCGGTCTAGCGGTGAAGTATTGGATCGTCAGCACGCGCAGCTGCCGTCAGTCACATGACAAGTGCGGAGTTAATTGCCAGCTCGTCTGCCACGCGGTCACCGAAGATTGCCAGTGCGTACCCGTGTGCTTCGAGCAAGTGATCTCCGGACAGATTCCGGGGGCTCCGACTTGTGTGCTGGTCCACGGCAGCTTCAACCGCACGAAAGATGTCTGGCACGATTCCGAATGCACCTACCGCTGGTTGCGTGGAGCCTGCCCACAAGTGCCTCTGAATTTCATCTACTTCACCTGGCCCAGTGAAGGACCGTTCTCGCTGGTGCCGAACAATCCGTTCTCGACGGCGATACCGTGTCTCGATTTCGGAGTCTTGGGACGTCGTGCGGAGCTGAACGGTTTCTACTTGGCGGACCTGATCGGCTCGCTGCCCGGCCCCACGACCGTCAGCTTGATCGGGCACAGTTTGGGAGCACGCACGATCGCCACTGGCTTGCATTTGCTGGGTGGCGGCACGGTTCACGGAAAGGCTCGCTGGAATCCGGCGGACTGCGGACATCGCATCCGAGTGGTTCTGGCAGCCGCCGCGATCGAACACGATTGGCTCAACCCCGGAGATCGCTACGGCTGCGCGCTCAACCGAGCCGAATGTCTGCTCAACTTGCGCAACGAATGCGATTACGCTCTGGCTCTGTACCCGCTGAGACGGCCGTTCTCGAGCCGCGCACTGGCGCGGTCGGGATTCACGAACAAAGACCAACGCAAGTTGGGCGAGCGGCTCGTGCAAGTTTCCGAGCTGAACGTCACCGAGATCATCGGCAAAGGCCACCGTTGGCCCAACTACTGCCGTCAGCCGGGAATCGCTGCCGCCGTGTCCCCCTACGTTTATTTTGAAGCGTCGCAGGGTGTCGTGCAGACCGAGGAATTGCCTCGGTAATTCGTCTGGACACTCCGCCGCGAATCGGGCTGTAATCCCCCCCTTCAAACCGGTCGCCGGAGGTGCGCCGAGAGTGTCGCTTCAAGGATGGATTCGCCGTGCAACAATTCGCTCGACTGCTGCCGTATCTGTGGCAACACCGCTGGAAGGTGTATCTCTCGATGGCGTTCGCGCTGGTCGTCGCCCTGCTGTGGGCGGCCACGCTGTCGATGACGTTTTTGGTCGTGAAGGTGCTGCTGCAAGAACAAACGCTCCAGCAGTACGTCGATCTCGAGGTCAACAATTGCGAAGTCGAGATCGACAAGCGCCAGCGTGAGCTGGACGAACTGGATCGCCAACTCGAAATCCGTGCGTTCAAGACCCCGCCGGATGGAAGCCTGCCTTCCTCGGACAAAGAAATCCGTCGAGGCCAAGATCGTGTCGCCAAAAAACTCTACTCGGCCACGCAACGACTGGTCGCGTGTCGTTGGATTCAGCGGCATCTCATGCCGTTGATTCCGAACGATCAATTTGAAACCTACGCCTGGATCCTCTTCGTTCTGGTGATCGGGACGACCCTCAAAGGAACCGCGGTCTTCATTCAAGAGGTGCTGATCGGCAGCGTCGTCGAACTGGCCGTCATGGCGTTGCGCAAGGACTGTTTCCGGCATGCGCTGGAACTGGACTACCAAACGCTGATGCGGCACGGCAAACCGGAGTTGATGTCGCGGTTCACCAATGACGTGAGCGTCGCATCGGATGGATTGAATCTGCTCGGCGGACGGATCGTGCGCGAGCCACTCAAGGCATTCGCCTGCATCAGCGTGGCGTTTTGGGTGAATTGGCAGCTCACGATGCTGTCGATGGTTTGTGTCCCCGTGATGGCTGTGATCTTCCATCGCTACGGCTTGCTGCTGAAGCGAGCCAGCCAGCACATGTTGGAGCGCATGTCTCGCATCTACAAATCGCTGGAGGAGACCTTCGACGGACTGAAAGTCGTGATCGCCTTCAATGGCGAGCGGCGGCATCGGCAACGCTTTCATCGCGAGAACAAAGATTATTACCACCAAGCCATGAAGGTGGTGCAGATCGACTCGCTGACCAGTCCGACCACGGAACTGCTGCTGACGCTCGCGGTTTGCGTGTCGTTGTTGCCGGGAGCGTATTTGGTGCTCCGCCACGAAGACACAATCTGGGGTATCAAGCTGGCCTCCGAGCCGATGTTGATGGAAGACTTGTCGTGGTTTTACGCCTTGCTAGCCGGCACGCTCGATCCGGTGCGAAAGTTGTCGTCGATTTACTCGAAGCTCAAACGCTCCGCCGCCGCCACCGAACGCATCTTCCAAGTCCTGGATTGGCAACCGGCTTTGAAGCAAGCCGAACAGCCGCAACACATGCCGCGACATTCGCAATCCATCAGCTTCAAAAAGGTCTCATTTCAATACGACTCCGATGGTATCGACCGGCCGAACGCGCTCACCAACGTGACACTGAAAGTCGCGGCGGGCGAAGTCGTCGTCGTCGTCGGCGAGAACGGCAGCGGCAAGTCGACGCTCGTCAATCTGCTGCCGAGGTTCTATGACCCGAGCTCCGGTTCGGTGCTGATCGACGGCATCGACATCCGCAACGTGCGGCTGCGCGATCTGCGCCGTCAGATCGGCGTGGTCACGCAAGAGACGCTGCTGTTCGATGACTCGATCTACGAAAACATCCGCTACGGCAAGCCGGGCGCGACACACGCCGAAGTGCTCGCCGCCGCCGAGAAGGCACACGTCCCACAATTCTTCGATCAACTTCCGGAAGGCTTCGCGACGCGCGTCGGCGCACGCGGCAGTCGGCTCTCCGGCGGACAACGGCAGCGAGTCGCGCTGGCCCGTGCGTTGCTCATCGATCCGGCGATTCTGATTTTGGACGAAGCCACATCCGCCGTGGACGCGCAGAGTGAATCCATGATCCACCAATGCCTGGGCGACTTCGTCAAAGGGCGGACGGTGTTCCTCATCACGCATGCGGTGAAGCCCGAAATTTTGGAATTCGTCTCGCGGATCGTGGTCCTGGAACAGGGCCAGCTTCTCGCTGTGGGACCGCATCAGGAATTACTGCAATCGTGCCCGGCCTATCAGCGGCTCTTTCGAGCTCAACCCTTTCACCAAAGTGGCGACAGCCAGAGCGAGTTCCGTATCGACTCAGCCGCCGCCAATCCCAAGACCACGACGCCGATCGAACCACCGCTGGTCCTCAAGTTTCCGCCAGCCAGCGAAGCAGAGTCCAGCGAGGCGCGTCGGAAGGCGAATTGAGATCACGCGATTCAGACAGCCCGCATTTCACGCGGACGACTACCTGACCTTCTGCCGTTCGTTCAAACGAGCACACACCGCTTGCAGTTCGGTTCGCAGGGCCGCCTGGACCTCTGGCTGAAACGACAACAGGCCGTAGCGCATCGCGGCGTAGCGCAGATACCACTCGGCCGCGTCCCGCAGATTGGGACGTGATGACGCGGCGGCGCGCAGTCGCTCGGCAAACTGATGCAGCGTCTCGTGCGTTTCGCGTTCGAGGTCGAACCGCCGCAATCGGCGATCCAATTCCGCCAGCAAACGCCGCAGTTCGACCACCGCAGGCTCCAGCGAACTCGACACCGTTGGCCTGCGAGTGAACTTCATCTTCCGCACCGCCAAGAACACCAACCCGCTGGTCATCAACGCCCCGGGAATCGTGGTCAGCAAGCTCCAGAAGAACAGCTTCAAGGCCATCCATTTGCTGAACCAGCCTTCTCCGGCCAGAGCCGTGCGGATCATTTGACCGCGCAGCGTGACCTCGTCCCACAACTGCCACAGGCTAAACGACGTGATCGTCGCCGGCACATAACCTTCCGGCGTCGTGTCCACGATGACCCAGCCTTCGTCCGGCAAGTACGCTTCGACCCACGCGTGCGCGTCCCGTTGCCTGATGATCCAGTAGTTGCCCATCACGCTGAAATCGGCCCCGGCATAACCGGTGACGTAACGGCACGGAACACCTGCCATTCGTAACAACACGGCTGTGGCACTCGCGAAGAATTCGCAATGAGCCGGCGGCTTCTCCGTCAGAAAATAGTAAACCGGATCGATCATCGCCGGCACGACGATGTCGGTGCCGTACTGATAGGCCGCGAAGTGACGCTTCACCGCCACAATCTTGTCCTGTGGCGTTTTGCAATCGGCAAACACTTTCGTCGCGAGTTTCCGGATTTGTGAGTTCAGCTTCAGGCGTTCGGGGAGTTGTTCTAGCCGCCATTTGGCCCACATCGTATCCAACCGATCCAGCTCCCAAGGCGTTCCGTTGTCCCACAACAAAGGTTGGATGATCGGCTCGATGGGGGTCACGTCGGTTGAGTCGGGCAGCCAAGCCGTGAGACTGGCCTCGACCGGCATGTTGTCCGCAGCGACCACCGTGTGCCGATCAAAGTTCAAGACGGCAACCGGTGCTTCTAACCGCGTGGTGCTCAACGGCAGAAACGTGAATCGGTCCATCGACGGAGTTCGCCAAATGGTGATCGCTCGCAGTTTATTCGCGGAGTCCTCACGCAACTGAAACACGGAGCGCGGCGGCCTCGACGTGCGATCCGACGGCGCAATCAGATCCGAAATCGGCTGCGGCTTCCGGCTGCGACCGAGCGGTATCCAGTCACCGTGCGATTCCCAGCCATGCGACGTGTAGCGTTCAAACACCGCACCGCGCAAGTAACCCGGCGGCCGATCTGAGAACACGCGCACGGCGATTTCTTCGTCGAGGGACGAACGCAGCAACTGCATCGATCCCAACGAAGCCTGTCCCGAAAAGCCAACCATCAAATTCGGTTGTCGCTGCGGGATCCGAGATCCCGAAGCTCGCATGATGAACTGCTCGAGAGTCGACCACTTCTCCAGCACCCACGAATTTCCGGCGCTGGCGCTCACAGCGCAGACGACCAACACGGTCCCGCTTGCCGTCGGGCGGACCCAACGAGCCGACCGCGATGACGGCTCCTGACGTTTCCGCGCCATCGCGTAGTACGCGCACGAGAGTCCCACCAAGGCAAACGTCGCTCGCTGATGCATGCGCCGCATGCGACCTGTTTTCGAGAGTTGCACATCTCCCAAACAGATGAAAACCATCACCGCCAGCAACGGCAGATACACCGGCAACGGACGATCGGGACGCCTCGCCCACAAGCGAGCCACCTGGGCCAGCAAAAAGAATTGCCCCGCCGCATGCACCAACGGATAGTTCAAAAAGCTGGTCATCGTCGGCGGCTCATACGGCGCGAGATTCCACCGCAACGCGCAACCCGCCACGAGCACCAAATCGATCCACGGCAAATACCCCGGAGCGACTTCCCACCGACGGCGCCACCACACCGCCGGCGAACTGATCAGCGCGACCAGAATCGGAAACACAATCGTTTCCGACATGTACCAGAACATCGCCGCTTGCAGCAGGATGATCAGCCAGGCGATTCCAGCTTGGCGGTGCATGGCGCGAACTTCATGACGGGACGTCGAAAGCACATCGCCGATCATTTTGCCGAATGCACGAAGGGGGTGACAGGGTGAACCGGCGAAATCGCCAGCGTCACTTTGTCACCCCCTCACCTTGTCACTCTGTCATTCGCAGACCTAGCGAAGCATCGACGTCATTCGCGACTTGACCGTTGCCGCGGACTTCTCATCCACCGCCGGAGCGGGCGGAGCAACCGGGGCAGCCGGTTCCGGCACGAGCTTCTGTGGGGCCGGATTCGCTGCCGGTGCTGGAGCCGGAGGGCAGCCCACCGGTCCCGCTGGTTGAGCCGGCCTCGGTTGCGTCCAGGCTTGATTGCCGAGCGGCTCGACCCAGTATTGAACGTTCGCGGATTGATGGTGATGGATCGGCGTGTAGCCGTCGTGCCAGCGACCGTGATAGCCACGATGCCCCTCACGCACATGCCACTGCGACGGCACTGGCGGTGGCGGCAAACGATTCGCCGGCTGCCAGTACGGAACCTGCTGGTAGGTGTAGCCGAGCTGCGTCGTGTCGGTCGGCGAGTACACCTGCGGATAGCTGCGATACTGACCAGCAGCAGCCGAGCCCGTCCCGTGCCACTGCTCCGGCCAGTAGCGGTAGTAGGTCACACCGCGACGCACGACCGGCACTTTGACCGGAGCATTCCAGCCGTAATCCGGCGGCAGGATGTAGTAGTCCGGACACAACGCCCACTTCACGATCGGCTTCAGGCTGCATTCGTGATAACCCGTGCGAGCGTATCCCGGACAGGAGTCGCCTTGCTGCGGACACGTCGGACACGCATCGTTCGCATGACTGCTCGGAGCCGAAGCGATCGCCAGGTAGCACAACCCTGCCAGACTCAGTCCCTTGAGAAAACTTCTACTCATGACTCGATCCCTTCCTGCGGGCTGCGCCCATTTGCCTACTGCCTTCCGCCGACTCCCTACCTGCCTCGTCCACCACGAGGTGGCACGACATTGGAAATCGGTGTCAATCGGCTCGACGGAATGCCGGTCGAGTAATTCATCGTGTGTCGCACGGTTGGTGCGAGCGGCACTGACATCGGAACTCCCCATCCCTGAGCCGCGTAAATTTGGCTGTCACGCGGATCGGAGTAATCGGGATTCACGGCGTAGACCAAGTGATAGCAGCCGAACGGAGGAGCTCCTTCGCCACCATTTCCCATCGGATGGAAGTACGCGAACTTGCCGTGAATGTGTGCTCGGAGAATCTCGCCTTGTTGCCGATTGCGAGCGTTGAACATCCCCCACTGATCGTGCAGCCAACCGCTGCAGTGCGGACAGTTCCTGGAACCATGTTCCGGACACGGACCATTTCCAGACCACGAGCCGGCTCCCCCTTCGTCATTCCAATCGCATTCTGGCCCGCGCCACATCGAGCCCACGGCGCGACCGGTTGCATGACCAGCACCGTTCCAGGATTGGCCCGCATCGCGGAAGCTGTAGCCGGACGAATGGCCGCCTCCACCAGTTCGGCACGACGGGCAACCATTGGGTCCGCAACTACCGGGAGTTCCTGGGCGACATCCATTCGGGCCACAGGCCCCCGCTCGCGCCGAGCAAGAGCCGTTCGTGCAGGCTCCGTTCGTGCAGGCTCCGTTCGTGCAGGCTCCGTTCGGACACGCGATGCTGGTGCAACCGGGAACTCGCGCCACGCCAGGCCCTGCGATTTGGATTCGTCCCTGAGGTTCATCGGCTGGAGGCAATGGAGCCTTCTCCGCTGGTGGCGCAGGTGCCTTCTCGTCCGAAACCAGCGAGATCTGTTTGCTCTGTGAAACGTTGGACGTCTCGAACTCAGCCGATTCCACATCCTCGGCCAAGACCATCTGGCCCAAGCCGTGCAGAGCCGCTCCGGCGATCAGCATTCGCGCGCCGCAGCGGAACAATTTTTCAAGGGTCATCATCATCTGCTCCCACATGCGTGCGAGTTGAGTGTTTGGAGTTTCGCCTTCCGGCGATCGTGATTTACCAGGAGGTCGGCGGGCAGAAGCCCGAGAACGGCCGATAGCTGCTGCGGTACTTGACCTTCACCTCGGTCCCTTGCAGCTCCCACTTGTCGTGAGACTCCATGCCGAACGGAGTCCACCACCACTTGCCGCTGACCTTGTGATAGAAGGGCGGGTAGAGGGATTTGTACTCGTGCGGGTAGAGCATCTCGTGCGGCGCGAACGCTTGGTTCGTGAACACCGTGCCGCCGACATAGGCCGGCACATTCGGCACCGGAGTTGGATACATCGGCGCGTGCATCTGCGGATACCCCCGCGGTGCCGGCATCACGACAACGGCTCCGGGCGGCAGTTGTCCCGGAGCGGCTTGCGGAGCGTAACCCGACATCGGCTGACCGCCGTACGGCCCGTTCGGTGCTTGTGCAATCGAATCCGACGCCACGAATGCGACGAGCGCCGCGGCTCCCAGCGACAACAAAACTGACTTGAGCATGTTCGCCCCCTGGCAACGTCCGTGTTGTTCGTGTCGGCCGGCAACTCGCCCGATCATCTCTGACCGTCAGCCGGCGGCGACTTCTTGTGACGGTTGTTCCAATCGGTCACGCCCGACCTGCCACATCGGTTTTGCCGGTTCTTCCGCGGTCCTTGGCCGACAACGCCGCCGGTCGCTCGGCACAGCCGTCACCCGCCGAATCCCCGGCAAATCCCGACGAGTCCCCGAACCTTGCAAACTCAAGCCAACCGCTAGAATCTGCCCCCCTTCGGCTGACGCAGATTGCCCAGTTCACCTCTGAGCGGTTCGGAGCAGCTCCCCAGGCGATGCGCGATTGAAGGATTCACCGTGCCCCGAAACGAAGATGACGCGACGACTCAGGACAACGGCAACGGAACCGCCGAGGCCGGCCAACTGCAATACGTCTCGATCAGCCAAGAGACGCGCCGCCGGTACTTGAACTACGCGATGAGCGTCATCATGTCCCGCGCATTGCCCGACGTGCGCGACGGGCTGAAGCCGGTCCAGCGACGCATCCTCTACGCGATGTACGAAGGGCTGCGGCTGCTCGCCACCTCCAAGCCGCGCAAGTGCGCGGGAATCGTCGGCGAGACGCTCGCCAACTATCACCCGCATGGCGACGTCGCCGTTTACGAGGCGCTCGTCCGCATGGCTCAGGACTTCACCATGCGGTATCCGCTGGTGAATGGTCAGGGGAACTTCGGCTCGATCATGGGCCTGCCTCCCGCGCATCAGCGGTACACCGAAGCTCGGCTGACCGCGATCAGCGAACAGCTCATGAACGAGCTGCGGTTCGAGACCGTCGACATGCGGCCGAACTACGACGCGCGCACGCAAGAGCCGGTCGTGCTGCCGGCCCGCTTTCCCAACTTGCTGGCCAACGGTTGCTCCGGCATCGCGGTCGGCATGGCCACGAATATCCCGCCGCACAACCTCGAAGAACTGATCCGCGCGTGCCTGCATCTGATCGACACCGATAGCGAGGTCACGGTCACGCAGCTCATGAAGTACGTCAAAGGCCCCGACTTCCCGATGGGAGGCCGCATCGTCACCGACCGCACGTCGCTGCGGCTGATGTACGAAGAAGGCCGCGGCTCGATCAAAGTCCGCGCCGAATGGCGGCTCGACAAAGAGCGACGGCAAGAAATCGCGAACCGCATCGTGATCTACACGATCCCCTACGGCGTCGAGACCAACCCGCTGATGGCCGAACTCGGCGACATCATCAACGGCCGCAATCTGCCGCAGGTGCTCGAACTCAACGACGAGACGAATGAAAAACTCGGCCTGCGAATCGTCCTCGAACTGAAGAAGGACGCCGATCCGGAAATGGTCATGGCGTACCTCTACAAGCACAGCTCACTCGAATCGAACTTCGCGTACAACGCGACTTGCCTCGTGCCAACCGAATCGGGCACGCTCACGCCCGCCCGCTGCAATCTGGTCGAGATGCTCAAGCACTTCCTCGACTTCCGCCTGCAAACAGTGCGTCGCCGGTTCCAGTATTTGCTGGCTCAACTCGAACGCCGCATCCACATCCTGGAAGGCTTCGCGATCATCTTCAACGGCCTCGACCGAGCGATCAAGATCATTCGCGGCAGCGACGGCAAACAAGACGCCGCAGCCAAGCTGATGAAAGAATTTCCGCTGGATGAAATCCAGACGATGGCGATTCTTGAAATGATGCTGTATCGGATCAGCAAGCTGGAGATTGACGACATCCGCAAAGAGCTGGCCGAGAAACAAGCCGAAGCCGAGCGGCTCCGCAAGCTGCTGAAATCCGAAGCGCGTTTGTGGGGCGTCGTCCGCACGGAACTCGAAGAGTTGTTGACTCAGTTCCCGGACAAACGCAAGACGAGCATCGGCTCGTCGGAGGAGATCACCGAGTTCGACGCCGCCGCGTACATCGTCAAAGAGAACGCGAATGTCGTGCTGACTCGCGAAGGCTGGATCAAACGCGTCGGCCGACTGGCGAAGGTCGAGGGGACTCGCGTCCGTGAAGGAGACAGTGTTCTCGACGTCGTCCCCGGCAGCACGTTGGACACGGTCGTCTTCTTCGCCAGCGACGGCATCGCCTACACGCTGCCGATCGATCAAGTCCCCGCCAGCAGCGGCTACGGCGAACCGATCAGCAAGCACGTCAAACTGCAAGACGGAGTCAGCATCGTCGCCGCGATCACGACCGATGCGCGCTTCACCCCCGAAGATGTTCAACGGAAGAAAGACCCCCTGCCCCGCCCGCACCTGTTTGTCGTGACGACCTTCGGCAACGTATTGCGTTTGCCGCTCAGCCCGTTCCGCACCGCGTCGAACAAGAACGGCCGCAAGTTCTGCCGCGTCGTTCCCGGCGACCGAGTCGTCTCGGTCGAATTGATCCGCGATGCCGATTCGGTCTTCATCGTGACTCGCAAGGCCCGGCTGATTCACTTCGGCATCGACGACGTGCCGATTCTCTCCGGAGCCGGCAAAGGAGTCCGCGGCATCAAAGTCGAAACCGGCGACAGCGTGCTTGGCTTCAAACAGATGACTCGTCCCAGCGACGCGCTCCGTGTCACCACGAACGCCGACAAAACGATGGCGTTCGGCCAAACGAAATACACCATCACCTCACGCGGCGGCCGAGGCATCCGCACCAGCCACCGCAGCGAGTTCGTCGATCTCATCCGCGACCCCATCGAACTCGTCGATTGGGCCACGATGGAAGACGACGCCAAAGACGCGAAGTAAGTCTGTGGTCCACGCTTGTCATCGTTCGCCAGGCTGGTCACGCTATTCCCCCTGTTGGATTTCACCGTTCGATTTGACGGCCGCCTGAAGGCGGGACTACGAAACTCTCGAAAGGAACCACCATGAGACGCTCGGTTGGATTGTTCGCTTGGGCATTGCTGGGAATGACGGCGATCGCGGGTGCGGCGGACGCTCCGAAAGGGATCACGAACCTGCCGCTGATTTTCTCGGACGACTTTGAGTCCGGCAGTTCCTCAAGTTGGGTCGCGACCGATCCGGCCGCTTGGAAGATTGAGAAGACGGACAAAGGTCACGTCCTCAGCCAGTTCGGCAAGAGCAACACCAAGACGCCGGTTCGCTCGCCGTTCAATCGAGCGATGATCAAGGATGTGACCGTCAGCGATTTCGTGCTGGACGTGAAGCTGCAATCGACCATCAAAGACTACGGGCATCGCGACATGTGTCTGTTTTTCGGCGGCCAGGACGCGGCTCATCTGTACTACGTGCATCTCGGCAAACAGACCGACGACCACGCCAACCAGATCTTCATCGTCAACAACGCCGACCGAAAGAAGATCTCGACCAAGACCAGCAGCGGGACGAATTGGACCGACGACTGGCATCACGCTCGGCTGACGCGCGACGTGAAGAGCGGCTCGATCAAGGTCTTCTTCGACAACATGACCGAACCGGTGATGGAAGCGACGGACACGACGTTCGCGTGGGGCCAAGTCGGGGTCGGCACGTTCGACGACACTGGGAACTTCGACAACGTGTTCCTGTTCGGCACGAAGGTCGAGCCGAAAGAAGTCGCCGTTGCGGATCAACAAGCTCAACCCGTCGGCAAGAAGGCCGCTCCTGACAACACGCCGCCCGAAGGTTTCACCGCGCTCTTCAACGGCAAAGACCTGACTGGCTGGCAGGGGCTCGTCAAGAACATCAAAGAGCGGAAGTCCATGACCGCCGAACAAATCGCGGCCGAGCAAATCAAAGCCGACGAGAGCGCGAAGGCTCACTGGCGCGCCGAGAACGGAGTGCTCCTCTTCGACGGCAAGGGCCAAAGCCTCTGCTCGGTCAAGGACTACGCCGATTTTGAACTCTACTGCGATTGGAAGATCGAGCCGAAAGGGGACAGCGGCATCTACGTTCGCGGCACGCCTCAGATTCAAATCTGGGATTCCAGCGCCGAGGCTCAACTGGGAAACGGTGCCGAGAAGGGTTCGGGCAGCTTGTGGAACAATGCCAAGAACCCGCGCTTCCCGGACGTGAAGGCCGACAACCCGATCGGTCAGTGGAACACGTTCTTCATCCGCATGGTCGGCGACAAAGTGACGATCACGCTCAACGGCAAGACGGTCGTCAACAACGTCACGCTGGAGAACTACTGGGAGCGTGACAAGCCGTGCTACGAGACCGGCCCGATCGAATTGCAAAACCACGGCAATACGCTGTACTTCAAGAACATCTACGTGCGTGAGTTGCCGAAGAAGTAACGGTGCATCGCGATCACAGGCGATCCGCCTGTGCCACGAAAACAAAAAAGGTCCGGCTTCCCCTTCGAAGCCGGGCCTTTCTTCATCAGGTTTGCGTCAATGAATGGACCGGTTCGCGGACGCGAAACCTCTCATCGCAACGCCCACGTCTCGGATGCCTGATTGCGGCTCAATTACCAGCGGTTCTGCAGTTCGTTCGCGGCTTGATTGAACACTCGTCCGGGTTCAAATTTGCTCGGCGATTGGGCGGTGATTCGCAGCCAGACCGAGTGGCCTTGAAAGAGCCCCTCAACTCCCACATGTGGTCCCAATTGATCGTCCTCCGTCATCGTCTGAGCTTGCCAATAGCAATTCTCGACGACGTCAAAGGCCGCCATCAGATCTCTTAGGTCGACCATGAAGCGTGAGAACACGCATTGTCCGTCGCGTGCTCCGCCATAAATCTCCGTGCTCGAAACAAAGAGCGTCACTTCCCATTGAGTCGGCGCGACCTCGTTGTTTTTGTGAAAGTGACAACCGACCGGCGCTAATGGACTCTGCGAGTGAATCGCTTGCGTCGCCAAAGTGGCGAGTTCGCCGAGCCATCGCGGCGGCTGAGGTTCACGAGTTTCAACTTCTTCGACCATTGGTTTCAGATCCTTCTGTGACATGGGCGTGCTCCGCTCCATGACTGAGTCAGACGGATTCCACGTCTGACAATCCGACTGATCCTGTGCGTGCCTCGCGGTTGTAGGAATTCGTTCCGAACGATCCGAGATTGCCAACTCCCTGAGCAAGGCAAATGCCGGATGACTTGTTTCCGCAACGTCGCGGCACCACGAATCGGAATTGGCTCGATTGGAAAACGATCTCGCGGCAAGTTCCGTCTGTGCTTAGGTTTTTCAATAATGATTCCAACCACGCGGCGGCGGTGGGCATCCACAAGGTTGGTTCGACCGGCACAAAAAATCGCTGCGAATTCACTGAATGAAACGCGATGTTCAAGTTTTGAACGCGAGCGTTTCGGATTCTGATCACGCTGCTGAGCGGCGAGTCATCCAGCACGCCCAGCCCAAGGGGCCAGGAATTCCGCCGCGATCCTCGAAGTGGAATTCTCGAATCCACTCGATCTCAAACAGGTTGCCCCAGTCGGAGCGAATTTCCGCCTCGGTCACTTTCGGCGGCCCCTGTTGAGTCAGCTCATTCGCGTTCCCGCACAACAGCAGCAGTCGAGCATTCGGAGCGGCGAGCCATTCCACCGTTTCCAAAAATCCCGCCAAGTTCACGCGCCGAGCACAGTGGTAGCAGCCTCGATCAAACAAGAACGAGCACTCTCGTTCGAACATCGCAGCGACTTCGCCGAACGTCTCGCGGAGATCCGCCACTCGACACAAATCCGCGACGGTCAAATGCACCGAAACGCCAGCTTCGTCGGCGAGTGCGCGGGCACGCTCGATCGCGATCGCCGAGCAGTCCGTCCCCAAAACCTCGAAGCCTTGCTGCGTCAGATGCACCGCGTTCGTCCCGGCACCACAGCCGAGCTCCACCGCCCGGCACGGTACGACGTGCTGCTCGGCCAAGACGCGGACAAGTTCCCGCGAGACGATGCCCGAATTCCACGGCGCGTCGCCGCTGAGATATCGCTGGTCCCAATGCGCGGAGCTGTGTGATTGGCCGGTCATCATTCCTCCTCAGGTTGAATGACTCGCAGTTCACACACTCAGACCCAAAATGCCAAGCTCCCCAGCGTGAGGACGATCGCCGTTCCCGCGACTACGGCACGGCGACGGCCATTCCAAGCGGCATCCAGTCGCAGCGCGAACGCAGTCAGTGCGGCAGCAGCCGTACCCCACAAGCTCCAGCCGGTGAGCGTTCGCAAGCGAGCCTCGACCGCCGCTTGCCGCCACGGCTCCGCCAATCGCTCGCCAAGTTCAGGAGTCAGTTCCACCTGCAACCAAAGCTGATGCATCGGAGCTTTGAACTTGCCGAAGTCGTATTGAGCGATCGTCTCCATGAACCGGATTTTGACGGCGGTCTCTTTGATCATGTCTGTGTGCTGCGGTTGCACCGCACCGGACCCGCGAGGATCGAACGATGAAAACTCCTTCACGGCGATGGCGGCAGCTTGTTGAAAGCCGTGCAACTCCGCTTCCTCTCTGCTCGCGAAGAGGCCGCTGCTCACCACGACCAGCTTCCGATTGCCGTCGATCCGCGCAGGCTGCCGAGTCCATTCGGGCCGCTCGACATCGGACTTCGCGGCTTCCACTTCACCGGCCGAGGACGTCGCACTTTCCGAAGGCGGCAACTTGTTCAACGGCGCCGAAGTGCGTTCCGATGCCAGCCGAGTGGTGGTCTGCATCGGGACGCCACGACTCCAAAAGAATCCGGCGGTCACCAGCAGCAAGACTCCCATCACCAGAAACTTTGCGAAGGACCGTGCGATCTCCGGTAGCCGCCGCCCTGAAGCAACGACCGTCAGAAGTACAATGACTGCGATCAGGACGAGCAGAATCGGCATGCTCCAATGGAATCCAATTGTCGGGGCTTCGGAGCTCATCACATGGCCTTCTGAAATTTGAAATTTGAAATTTCAAATCGGATATCCCTCACCGACGTTGCTCGCGCGGTGTCCACACCGCTGCAAGTTGCACGACGCTCGACAAGCTCGCGGCCCAAACGGTGCCCCACAAAACCGGGAAGCCCCACACGCAAGCGGCCAGTGCTCCAACAATCGCCGTCAGGCAGACCGAGAGCACTCGGAAACGGTGCGGGCGGAACGAATCGGTGTGCCACCACCAACGGCGGAAGAAAAACAGAGTCGC
>QWQF01000303.1 GCA_003669125.1 Planctomycetota bacterium
CGCACGATGGACAACTTCGGTTTTAGCGGCGAACGGCCGAGTCATTCGGAATTGCTCGACACGCTCGCCGTGCGATTCATGGAGGACGGCTGGTCGGTGAAGAAACTCGTGCGCGAGATCGTGTTGTCACGCACCTATCGGCAGTCATCGAGTTATCGCGAGGACGCCTTCCGCACCGATCCCGAAAACCGTTTTCTCTGGCGAGCGTCCAAACGCCGACTCGATGCCGAAGCGATTCGGGACGCGATGCTCGTCGTCGCCGGAGAACTCGACACGGCGCGTCCGGTCGGTTCGCTCGTCGCCACGAAGATTGGCGACCGACCGATCTCGCTCATCGGCCTCGATCCGAATATCCCCGCCGATCTCGACGGCTCGCGGCATCGCTCGGTGTATCTCCCCGTGCTGCGCGACCGCTTGCCCGACGTGCTGGACTTGTTCGACTTCGCCGAACCGAGCCTCGTCACCGGCGACCGCGAAACCACGAACGTCCCCGTCCAAGCTCTCTATTTGATGAACAGTTCCTTCGTGCAATCGCGAGCGACCGCACTCGCCAATCGCGTGCAGCGCGAAGCCGACGGCCACGAGCAACGACTCCGCCACGCCTTCGTGCTCTGCTTCAGCCGTGCTCCCGACGCTGAAGAATCCAAACTCGCCGTCGCGTTCTTTGAGTCCGCGAAGAACCTCACTGCGGAGCAATACCAACAACATTTCGTGAGCTACTGCCAAGCCCTGTTGGCGACGGCGGAGTTCAGGAACCTCGATTAAAGTTTTCGTAGGCCGGACGCCCACGTCCGGTCTGTCGGACGTAGGTGTCCGAACAACGAAGCCAGCATTCGGAATCATCGCCATGACAACTCCACATTCTGACGCTCGGTCGCCATCGTTCGTTTCTCGGCGGCACGTTTTGAAATCGTGCGCTTCCGGTTTCGGCTACTTGGCGTTCGCGGGGTTGGCTCACGAGGCGGCAGCCGCAACTCGCGAAGGCGGGCTGGCTCCGCAGGCGACGCATTTTCCGGCGCGGGCCAAGCGAGTGATTTTTCTCTGCATGAACGGCGGCCCTTCGCATGTGGACCTGCTGGATTACAAGCCGGTGCTCAATCAGCAATCGGGAGAGTCATCGCCGATCGGGCGCGGGCGTGGCGGAGCCAAGCTGCTCGGTTCGCCGTTCCGATTTGCTCAGCACGGCGAGTCGGGGTTGTGGATGTCGGAAGTCTTTCCGGAACTGGCCAAGCAAGCCGATGAGTTGTGCGTCATCAACAGCATGCAGACCGACCTGCCGAATCACTCGCAGGCGTTTTTGCAGATGCACTGCGGCAGCTTTCAATTCGTGCGGCCGTCAGTCGGAGCGTGGACGCTGTACGGTCTCGGCACCGAGAACTCGAACTTGCCCGGCTTCGTCACGATCAATCCACCGTCGGACAACGGCGGCGCGAGAAACTACGGCAGCGGATTCTTGCCGGCGATCAGCCAAGGGACGCGAGTCGGCACGAATCAGATTCCCGCGTTCTACGCCGCGATCCTCCGCAAGGATCAAGAACCGGGACCGCCGCTCAAGAACATCGAGAACAAAAATCTCTCACGCGAGCAGCAGCGAGCACAGCTTGACCTCGTGCGAAATCTCAATCGGCACAAACTCGAACGGGACGTGCATCACCCGGAGATCGAAGGAGCGATCGAATCGTTCGAACTGGCGTTTCGGATGCAGGACGAAGTCCCCGACGTGCTCGACCTGCGTTCGGAATCGGATTCGATCCTCAAGCTGTACGGCGTCGGTTCGGGCCTGCCGACGGATCGCTTCGGCCGGCAGTGCATTCTCGCTCGCCGATTGGCCGAAGCGGGCGTGCGATTTATCGAGATCACCGCGCCGGTCGGCTGGGACCATCACTTCCTGCTCAAGGATGAATTGACGAAGAGCACTCTCGCCACCGATCGCCCGATCGCCGCGCTGCTGACCGATCTGAAACAACGCGGCCTGCTGCACGATACGCTCGTCGTCTGGGCTGGCGAGTTCGGCCGCACGCCGTACGCTCAAAGCGGCAACGGCCGCGATCACAACAACAAGGGCTATTCGATTTGGATGGCCGGCGGCGGCGTGAAGCGCGGACTCGCCTACGGTGCCACCGACGAGTTCGGTTACGAAGCGGTTGAAAAGCCCCTGCACATCCACGACTGGCACGCCACGATCCTGCACCTGCTGGGCCTGGATCACGAACGACTGACGTTCAACTACGGCGGCCGCGACTTCCGCCTGACCGATGTGTACGGCAACGTTGCCACGGAGATTCTGGCGTAGTCTTCGATCGCACTCGTCGTGCTGGAGTCTGACACCTTCGTTGAACAGCGCTATGTTGCCCTGTCCGGCAAGGGGTTTGAATTGAAGAAACTCCAATGAGTCTTCCTGAGATCCCCTCACGATGCCGCCGCCGCGACCTTTTCAGCGGCGAGGTCTCGCGGATGCGGCTTGACGGCTCGCGCGGGCAGTGACGTCCGCACAACGCAAACCGTTTCGCTCGCCGGGTCAGCCCACGCGATGGTCCCTGTCGAACCGGTATGTCCGACGGTCGAAACGTAGATCGCCAGAGCCCCGAAGGCGGGCTGCCAGAAACCGGCCGTCAGAGGGATTCAGCGTCGCTGCTGAATCTTTCGGAATTGCGTGGCCGCCGCTCCCCGCTAAGCTGATCCGCGTCAGCCCACTTGGCGGGGGACCAACTTGGCACGCTGATCAGTCAGTGGTCCCGCCTTTCATGTGCATCATGGTCGGGAATCTGTTCATGCTCACCATTTGGGGAAAGAAACAGAAGCGGCTGTGCGACAACCTCTCACGCCGCGATTTTCTGCAAGTGGGTACTCTGGGACTTAGCGGCCTGACCTTGGCCGATTTACTGCGGCTCAAGGCACAGGGGGCGCAGCAGGCGAAGTCCACTCACAAGTCACTCATCATGATCTATTTGTGCGGAGCTCCCTCGCACATCGACATGTATGACATGAAGCCGGAGGCCCCGGCGGAGTACCGAGGCGAGTTCAAACCGATCCAGACCAGCGTCTCCGGCATGGAACTTTGCGAGCTGATGCCGCTGCAGGCAAAGATTGCCGACAAGCTGACCATCATCCGCAACCTGCGAGCACTCGCGACTGATACCCATGTGCCCGAGGAGTTGTTGTGCGGTTATCCTTGGGGTCCAGAAGGTGGCCCGTTCAGTTTGAAACCCGGTCTTCGGCCGACATTCGGGTCGGTGGTCAGCAAGCTCCTTCCGAGCAACGGCACGAACCTCCCGCCGTACGTCACGTTGGACATGGGACAAATGCCTCACGGTGGCCGGAGGTCATTGGCACTCGAATCGGCCTACTTGGGTTTGGCCCATCAGCCATTCGATCCCGGCTCTCCGGGCTTGGTGGCCAACTTAAGTTTGGCCGATGAGATGACGTTCGACCGGTTGACCGAGCGCAAAACGTTGCTGGGTGCCTTCGACAACATCAACCGCACCGTCGAGCGGACGCAGGGCACTTTTGCCGGGATGGACGCGTTCACTTCTCAGGCCCTGGACATCATCAGTTCGTCGCGTGCCCGAGACGCCTTCGATGTCAGCAAGGAACCGGAGACGGTTCGGGAACAGTACGGTACTCACTCGCGGTTTCTGCAAGCTCGGCGTCTCGTCGAAGCCGGAGTCTCGGTGGTCACTGTGCTGGCCCCCGGCTACTGGGACACCCACGCGAATAATTTCAGTTCGCTGCGGCAGATGCTCCCCTTGTTCGACAAGGGCATTCATGCCTTGGTGACCGATCTGCACGAACGCGGCTTGGACAAGGATGTGACTGTCGTGGTCTGGGGCGAGTACGGTCGGACTCCGAAGATCAACGGCAATGCCGGACGCGATCACTGGCCGCAGGCCAGCTTCGCCCTCGTCGCCGGCGGCGGGTTTAAGATGGGCCAGGTCATTGGCGCGACGACGTCCCGGGCGGAGCAGCCGCTCGGTGGTTCGTACATTCCGCAAAATCTGCTGGCCACGTTGTACCGAGAGGTCTTCGGCATCGATCCCGCAGCGACTCTCCCGGACCACAGCGGCCGCCCGATCGCATTGGTGGAGGAGCGGGAATCCATCAAAGAGCTGCTCTAAAAAACGAAATGGGGACGCCGGAATACTTCCCAGCAAGGGGGCCATATCCCGATCAAAATCACGCTTCGCCGCAGCGAGCACGACCAGCAGCGGTATCGCGACCAGCACCAACCGGAGCGATCCCAAAAACCACGGCTTCCGGTGCCGCAGTTGCGGCATCTCGGTCACCCAGCACAAAAGTGGCGACAGCAGCATGGCCAGCGCACAGTCGGTCGAGAGCCGGCCAAAAAAACGACCGAGGAACAACAGGCCAAACAAAGCCACCACGCCGACTCCAACGATCGCCGGCGCGCTCAAGTTGGCCAGTGCGACGGAGCGATTCGCCATCAGCCTGACTCCGATGGTCGTTGCCACGAGTGTCGCGACCAAGGGGAATGCCGCGACTCCTCCCTTGATGTAGCCGGCCATCATCACGGTCAGTCCGGCGCACAGGATCGGCAGACAGAGAGCCAATGGAAGCGAGGTTCCTGGGGAACGCTGGGACAACCAGGAAAGCAGACTCCACACACCCGCCAACAAGGCTCCGCACGCGACCAGTGACGTGCCGGTCTGCCACGGAGTCCAGCCGTCGGTCGCACCGCTCAAGTAAACGGAACCGTGTAGTAAAATTCTGGGGATCGTTACGGCGAGGCTCATCCGCAATAGCCACGCGACCCAACGCGGTACGCTCTGGAATCCCGTGATCAGTTCGATGCCGAGGACCAATGGAACGGTGATCGTTAAGAACCGGTCGAGACCGTTCACGGGAGGCCAGGCCAATCGCAACGACAGCACGCCGTAGCCGACCACAAGGCCGAGGCCAATCCCCACGACGCAGGAAAAATTCAGCCACGCCGTGTTGGCGTGCCGCCGCGCCCTCACCATCGCCAGCACGATCATCGCGCTGACGATGGCGGCGGCTCCCATCGCTTTCAGAGACAGCAACGGATCGGGCATCGGCTATTTTCGCATGCCTTCGCAATCGATGATGATCAACGCTTCGTCACCGATCGGTCCGATGGCGTTCTTGTCGAAACCGAAGTCGCTGCGTTTGAGCGAAAGTTCAGTGGAGAAGGCGACACGCTTCACGTCTTTGAAGGTGTGTTCTTTGCCACCCTTCAGGACAAGGATGATCTTCTTGGTCTTGCCGTGCATCGTGAAGTCGCCGGTCACTTCGTATCCGCCGTCGATGGCTTTGGTGCTCGTGCTTTTGAATTCGATGGTCGGGAACTGCTTCGTATCGAAGTAGTCGGGTTGCCGGAGGTGTTCGTCGCGGGCCTTGTTGGCCGTGTCGATGCTGTCGGCTTTGATGGTGAGCTGGAACGTCGATTTGCCGGGGTTCTCTCGGTCGAGCGAAAACTTTCCCGCAACCTCATTGAACCGACCGTGAATCCAACTGATGTCGAGATGTCGTGCCTTAAAACTGACCGAGGAATGAACCAGATCGTAGGCGTATTCGTCCGCCGCTGAACCTGATTGGCTGCCCGCGCAGACGACCGTTCCAATCACGAGTGTCATGACCCAAACTGAAAAAGCTCGACGCATGAGATTGTTCCTTCCGAAAAGGGTTCGCAAATCATTGGGCTGTGTCACCAGCATGTTCGCGACGATCCTAAGACTGGTCGAATCGTGAGTAAAGCAGGCCGTGCGTGTGAAGCCCCACCCTTGTGCGCTAATCGTCACGAGAAGTGCGGCGGATAGAATCGTGCGTACGGGAACCTGCCGTGACGGGCCGTTGGTCGCTGGCGGCGGCGACGACCCTTCGTCGAGTCGCAACCGGAACGTAATTACGGACCTTGAACGGAAGCTGGACTCTCAGAGAACTGGATACGGAACTTGTCGCGACTGATGGTCAACGCGATGCTATCTTTGATCGGGCATGAGAAAGAGATTCCCGGCAAGTCCCAAGTCCAACGTCTCGTTCGTCGATGACTACAATCTCAAGCCCACCGGAGCCATTGCCGACTCCGTTTGGGCCACCGAGAAGCTGACTCCGGCGAACGTCGCGATCAAGAACAGGGAAGAGTGACCTATGAAACTCCCGTTGCGTCACGGCCTTCATCGCCGCGAGTTTCTACAAATCGGTGCGTTGGGACTGGGTGGATTGAGCTTGGCCGATGTGCTGCGGCTGGAAGCTCATGGTGCCGCATCGACGGCGAAGTCCGTCATTATGGTCTACCTGCCCGGAGGGCCTAGCCATATTGACATGTATGATCCAAAGCCGGATGCCCCGGTGGAATTCCGCGGGGAGTTCGGAACGATCCGGACCAAGGTTCCGGGATTGGACTTCTGCGAGCTCATGCCGCTGCAGGCGCAGATCGCCGACAAGCTGTCCGTCATCCGGGGGATCAAGTTCAAAGGAAGGCACGATCCCTACGAGCTCCTGAGCGGCTACCCTTCGGCGAGTTCGGGAGCAATTCGGGCCGGTGAGAAATGGCCGGTCTTCGGATCGGTGGTGAGCCGAATTCGTGGCGATGAGGCGACCGACATGCCTCCCTACGTCAATCTCAATGACCTGCGGCTCGTTCCGGAAGCCGACGACGCGGAAGTGCCGCGGTATATCGGTCCCGCGCATGCGCCGTTCCGGCCGACCGGGCCGGGGCTGGCGAATCTGCGACTGCCCAATGCCGTGTCCACCAACCGCCTCGATGATCGCAAGACTCTGCTGGCCCAATTCGATCAGACCCGTCGCGAGACGGAGGCTTCCGAGGAGATTCAGGCCTTGGACGAATTCCAGCGCCGTGCGTTTGGCATGGTCACCTCGGGCGAAGTTTACAAGGCGCTGGATCTGGACCGCGAAGACCCTCGCGTGCGAGACCGCTATCAGGGATGCACCGATCTGCTGCTGGCGCGGCGTCTCGTGGAAGCCGGCGTCTCCGTCGTCACCGTCGCGCAAGGAGGCATTCAAAAAAGTCCGGGTCTTCCCGTGTTCGGCGTCTGGGATACTCACACGAACAACTTTCCCTCCATGCGCAAACTACTCCCGGACTATGACCGAGCGATCTTCACATTGCTGAGCGATCTGTACGAGCGCGGCCTCGATGAAAAGGTGGCCGTCGTGATCTGGGGCGAGTTCGGCCGTTCTCCAAAAGTGGGCGACGAGACGCGTGCCTTGGGGAGCCGTTTCGCCACCGGTCGCGGTCACTGGTGGGACGCGGGGTTCGCAATCGTGGCCGGAGGCGGACTGCGCATGGGACAAGTCGTGGGAGAGACCGATGCGCGGGCCGAGCGGGCCAAAGGCAGACCCTACACGCCGCAGAATGTTCTGGCCACGATTTATCACGTCCTGGGCATCGACCCAGCCAGAGCTTTCCCGGACTACCAGGGCCGGCCCATGCACCTTTTGGATGACCGCGAGAAGATCCAAGAACTGATCTGATCGTGCTTTTCACTCCGTCGCAGCCGGTAAGACGCATCGGTACCGAGTCATCGCAGTGAATACCGTCGGGTTGAAGTCGAAGTCGTTCGGTTCACCGCGCTTCGCATCGTCACTGTGAACTTCGCTCGAGCGCGAAACAAAGTCGCCGTACCAAGCGTGATTGTGGATTGAATGGTGACTTCGGAATCACGATCCTGCGGACAGGAACGATAGGCGTCACTTTCTCGAGAGTCAGCGTGTCGCGTTTCCAGCAAGAACGCTCCGTTGACGAAGTTGTCCCAGCAGTCGGACGTTCGATCCGGTCCTGGCTGAATGCCTTCTTCTTTAGGGCGAATTCCCCCTCCCTTCAAAACTCCGCCTACGGAACCGAGGGGCCCTTAACAGTCACCGCATCGCAGACCAACTGATAGTACTCGGCAATTTTGTGGTCCTTGCCGGGGGCGAGGTCAGATTGGCGGATGACGATCAGGTCGAGGCTGGGAGCCACGAAAATGTTGTTGTCCCACTTGCCGAGCGCCGCGAACGCATCCTTTGGCACGTTGGGCCACTTGTTCGTCGTGTTGTTCCACCACAGGTAGCCGTAGGACTTGTTGAGCTCCTGTGACGCGGCGATGGATTCGCTGAGCCATGCGGCCGGGACGATTTGCTTGTTGTTCCATTTGCCGTGATGCCGCACCAGTAATCCGATTCGGCCGAGCGAGCGGGCCGTCGTGTGGCAACCGGAGTACGGGATCGCGAGTTCTTCGCGGCGCTCCCAAGTCAGATCGTCCGAGCGAATGCCGATGGGACGGAAGACTCGCTCGTTGAGGAAGTCGTCGATCTGCTGGCCGGTGGCTTTGTGAAACACCGGGCTGAGCAGCGCGAGACCGGTGTTGTTGTAATCCCACTTCGCTCCCGGCTGGTGGTCCATCGGAGCCATCTTCACGGCATACGTGAAAAGGTCTTCGCGTTGCGGCACATTCGGATCATTGTGGACTCCCGAAGTCATGCTCAGCAGTTGCTTCACCGTCACGGATTTCTTTCCTGCTGGAGCCGCATCCGCGACATACTTGCCGACGGTGTGATCGAGAGCCAGCTTGCCATCAGCGATGGCCAATCCCGTCGCCATGCTGGAGAGCGACTTGCTTGTGGAATACGCGGCGAACTTCGACTGCCGATTCGCGTCGCCGAAATACCACTCGGCGACGATGCGTCCGTGACGAATCACAACGCCGGACTTGCTGTTGTGCGACTCCAGCCAGGCCTTGGCTTTCTCAAGACCCGCGGCATCCACGCCCTGACTGGCCGGAGTGACCGTCTCCCAATCGTCGCCGGGAAAGACGGTTTGAGCGGCGGCACCGCGAACGGACAGTACGACAACCAACAACGACCAAACGAATTGACGCAACATTTTGAATTCTCCGAGTGATGGTCCTGTCGGTCAGGCTTTCGAGCCTGACCCGAACGCTTCAATCTGCGCGGATTGCGCACCGGGTCAGCGTGGAAAGGCTGACCTACTTTGATTCCCAAAGATTCTTCAGCGGCACGACGGCGCCGTTCTTGGCTCTGCTTTCCTCGGCGGCTTGCATCAGAGCGAAGATCTCCAGCGTTTCAGCGGGCTGAACAGGGACTTGGCCGGTCTTGAAGAACTTGGCAATCTCAGTGGCGAGCGGTTTGTAGCCGACGTATTCGTCGTTCGTGGGGACAACTCCTTTGACTGGAACGCCGTGGCCGTAGATGCCGGCGGTGGAGACTCCTTTGTCGCCGAAGACGGTCGCACTGTATTTGACCGCTCCTTCTTTGATGCCGCGGTAGGTGCCGACGCGGCCGTCTTTCCAAGTGGCGGTGATCAATTCGGTCGTCGGCGTTGACGCACACGTCACCGAGACGACGCCCGGTCCACCCATGATCGTGTAGAGCGTTTCGAGGCTGTGCAGCGGACGCCAGAACTTGTCCGCTTCGGGAGCCTTCGGATCCCAGCCACCGTAGACATCGCAGCCGATGACCTTGCCGACTTCGGGATGATTGACCATCCCGGCGAAGCCTGTACTGAAGCGATGCTGTGAACCGCTCCAACAAGGCGTCTTCGTCTCTGCGGCGATCTTCATGATCGCGACGGCGTCTTCCGGCGACGACGCCAGCGGTCGGCCGATGAAGAGTTTCTTGCCCGCTCGCAGGACCGGCTCCGCCTGCTTGCGATGCAGCCGAGCGTCCAGGCTGAAGATCATCACGCAATCGACTTTCGACAACAGCGCGTCGAGCGAATCGACCCACTCGATCGGCGGCACCGCGTCCTTCGGGTCTTTCGGAGTCTGGTACATCTTCGAGAGTTGGTCTTTCCACTGTGCTCCGAGCTTCGCGCTGTCGGGATAGTCGTCGCTGCCGACGGGATAGGCGGCGACGACTCGCATTCCCTCGAAGACTCCCTCGGCGTGCGGCTTGTTGAGGAATTCCGTGTACGCCACTGACCCGTAGTTATCGATGCCCAGAATGCCGACCCGCACGAGGTCGGCCGCCTGAACTCGCACGTTCGAGGAAATCATTCCGAGAGCGGCTACCGTCATCAGCGCGATGAGTTGTCGAAACATGTGAGACTCCGGTTGTTGAAAGAAGGAGGGATTGAAAAGCAGTCGTTGCCTCGCGGCATCGTATTCCAGAACTGGTTGAGAGTCAGGCGGCACGAGTGTCGTGGGTCGCGGAACGTCCTCGGTTGTTTGCACCGCACGGCGGCAATCGATCCTCACGCTCGCGGCGGAGGTGGGGTTCCCTTGGCGAAGGACCACTCGGCAGGTTGGTAGGTCACCGCCAGTTGCGGGGTTTCTAGCCGTCGGTTTTTCTCGGCGAGGCTGTGCAGCGCGGCATCCAAAATGCCCGTCGTCAACAGCGTGCGTTCGACGGGGTACGCGGGTTGGCCGGAGTGAATCATGTGTTCGACGGCTCGCAGCAGGTGCTCGAAATGTCCGAACGGAACTCCGTCCTGCGGGAGAAAAGTGACGGCGAACGGTTCTTCGGTTCCGCGAATCGAGACCGCGCACGCGAACTCGTGCGTGAAGCCGGTCCCCATCGCGACGGTCGCCTTCGTGCCGTCGCGGTACTCGATGAGATAGAAGACGGCGTCCTTCGCCATCTCTTTGGGACGCGGCTGCTTGCCGTTGTACGGAGTGGGTGAGAACTCAACGAGGGCATCGAACAGCGACTTGGACCAGCGGCCTTCTTTCTCGGCTTGCCAGATGCCGTCGCCCGTGACCGACTGCACCGACTTGACGCCGGACTCGCCCCCTTTGCGACGCTCCATCAGGCATTGCATCCCTTCGAGCGAATGAAATCCGTAGTGCTCCAACCCGCCGTACCCCAGCGCGACCGCCTCGGTGATTTCCGAACCAATCGGAATCGTTGCCGCCGGATTTCGCCACATGACCGGCACCGACGAACCGGCCATGAAGGGGATTCGCAATTCGCGAGCCGTGTCGAACATGTGCTTCGCATCGCTCCAGGCATACGACAGGTGCTTGTCGCTGAACACCGGGACGACTTTTTTGCACTTCTTGAACGTGGCCACGATCTCATCGAAGAACCGCCGACGCGGAAACATCACCTGATCAGTCCCTGGCACACTCGGATATTTGCCGTGCTCGCCGATGGACAGCACGCCGGCGACGGCCAGCGATTCGGTCCCCAGCGTGAGCGCTTCGTCGATCGTCTTCGCGATCCGAAACCCATGCTTCTTCGCGAGCGGCACGCTGAGATCGTTCTCGCCCACTTGATCGACAAACATCGACACCAGTTTCAAATCCGGGCCAAGTCCGCCCTCCTGCATCCAGCCTTCGAGTACCTTGCCCACGATGACATCCGCGTGTGAATTCCGGTGATAGACCGTCACCACAGCAGCGACTGGCAGCTTCGCTCGCGGCTTGTCGTCCGCGAACAATGTCGGGACGAGAGACGCACCGCTTAGCGCGAAGCCCGCAGAACCGAGCGACGTGTGCAGGAAGCGGCGGCGCGTCAGTGTGTTCGTCATTGAAGTTCTCCGAAATTGAAACCAACCCGAAGCGTCAGCGAGGGCGAATGCTTCACGGACCCTCATTCACAATGACCGCTGCCGCACGGAACGCTCGCCCTCGCTAACGCTTCGGGTTACTTGGGCGTCAAAACAGTTCGTCAATCACATTGCCGTCGGGCAGCAGCGGGATCGGGCGGCCTTGTAGGTTGATGGCGTTCTGGCGTGGGTCGATGCCGAGATGCTTGTAGAGCGTCGCCAATACGTCGCTGGGACTGATCGGTCGATCGGTGGGAAGGCCGCCGTCGTGGCTCGACTCGCCGATGATCTGACCCATCTTCAGGCCACCGCCAGCGAGTAACACGCTGCCGAGACGCGGCCAGTGATCGCGGCCGCCGGTCACATTGATTTTCGGAGTGCGGCCGAACTCGCCCCACACGACCAGCAAAACATTGCGGCAGAGTTCTCGTTCACTGAGATCGGTGATCAATGCGGAGAGTGCTCGGTCGAGCGGCGGGCCGCTCCATTCCATGCCGGTGTTCGGACCTCCGGTATCAGGTTGTGCTCGATTCTCGCGAGTGATGCTGACGTGCCAGTCCCAGCGCAGGCAGTCGGGGGCCGTGTTGAGCGTCACGAAGGTGACTCCCGATTCCACCAGCCTCCGAGCCAACAGCGCCATCTGTCCCCAGCGATGCGATCCATATCGCTCGCGCGTCGCGGCCGTTTCTTGATTGAGGTCGAACGCTCGGCGAGCCTTCTCGCTGGTGATCAGTTCCAGCGCAAGTTTCGCGAAGGGATCGAGTCCCTCCTGCACTCGATTCGAATCGAGTCGTCGCGGCAATTGATCCAGCACTGCAAGCAGCGACTTGCGATCGTTGATTCGATCGAGCGTCGCATCGTTCGCGATCTCAAGGCTGCTGGTCGCGCTGCGCAAGCGATCGGACTGGAACTCGAACGGATACGGATTCTGCAAGACCGCGAACGGCGAATGCGACACGCCGAGATATCCCGGGCCCATCGCGTCGAACAGGTGATGATGCATCACTGGCTCTTCCGCGAGCATGACATACGCCGGCATGCCGGGCTGTCGCGGCCCGCGAAACTTCGACGCGATCGATCCGACCGACGGATAGGCCTCGCGCTTGTCTGGTTCCTTGCGACCTTCCAGGCACCAGCGCATGACGCCGAAGTGGTCGTCATACGGATGCGTGAAGCTCTTGATGATCGCCGTCTTGTCGAGCACTCCCGCCGTCAGTGGCATCATCTCGCAGACCAGCGCACCCGGAATCTTTGACTGGATCGGGCGATACGGGCCGCGAATCTCGACCGGCGCGAGCGGTTTGGGATCGAACGTCTCGAATTGGCTCGGCCCGCCACCGAGCCAGATTTGAATCACCGACGTGTCCGGCGCGACCGAACCCTGTTCCGCCGCGAGCGATCGCAGACGCAGAACGTCTTCCAGTCCGAGACCGGCTCCACCGGCACACAAGCTGGCCGACAAGAACCGTCGACGCGATAGATTGCGCTGCGTCTGCTGCGGCATTGCGATCCCCCTTCGCTCGTGAACACTCGTCGCTTCGCGAACCACTCACTTGCAAGCTCACCGGATCGATCACGCGGCAAGTGTATCGGCCATCGGTAATTGTTGGAATCGGTCGCTGCGCAATCCAGACTCGATCCCCGTGTTCATTCGCGGTCGAATCACGAGTGATTGCAAGCACCTGACCCACCCCGTAACTTCATCGGGGTCCAATCATTTTGGCACTTTGGCGAGACTCACGACCACTTTGCGAGCCGCCCGTCCCCACAAACTGGCGAGAGGACTTTCCCTTCGATGTCGAAATCCGTGGAAATCGGTGGCGTGCGATTGTTCCTGTCCGAGCCTGATCCGACCGTCGGACAGTGGATCGGACAGGGCGAAGTGCTCAAGCAATTGCTGGCCTGCTGGCTGGTCGTCGATGACGCAGACCTGCCGCTGACACCGCGGTTGGTCGGAGCTCCCGGCATCGGCAAGACGACGTTGGGGATCGCCGGAGCACACACGCGGAAGCAGCCGCTCTACATCTATCAATGCACTTCAGACACGCGGCCAGAGGATTTGCTCGTCACGCCGGTATTGGCCGAGAGCGGCAAAATCGTCTACCACGCTTCGCCGCTGGTCACGGCAATGATCACCGGTGGCATCTGCATTCTCGACGAAGGCAACCGCATGAACGAGAAGTCATGGGCGAGCCTCGCCGCACTGCTCGATCATCGCCGGTACGTCGAGTCGATCGTCGCCGGCATCACGATCCCGGCCGACCGCAATTTTCGCTGCGCGGTTACGATGAACGACGACGAGTCGACCTTCGAGATCCCAGACTACATCCTCAGCCGCTTGCAGCCGACGCTGGAGTTAAGCCATCCGGCTCGCGAAGACGAGCTGGCGATCCTGAAATATCACCTGCCGTTTGCCGATGACGAGATGCTCAACCTGACCGTCGAGTTCTTGCAGCAAGCTCACGAGTTGAAGCTGGATTTCTCGACGCGCGACGGGATCAACGTGCTGCGGTACGCGATCAAGCGAGCCTCTCAAGACCCGACGCATCCGCTGAGCAAAGACGCCGCTTGGCGTGAGAGTCTGCATCGCTGTCTGGGCGAAGAGGCTCTCGATTTGGAAGGCCTGGCCGATCGCAAGCAGTCCACCTTGGGAGGCAACGTCGTCCCGATGGGGCTGGGCGATTTCTTCTTCTCGCCTGACGACCCGCTGCACCCGGACTACGAAGACGACGAGGAAGAGGAAGACGACGAGTAGTGGGTGCTCGTGATGACCATCGAAACTGACGTGCTGGTCTGCGGTGGCGGTTGTGCCGGATTGAGTGCGGCGTTGGAGGCGTCTCGCGAGGCAGCGAGTTTGACTCGCGTGACGGCGATGGCACTCGGACAGGCCGCCGGAACGGCGACGGCCATGCCTGTTGAGCGCGGCATGAGTCCGCTTGAGTTTGAATGGCCGTGAAGTACGCAAAACATTGCATCAGCAACATGCTGGTCCGATTCTGCCGGATTGATTGGGGCCGAAGGCGGCCTACGATCGCTGCGAGATTTGCGATCGGCACGGTTTGCCCGATCGCTTTCCAAGGTTTGCTGAGAGAAAACATTGAGTCTGTTTTCCGCTTTCGGCTTGCCTCGAACAAACAGTGAATTTGCCAAAAACTTCGGATTGCAACCGGTCGATTGCTGTCTAGGCTCCTACCGCCGACCCGCGACGCGACTGGCAAGACGTGGGCCGATCACGCATTCACAGCCCCCAAGCTCCCCCCGGAGGATGAACATGTTGTTCCCCAATTGGTCTCGATTGATGCAGTCTGGTCGCATTCGCCGGTCGCGCCGTCCGCTGGACCTCTCGTCGGCAGAAGTTTTGGAACGCCGAACTGTTCCCGCCGTCAACATCACCGGTTCGTCGTCGGTGACGATTTTGATCACGTCCAGCGAGAGCGTTGCGGTACAAGACGACGGAGCCGGCCATGTTCAACTCGACGTCGATGGCGCAACAGTGCCCACCGAGATCAACGTGAACTTCGTGCAGTCGCTGACGATCAAGGCGACCAACAGTTCGGCGAACAACACGATCGACCTGAGCGGCATGGACGGTTCGGTCTACCTGCTGCTGTCGAGCCTGACCGTCAAAGCCGGCGGCGGCGACGACAACATCACCGGCTCGAACATGGAGTTCTTCAACGAAGTGCTCTTCGGTGGCCGAGGCAACGACACGATCAACGGCGGTTTGGGGAATGACATCCTGAACGGCGAAGATGGCGACGACGAGATCAACGGTGAAGACGGTGAAGACACCCTGCTGGGCGGATCGGGCACCGATACGCTCGACGGCGGCGATGGCAACGACAACCTCAAAGGCCAGATCGGCAACGACAGCGTCAATGCCGGCCCGGGTAACGATAAACTCGACGGCGGCGACGGCAACGACACGCTCACGGGTGGCGATGACAACGACTCGATCCTTGCCGGCAAGGGCGATGACGTGATCTTTGGTGACGCCGGTGGCGGAACCGATGGCAACGACACGATCAATGGCGACGCGGGAATTGACCTGATCGCGGCTGGCGGTGGCGATGACGTCGTCAATGGCGGTGATGGCAACGACATCATCGGCGGCGGCGACGGCAACGACACCATGACCGGTGGAAATGGCAACGACAAGATTTATGGTGGCGACGACGCTGACGGCAGCGGCGACGGTGGCGACGACATCCTCGTCGGCAACGCTGGCAATGATACGCTGCTCGGCGGAGACGGAAATGACAGCCTGCTCGGCGGAGCGGGCAACGACATCCTCGCGGGCCAAGTCGGCATCGACACGGTGAACGGCCAGGGCAGTGCGGACACCGTGCTCGGCGGCGATGGCAACGGTGAAGAACCAGGCGACTTGGTGATCGGCCTCGACGCCGAAATCAACGAAACCTTCTCGCTCGACACCGGTTGGACCGCACTCGTCGGCTAGTGCTCTCGCGTCACAATTCGAAACCTTTCAGGGACAGGCGACTTCGCCTGTCCCTTTTTCGTTTTCACGGAAGATCCGCATTCCGCAAAACTGACACGACTGGCATGACCCGAACCACAAAGATCGTTCGCTTAAGCCGGACAACTGGAATGATTGCGGCGGTTGACATCGCCTGGATTCGGCATAGCCTCGCCTATCCGTTTCCGTTCGCCACCGCCGAGGTTTCGGCGACTTTCGCACACCGCAGTTCGAGGAAGAATCATGCTGATTTCGAGTTGGCTTCGTGGTTGGTCGTTACCCACGCGTCGAGTCCGTTCATTGGGAACGCATTCCGAGCTCCTCGAACAGCGAATTGTCCCTGCGGTCAACGTGACCGACGCGGCGGCGTTCGTCGTCACGCTGACCAGCACCGACTCGGTGACGATCGGGGTCGATGAAGACGGCTTCGTGACGATTAATGGTGTCGCCAAGACGACGCTCGCCGCGAATGTCACCTCGCTGAAGGTCAATTGCACGGGCAACTTCATCAACGAGATTGACCTCAGCGGTGTCGATGGCAGCTTCTCGAATTTGTCAGGCGTATCGGTGTCGGCCGGAGGCGGCAACGACTCGGTGCTTGGCAGCAGCCTGAACGACACTCTGATCGGTGGGGACGGGAACGACTCGATCGAAGGGGGCGAAGGGATCGACGTCGTCAATGGCATGGCCGGAAACGATGCGCTCGGCGGCGGCGATGGTGCTGATTCGATTTACGGCGGAAACGGCGATGACACGCTCGATGGCGGAACCGGCAACGATCGACTCCGCGGTCAGAACGGCAACGACTCGATCACCGGTGGCGATGGAAACGACACGCTCGAAGGCTTCGCTGGTAACGACAAGCTCATCGGCGGCGACGGCAATGACAGCCTGTTGGCGGCGGGGGGCAACGACTTCTGCGACGGCGATGGCGGCAACGGCGATGGCTCGGACTTCAAGGACACGATCTACGGCGACAGCGGTTCCGACACGATTCGTGGCGGTGACGGGGACGACTACATCAACGGCGGAGCGGGCAACGACATCATCGGCGGCAACGACGGCAACGACGCCCTCTACGGCCTCGGTGGCAAGGACTCGATCACCGGGCAGGCCGGCGATGACTCGATCTACGGCGGCAACGACAACGATTTCCTCCTCGGTGACGAGGGTGATGACAACATTCACGGTGGCAGCGGCAACGATACACTCGTCGGCAACGCCGGAGTCGACACGCTGGATGGTCAGTCCGGTACGAACACTGTGGTGCTCGGAGACGGCGCCGGCGACGACGATGGAGACTCCGTTGTCGGATCCAGCAGCGAAATTGAGGAGTACTTCGGCGTCGACGACAGTTGGACCGCCGACATCAGCTAGACTCGCGAAAACAGCACGATTTCGCATGCTCAAATCGCTCTCGCCTCGTCACTCGTTTTTTGGCTAACGTCCCCACTCTTGAGGTCGGGGAGATCGTGCACCTCGACCGAATTCGTTGACTCCGTCCCATTGCGAGCGGCCAAGGATGGCCTCCGTTCCGGCTCTCAAGCCACCCGACACGCTGGTGCATCAACTCGGACGAGCGATCGTGGAGACGATCAGCGACGTCGGAGATCTCGCGTTGTTTGGCGGACAGGTCACGCGTCAAATTCTGACCGGACTACCTCGGCGAGGCGTTGTCACGCTGTCTTTCTACGAGGTCGGGGTGCGCAGCATTCCGGTCGTGGCGGTGACGGGGCTTTTCATCGGCATGGTCTTGGCCGTGCAGGCGTATGACCAGTTTCACTTCTTGCACATGGAGTCGAAGCTCGGCGCGGCGATCAACGCTTCACTGGTGCGCGAACTGGGACCGACTTTGGCGGCGACGATGCTGGCCGGACGAGTCGGCTCAGCGATGGCCGCGGAACTCGGGACGATGCGCGTCACCGAACAAATCGACGCGCTCAAGGCACTCGGAGCGAACCCGATTAATCACCTCGTCGTCCCCCGCTTCCTCGCCTGTTTCCTGCTGATTCCGCTGCTGACGGCAATTGCCGATGCGGTCGGAATCTTCGGCGGCTGGGTGATCGGCACGCAGGT
Source organism: Planctomycetota bacterium (assembly GCA_003669125.1). Classification (GTDB taxonomy): domain Bacteria; phylum Planctomycetota; class Planctomycetia; order Planctomycetales; family Planctomycetaceae; genus SXKJ01. The sequence continues at coordinate 18,042 of QWQF01000303.1, forward strand.
CTTGAAGATCGACAGCTTCTACTGGTGGCTGCACTCGAAGCAATTCATCGCGATCTACGACGTGGAGTGTGGCTTGATGAAGAGCTTCTTCTACGGTGGAGCGATCGCGCTCGTCTCGTGCTACCAGGGCTTTCATTGCGGAGCCGGGGCCGAAGGAGTCGGCCAAGCCTCGACCCGTTCGTTCGTCTGGTCGTTCGTGGCAATTCTTGTTCTCGACTTCTTCTTGGGTGTCTTCCAGTCCTGGCTGTACTACTTCATGTGGCCCGATCCCGTTTCGTTGTTTTGAACACAATGTCCAACGACTTTTCACAATTTGACTTCGCTTCGGCCGCCCTCGACGAGCCGGTCATCGAGCTGCGCCGATTGTCCCGCGCGTTTGGATCGCACCCGGTCTTGCGAGACATCTCGCTGGTGGTGCATCCGGGAGAAACCGTGGCGGTGATCGGTGAGTCCGGCTGCGGAAAGAGCGTCCTGTTGAAACTGATCATCGGCATGCTCGACCCAACTGGCGGTGACGTGAACTGGTTTGGCAAGTCACTCAAGCAACGCCGAGAGTCGGAGGTCCACCGCGATCGACTGAGATTCGGATATCTGTTTCAGAGCGCAGCGCTGTTCGACAGCCTGACCGTTTTTGAAAACATCGCGTTCGGCCTGCGACAGAACACTCAGATGACCGAATCGCAGATCACGCAAATCGTTCACGATCGGCTCAAGGATGTCGGGCTGACACTCACCGCGGCCAGCAAGAAGCCGGCGGAACTCTCCGGCGGCATGAAGAAACGAGTCGGACTGGCTCGCGCGCTGGCGCTCAGTCCGGAGATTGTCCTCTACGACGAGCCGACCACCGGACTCGACCCGATCATGACCGACGTCATCAACGAGCTGATCTTGCGAACTCGTGAGCGCCAGCCCGTCACCAGCATCGTTGTCACCCACGAGATGTCCACCGTTCGCAAAGTGGCCGATCGTGTCGTGATGTTGTACCCGTTAAGCCGGCTTCGGCCGGACGAACCTCAAATCATCTTCGCCGGTACTGTCGACGAAGCGTTCTCGACCCCCGATCCGCGAGTCTCCCAATTCGTCCACGGCCAAGCCCGCGAACGACTGATGGAGCTCGCAGCCGCCTGATGCCAACCATGTCCGACCGCCAACTGCAATTTCGAGTGGGACTGTTCGTGCTGATCGCCTTTGGGCTGATCGGGGCGATGGTGTTTCAATTTGGCGAGCTGACCTCGCTCTGGCAGAAGTCGTATCAACTGGCCGTACATTTCGAGTCCGCAACTGGAGTTCACGCCGGCTCGCCGGTGAAGATGAGCGGCCTGACGATCGGCGAGGTTCGCGAAGTCGCGCTCGACGAAACTCGCGGCGGCGTCGGCGTGATCCTCGATATTCAAGAACGCTATCTCCTGCGAGCCGACGCGAAGGCGATCCTCGCAACGTCGCTGCTCGGGGATTCGGTCATTGAATTCACGCCGGGCACGAAGTCGCAGCGGCTGGAACCGGGGACGTTGCTCGAAGGCCAAATGCCGCTCGATCCGCTGTCGATCGTCAGCCGGTTGGATTCCAAACTCTCGGTCTCGATGGCCTCGTTCGAGCAAACCAGTGCCGAGTGGCGGAAGGTCGCCGAAAATATCAACGGACTGGTCGACACGAATCGCGGCAACCTCAACGAGGTCGTCGAGCGTGCCGCGACCGCGCTGCACGAATTCACGATCACGATGCAGGAAGCGAAACAGACGTTGCAGTCGACCAACAAGGTCTTCTCCGATCCGCAGACGCAGGAGAGCTTGCGGCAGACGCTCGCGGCATTGCCCAAGTTGGCCAACGAAACGCAGCAGACCATCGCGCTGGCGCGGCGCACGCTCGAGTCGGCTCAGAAGAACTTCGACAACCTGCAAGACGTGACCGACCCGCTGGCCAAGTCTGCTGGGCCACTCATGGCCAAACTCGATCGCTCGCTGACCAACCTCGACATCCTTTCCGTCGAACTGGCGGCGCTCTCGAAGCTGGCCGCCAGCGAAGACGGCTCGCTGCGAAAGATCGCCACCGATCCGGAGCTGTATCGCAACCTCAACCGCTCGGCCGAATCACTGTCGATCTTGCTCAACAACTTGGAGCCCGTTGTCCGCGACGTTCACATCTTCACCGACAAAGTCGCGCGGCATCCCGAACTGCTGGGAGTCAGCGGCGCGATTCGAGGCAGCAGCGGCATCAAAGAGCCAAACGACTCCGAACCGCGACGACTGCCAGCCGACGAAGCGAAGACCGCCACTCCGGCGACGAAACGTGCTTCTGACAAGAGCAACCTCGCAACACCGAAGATCCTGAGATGACCGATGCGATTTCAAATCTCAAATCTGAGCCGTCGATTTTCGATGCTTGCACTCCTGTTGCTCGCGTTGCTCCCCGGCTGCGTGCATCGGCGGTTGACGGTCAACTCGAATCCGCCGGGAGCACGAGTGCTGCTTGACGGCGAGGAAGTGGGCGAGACGCCGACCTCGGTCGACTTCACCCATTACGGCACGCGTGAGGTCGTGCTCCAGAAGGATGGCTACGACACGCTGAAGACGATTCAGACTGTGCCGCCGCCGTGGTATCAAGTCCCGCCGCTCGACTTTTTTTCCGACAATCTGCTGCCGTACCAACTGACAAACCGGCATGAGTTCACCTACCAACTGCAACCCAGCCCGACGGTGCCTTCCACACAAGGCCTGCGAGACCGGGCCAACAATCTGCGTTCGGAAGCTCACGCCGGGCCATGACGTGGGGCTTGCTTTACTTGACTTTGGGCACAGATAAGATGACTCCCGTGACTCGGCGATGACCGGCTGTCGCGGGGCCTCAAGCGTTCGAGGAGTCCTCCATGCGTTGGGAGCAGAAAGTCCAATTTGCGTCGCTTAGCGATGTGGGCTTTCGGCGGCGCAACAATCAGGACTCGCACACAGCGGTGCTGAGCCCCGACGCCGAGACGTTTCAGACGCGCGGACACCTCTTTATCGTGGCCGATGGCATGGGCGGACACGCGGTCGGCGAATTAGCCAGCCAGATCGCGGTCGAAACGATCCCGCACGTGTACTTCAAAAATCGCACGGACGACATCCCCGCCGCGCTCCACGCTGCGATTCTGGATGCCAACACCGCGGTGCATGAGAAAGGCTCGCAGAACCTCGACTTCAACCGCATGGGCACAACGGCCGTGGCCTTGGTTCTGGGTCCGAAGGGGGCCGTTGTCGGACATGTCGGTGACAGCCGGCTGTATCGCATTCGCCGCGAGCAGATCGATCAACTCACGTTCGACCACAGTCTCGAATGGGAATTGATCCGGCACGGCCGCATGAAGCCGAACGACCAATCGCTGCCAGAAATCAAACACGTCATCACTCGCTCGATCGGCCCGGAAGCCGAAGTTGAACCGGAAGTCGAAGGCCCAATCCCCGTCTGGGCGAACGACACGTTCTTGCTCTGCTCGGACGGCTTGACCGGATTGGTCAAAGACGCCGAGATCGGCGCGATCGCGAAGCATCTGCCGCCAGTCGAGGCATGTCGGCTGCTGGTGAACCTGGCGAATCAACGAGGCGGCTCGGACAACATCACGGTCATCATCGCACAAGTCGGCCCGCTCCCCGAAGGAGCCGCGCCGCAGCCGGATGAAGTTCCTGCGGAAGACTCCGAATCCGATCCGTTCGCCTGGCTTTGGATGGGAGGACTCTGGGCCTCTGTGCTGACGTTTGGACTCGGCGTCGTGTACTCGATGCTGCAAGAGGTCGAACGAAGCCGCGGCATTGTTCTGTCCACGCTCTCGCTGATCGCGTTCACGCTCATCTTGGTCTTCTGGAGACGGCACGCCCGATCGCGAATCGCCGACACGCCGACTCCTTCAGTTTCGACCGTACTGTCGAAAGCCTATCGCACCGCCTCGGCCAAACTGACGGTTGACCTCCTGGCCGCTCTGGCGAAGAGTGAATCCCACATGAAGCAGTCGGCCATCACCGAACAATGGTCGCTGGACACCACCGCTCAAAACACCGCCAGCGCCGCAGCCACGAATGCCCTCGACAAAAAGCAGTGGACGGTGGCTCTGAACGAATTCTCCAAGTCGATCGACTTGCTGATGATCGCCTGGCAACGACACCGCAAACTCGTGGCCGCTCGCGATGCCGAAGCCAAGGAAAAAGAGGCAAACGAGAAGGCCGCGAAAAACGGGAAGTAGCGAACCCCTCGATGAAGTCCTCGATACCGAGAGGTTCATCGGATCGCCATCTTGTCCCGATGCCGTGTGGATCTGATCCCACAACAGCCCCCGCTCCAAAAACGGCAGCAACATCGCTCGGCCCGAAAGCCGCTCACCATTCTCCGCCGTCCCGCCAGCATACGGCGGAAAGCACTTGAACGTGTCGGTGAGCCACACTCTCTCGTCAGGCGCGACCAGGCGACCGGCGGACGGTCGGTCAAGCAATCGCTTTTTTCACGACCACGCCGCGAACACCGGTGATGCGTTCTTCCAAACCCTTGTAGAAGAACGTCAGGCGTTCGTGGTCGAGACCCATGAGGTGCAGGATTGTGGCGTGCATGTCGGAGACGTGGCACGGTTCGTCCACGGCGGCGAAGCCCAACTCATCCGTCGCGCCGATGGCTTGTCCGCCGCGAGTGCCGGCTCCGGCGAGCCACATTGAAAATCCGTGCCAGTCGTGGTCGCGGCCGGGTTTGTTGACTCCCTCGCTGGTCGGAGTGCGACCGAACTCGCCGCCCCAGACCAGCAGCGTTTCGTCCCATAGGCCGCGCTGCTTGAGGTCGGTCATCAAGGCTCCGATCGGCTGATCGGTCTCGCCCGCGTGGATCGTGTGGTTGCTGATGCAGTTGTTGTGGCCGTCCCAAGTGTCCTCGATGTGCCCGCCGCCGGAGTACAACTGGATGAACCGCACGCCGCGTTCGATCAGCCGCCGAGCGATCAGGCACTTGCGTCCGAAGTCCGCCGTACGCGCGTCGTCGAGACCGTACATCTCGTGCGTCTGCCGCGTCTCTTGCGAGAGATCGACGACGTCCGCCGCCGTCGTTTGCATCTGATACGCCAGCTCGTAGGAGAGGATGCGCGCGACCAATTCTGATTCGCGCGGCCGCGTGGCGAGGTGCTCGCGGTTCAGCTCGCCCAACAAATCCAACGACCGCCGTTGCGTCCGATCGGAAACTCCCGCTGGCGTCGCGAGGTCCAACAGCGGTGAGCCTTGACTGCGGAACAGCGTTCCCTGAAACGCCGCCGGCATGAACCCGCCCGTCCAATTCGAGGCACTGCCGATCGGCCCGCCGCGCGGATCGGTCATCACCACGAAGCTCGGCAGGTTCGCGTTCTCGGTCCCCAGGCCGTAGCTCAGCCACGCTCCCAAGCTGGGCTTGCCGATCAAAACGCTGCCGGTGTTCATCTGCAAGCACCCCGACGCATGCGCCGCCGTGTCGGCATGCATCGACCGAATCACACAAATGTCATCCGCGTGCTTCGCCGTGTGCGGGAAGAGACTGCTGATCGGTAACCCGCTCTCGCCATGCGGCCGAAACGGAAACGGCGACTTCATCAAATACCCGACCGGCCGCCCGTTCGACCCGACCTTCGCCTTCCCGGAGTACGCCGTCCCATGAAACTTGTCGAGCATCGGCTTCGGATCGAATGTGTCGACTTGGCTCGGCGCGCCGTTCATAAAGAGAGAGATGCAATGCTTCGCCCCGCCAAAATGCGGAGCCTTCGGAGCCAGCGGATGCATCCCCGCCTCGCCACTCGCCGCGTCATTCGCGAAAACCACGCCACCACCGTGGCCGCCCTTCGCAAAGAACCCCTCTCGTGACAAGAGATCAATCAATCCGAGACCCGCAAAGCCGCCGCCGACTTCCCACAAAAACTCCCGCCGAGTCTTGCCGCAGGGAGTCACGTTGGGAATGAAGCGATCCAGCATGGCGAAGTCCTACCGAGCAAGAATCGGGAAAACTCCATTCTTGGGCGATATTGTGATGAACCGGACCAAATCGTCGCACCAACGCCGACGCACGCACCATCGCCGACCGGACGTCCCGCGACGGCGGCGTCAGGGTCGCGTGAGGACGACGGTGTTGCTGCCGATTTCGTTGCCGGTGGTGGTTTTGACGTAGACCTTGTAGCTGGCGGTGACGCCGGAGACGCTCAGGCCCGCATCGGTCAGGAATTCCAGCGACTGGATGTCGGTGGAACTGGCCACCACGACATCATCCTCGGCGGAGTAATCCGGGCCAGGGGTCATGCGCAGCTCGTAGGCGTCGAAGTCAGTGGCCTCGCTGAGGGTGAAGGTGAGGCGGGCCTTGTTCTGAGCCGCATCCCACGTCCCGTTGGCCGTGACGGCGTCCGGTGTCGAGCCGGGCTGGGGCGTCAATCGCGGCAGGCTATCGGACATCGCGTGACCGGTGGCGAAATGCGTCGGCAACGCCTGACGATAGTTCTTCAAGATGGCGTAAATCTCGTCCTGCAGGTCGTTGCGTTCCTCCCGCGTGACACTCGCCGTGACGCTGAGCGTCGTGCGCGTCGTGTAGGCCGTCTTCAACTCCGTGCTCTGCAGCGCGAACTGCGCCTGCGTCACGCCCATGATCAGGATGTCCGGCAAGGCCGGGTCGTCCTGGATCAATTGCCAGAGCGCGGCGGCCGCATCCATCGGATCGGTGAACACCCCCAGCGAATCGTTGATGCCCGGCGCCGTGGGCAAGGCCCGCTCGTACTTGGTCCCCGGATACAGTGACCGCACCCGATCCACGAACTTCCCGAACAGGTCCAGCAGCGTCTGTTTGCGGATCTCAATCTCCCCGCGAACCACCTCCAGTTCGGTCAGCTTGGCTTGCAGCAGCGAGCGTTTGGTGACCAGCGTCCCCTTCTTCGCTGTCAGACCCGCGAGATTGACCCCCCCGGCCAGCACCATCTCGTTCCCCGCGCCGAGAGCCACATCCGCCAACCCCCAATGAGCAATAAACTCATCCGTCGTCGGCACATAGGAACTCGGGCCAGAAATCGCCATGAGACACTCCCTGATACGGATTCCAAAAATGAGCCGCAGGGCGCTCGCCCCGGTTAGGTCGCAACGGAACCGGGGCGAGTCCATCTCTCACGCACTTGTCGCGTCAGAGACCAGCACGACGCGCCAGCGAGTGGTGCTGGAAGAAACCCCTCGCTGGCGCTTCGGGCTCATGTGGCCACGACAGTTTGGTGAGACGCGCACGAGTGCCGCGCGGCTCATGACTGTCAGACCAGAAAGACTTCCGAAGCCTTCCCGACGTCGAAAATCAACCCCATTGAACCCACAAAACTCGCAGCCGAGTCTATCAACCATCCTCCCGAGGACAAGCTCCAGTCCAAAGAATCTATCAACTTGTCGACAAAATCGACATTCCACCGTCTGGAGCAGCTCATCCAGTGTCTGGAGGACTGATTCCAGCGTCTGGAGTAGCCATTTCAGTGACTTGGTGACTGATTTCCGTGCACATGTCGCCACCGATGCGAGCCCGACGCATCAGCGAGGGACTTCAGCCTCCACCTCTCGCTGGCGCGTCGAGCTTATTGGCCCGCGAAAAGTCGATGAGACGATCGCTCAGATCACAATCGCACGGAGCTTGACTCAATGCCTTTTTTGAGCCTTCGTCCAATCGGCCTTCTCGAGTGATGGCGAGAGCTTGTCACGCCAGACATCCGTGTTTTCAAGACGCCTCGTGGATTCCGGAGTGAGCGAGTCCTCTTCGTCGACCGTCAGCGGTACGGCATGCATCTTCTGGTCGGATTGGTAAATGAAAACCCGTGATCCTGGCCCGGCGGGAACGGCCACCCCAAACACATAGCGGCCAGTGGGGGACGAGAAAATGCCCTTCGTGGGAATCGGTTCGTCGTCCTGGGCGGCACCCCCCCGCGGAACAAAGAGCGCCCCGGGGACGGAAGTAGAGGTGAACCAGTTTCGGAGGACCAACCGGTGTCGGCCGCCAACGTGCGAAGTACTGCAACCCACCGATGTCACCGGATCGAATCATGTCGGATCGCGAACAACCGCCGAAGGAACAAGTCGCGAGCACACACCAATACACGACGATCGATTTTGGCAACTGATACTCCTGCCGCGCCGGTGTCGGCCGCGTATCTTGCGAGAGATCGACGACCAACTCCAACTCGTACTACTTCAGTTCACCGCCATGATTGAGCAACGCTCAATCGAGCTTGTCGACTTCATCCACAGAGCACACCATTTTCACGGTCACAATAATTTCACTTGGCTTCGAAGGCTCGTCTTCAAGATTCTCAGTCGAGCGGCAACGGCATCTCCAAATTGTTGCCCCAACTGCATCGTACCGAATATCTGTGGAAAGCGTTTCATACGACGCCACAGCGCCTTTCACACGCAGAATCTTGGCTTTTACGACTGCGTCATTCAACCCGAATGCAAGCAGTATGTCGATCCCTTGTGCTGCCTTGTTCGTATCAACGGTTCTCGCAGTAACGCTCATCCATCCCCGCACTTCATTTACAGCGTCAATGAGACCGATTCCGTTCGTCCATTCTTCTGCGATTGTTTTACCATCTTGCGTGACAACCAATCCGCACTTATAGCGGCGGTCTTTGATTGCGTTCTCAAACTCTTGGGCGAAGCTGCTGAATCCAGTTGCTACGAATCCAAGATGAGCTTCGATGGCACGAAATTCCTGAGATCGCGGCATTGGTATGCACTTCGCCGGAGCCAATTGCCTCCTCGCGAGTGTGCGCGATGAGGCAAAGTTTGCCGTAACGATGAGCAGAGGGACGAACGCCGACACTAAAAAGAGTGCCCGCTTGACGAGTTGCTTCGACACTGTATTCATGAGCGCATCCTCGATGCAAAGGCGATAAGTATCAGTTGGCGCCACCGACCGCATTTGGAGACTTGCGTGCGAGAATCTTTGTGCCGAGGTTGCCGAGGTATATGACGTGTTCATCTGGGATATCTGACCATTTTTTGCCGGGAGGCGGTTCATTGACATGGCTCGTGTGCTTTACAAGCACTTCAGCCATCGCCCTTCCGGCGAGTTCATATCCCGGCATAGCCTCATGAGTAACATACACTGTTGTGGTGATTGAGGTTCCTGTGGACGTGCCCCCTGTGATCGTTATGAAACCATCAAAAACATTCACGCCGAATGTCTTTTCCATAGATTGACTCTTCGTCACACTAATCTCGCCGCCCAAGGCTTGACCGGGATTACCCCTAATCTCAAGCGTGTTGGGAACATGCTCCCATTTATGCACAAGAGAAGTCTCCCGTCTGTCTGTCCAATACCTCATCGTCCCCACGTCAAAATCTTGGGATTCGGCAACACTCCAGAGAATCGGTTCTTCGGATGGCGTCGGTTCTGAGATCACTTTCCATTTCTGCTGTGCTTTGACCGTGAACGTGAACTCCGCCTGTGACGACGCACCAAGCGCATCAACCACTTGGATTGTGACCGTGATCGTCTGATCGGGAATTTCGCCAGGATCATCGGTTGTGGCATCATCCGTTGAATAATTCGGATCTGGCGGCGGTTGGAAGTGGATTGAATTACCGTCAAACGTGATCCCTGATGGCAGTGTTCCGACGACCGAATATGTCAGCGGATAGTTGAAATCCGGATCAGTGGCGAAAACTGGAATCACCATCTCTGAATCACCCTCAACGACCGTAACGTCTTGGCCGTTGATTATTGGGTTTTGATTCGTGTCGCCACCCGTGAGCGTGTCGCCACCCGTGAGCGTGTCGCCACCCGTGAGCGTGTCGCCACCCGTGAGCGTGTCGCCACCCGTGAGCGTGTCGCCGCCTGTGAGCGTGTCGCCGGTCGAGTTGCTTGTGTTGCCACCGGTCGGATCACCACCGTCAGCGATTTGGTCATCGGAGGTGGCGCTCAACATCAGACGCGATTCCAGAGAAATATCAGCAGCGGCGGGCAGAACCGTTTTCAGTGGCCGACGACGTTGGCGTTGTCCCGCTGAAATTCGAGTGGCGAATTGAGCGAACACTTGCTTGGAGCCCAACTTCATGATGTGCCTTTCATCTCGTTTGGCGACTGATTGCCGCGTCGGCGTGGCCGAAGAACTCCGCCAAAGAAACCGCCGACGTGCCAGAAGGTGACTACCACATACGACGTGAGCCTGTTTGTCAACCGTACACCACAAACTCAATCGAACGCACATTTGCGTTTCACGCAATCGCCTTTTTCACGACGACACCGCGTGTGCCGGTGATGCGTACTTTCTGGCCCTTGCAGAAGCACGTCAGACGTTCGTGGTGCAGGCCGATGCGGCCGTCTTTCAGGCGAGTGTTCTGTCGCGGAGCGACCGAGCGACCACGGCCCAGCGATCGCTCTGCTTGGCCAGTCCCGGCAAGTGTTCGCAGATGTCGAGGCCCGGAGTCTTCGTCGCGATCGGCTGGAACTCGCCACGCACCTCGGCCGGACAACAATCAGTCGGCTTTTTTCTTGCCGCGCGGCTGCGCGAGCGGTCCCGCCATCGGCGGCAACTCGAAGAACTGTTGGTCGCCGGTCACGCGCGGGTCATTCGTCCGAGTCAATTCGGACATGAGCTTCGCATTCAACTCCGCTCGCACTGCTTCGAATTTCGGATCGGCCACGACGTTGCGGAGTTGGTGCGGATCGTCGGCAATGACAAACAGTTGCTCGCGCGGACGCTTGGCGAAGGCGAGGTCGTAGAACGGCTTCCATTCGGGTTCGTCGCGATGCTTGATGAGCCACGCTTTCGTCGGGCTGGCGTCCATGTCCGCGAGCGAGACGCGGGTGTTGGTCGCGAACGCTTCCGCGCTCGGTTCGGCGGCGGTGCCGAGCGTTCGCGGAGACCCCATCGGCCAGCGATCCGGCTCAAAGTTGACGATGTAGAGAAACTCCTTCGTGCGGATCGCTCGCTGCGGATACGGCAGGAAACCTTCGCGAGCGTCCTCGACATGCCGCTCGCGGCCGGTCAGCGCGAAGCTGCGCGTGTCATCGACCTGGCCGGACTTCTCCGATCGCAACACCGGCACAAGACTGCGAGCGGTCATCACGTCGGGCGGTTTGACTCCAGCGATTTCCAGAAACGTTGGGGCAAGGTCCGGCAGGCCGACGAAATCGTCGAGCACTCGGCCGCCGCGCGTGCCGGCCCCGCGAATCGCGAGCGTCACGTTCGTGCCGAAGTCGTACAGGTTGCACTTGCCGTGCGTGAAGCCGGGCGGGCCGTGATCGCCGCTGACGGCAACCAGTGTGTTGTCGAGTTCGCCGATCTCTTCGAGCGTCTTCAACAGCAAGCCGATCGCGTGATCGAAGGCTTGAATCTCACCGAAGTAGTCGGCGATGTCCTCGCGGACTTCGGGCACATCGGGCAGAAACTTCGGCAGCTTCCCTTTCAGCGAGTCCGGCTCGATGCCCCACAACGCTTTGCCGGAGCCGCGCTCCCACGCGCGATGCACGTTGGTCGGACCAAACCAATAGCAGAACGGTTGGTCCGGTTTGCGATCCGCGAGAAACCCCTCGAAGTTGCCGGTCACGTCGCGATACAGCTCGGCCTTGGCGTCTGCGAGCGGCTGGCCCTTCTTGACCATCTGCGTGCAGTTCTCGGAGAAGTTGTTGAACTTGCCGCCCGCTTTTTCGTAGGCGAATTTCTCGCCGCCGAACGGAGCGTCGTTCGGGGTGCCGGGGCTCCAAACTTTGTACGTCTGCCCGATGTGATAGCCAGCGTCGTTCAATAACAACGGGAAGCTCGGAATCTTTGAGTCCCACACCGCTCCTTGCAGAATGGCCGCTCGGCCGGTTCTCCAGAAATACTGTCCCGACAGCAACGAACTGCGGCAGGGAGTACACGACGGCGCGTTGACGTAAGCTCGGCGAAAGAGCACACCCTCGCGTGCGACTCGGTCAATGTTCGGCGTCTTGATCACGTCATTGATCGAGCCGGCTCCATCGACCGCCGCGAAGATGCTGGCGTAGCGGCCCCAATCGTCGGCGAACGCAAACAAAATATTGGGCCGCTTCTGATCGGCCGCGTGAGCCGAGCCTGTCGCGAACATCAGCGAGGTCAGGACCGTGATGAAAAATTTGAGCTTGTTCATTCGGCTGCCTATTTGGCCTTGGCTTTCTTTTTCGCCGCTGGCTGCCCGTCGCCCGACTTCTGATCGGCGGGCAGATCGCGAGTCGCCAACTCGCGAAACTCGTTCGTCGCTTTGGTCCAAAGCTGCTCCAGTTCGCTGACCTTCTCCGGCATCTTGTCGGCGAGGTCGTTCGATTCCGCTCGATCTTTGCCGAGGTCGTACAGCTCCCAAGTTTGTTTTCCGTTCGTTGGCTGATTCGCAGCAGTGACGAGTTTCCAATCGCCGACACGGATGGCCTTGTTGTTCTCGTGCAGCCACCAGAGGTACTCGCGTGCGACGCCGCGATCCTTCGCGAAGGCGGGAACCAAGCTCTTGCCGGGAGCCGACGGGACCGGTTTTCCGTCCCAGGATGCAAGCCGCTGGCCGCCGACCGCGTCGAGGATCGTCGGGACGAGGTCGATCAAGTGGCTCGGATCGTTCCGCAATTCACCGCGAGCCGCGATGCCCTTCGGCCAATGCGCAATCAGTGAAGTCGAGATGCCCCCTTCATGCACCCAGGTCTTGTTGCGACGGAACGGAGTGTTCGCCGCGTTCGACCAACCGGGGCCGAGACACAAGTACGTCTTGTCCGATCCGGGCGGAGCCGTTTGATCGTGACCGTTGCCGCGAACCATCAGCTCCGCGCTCGCACCATTGTCCGAACAGAAAAAGATCAACGTGTTGTCGAACGCCTGCATCGCGCGAAGCTGTTCGACCAGCCGGCCGATCTCGCGATCCATACGATCCACCATCGCCGCGTGAACCGCCATCTTCGCCGCTTGAAACTCGTGCTGCTCGGCCGACAGTTCATTCCACGGCAACGGGCGGTTGATCTCACCGGGACCAAGCTTCGTCAGCGCATCGGGGAACGCATACGGAGGCCCAACCTCTCGCTCCGGCGCAGACAGGCCGCAGCTCAGCAAGCCCATCGACTTCTGCCGCTGCCAGCGTGCGTCTCGCGCGGCGGTCCAGCCGCCACGATACTTGTCGCGATACTTCGCGATGTCCTCCGCCAGTGCGTGCAGCGGGAAGTGCGGCGACGTGAAGGCGACGTACGAAAAGAATGGGCGGTCGGCGTGCTGCGTCGTGTGGTCCTTGAGGCACTTGATCGCGTGGTCGGCGATCATCGTCGTGACGTAGCTCGGATGCGCCGGATCGACCGGCGGCAGTTTCTTGTCGTCCTCAAAATGATTCTGCGGAGTGAAAAAGCTGTTGTGGTCTTCCAAGCTGTACGAGCGATCGAAGCCGCCGGCCAAGCGTGCTCCGTCCACGTGCCACTTGCCGGAATGATACGACCGATACCCCAGCGGCTTGAGCATCTCCGGCAGCAACCTCGCCCACGCCGGCCGAGTCCCCTGCGAACCACTCTTCGGCCCATTCGGCAGTCCATCCCGCCGCACTTGCTGAGCGTAGAAGCCGGTGAGCAACGCCGCGCGCGACGGCCAACAACGGGCCGTGTTGTAGAACTGAGTGAATCGCAGACCGTTCTTCGCGAGACCGTCGAGCACCGGCGTTTCGATTTCACCGCCGTAGCAGCCGAGATCAGAGAAACCGAGATCATCCGCGAGGATGACCACGACGTTCGGCCGAGCTGGTTCAGCGGCCATCGCAGTCGCCGAGAACAAAAACAAAGCGGCACCGACAAGCAGTTTCATGACGCGGTCTCGCAGAAAAGCATGTCACTCCACCAACCTTGCGTCGGTGGCTCGCGGGCCTTTTGCACTACGAATGTTTCACCGTCATCAACGTCGTGCAAAAGCCCGCAAGCCACTGAGACAAGCTCAGTGGGGGCGCTGGATGGTGGATTAGTGCTTGTAAACCTTGTGCATTGGGCGGCCGGAGAGGATCTGTTCCTTGCCCCACGTGGTGACGTCACGAAACGCTTGGCTTTGAATAAAGCTCTTGAAGGCTTCCTCGTCGGACCATTCGCTGGTGATGAGGTACGACGCGCCGTCGCTGACATCCTTCCACAACGTCGAATCGGTATGTCCCGCGGCCGCTCGCAACGCACCCAGGACACCGGCGAACTTGCTCTCAAATTCCTGTTGCTTCCCTTCGATCACATGATAATTCATCCCGACAGTCACCATCTTGCACGCTCCTGTTGAACCTTCAAATGGAAGTCAGAAACAGCACCACTCGATGCGATGCCGGCCTGACGTGAGGAGCGGATCGTACAGAGCCTCGCGTTCGCCCAACAGCGCTGCAAGTCGATCCAGAGGAGATGAGCGTGGCGAAAACTCCTGGTGATTGAAAAGCCCGGAACTCGAATTGAAGATTCCCTGAACGGCCTGGAGAAGGTGTCAAACAAAACCGGCTGCTGGACACTGCTCGAACAAATTGGATCATCCTATGCTTCCGAACGTGCGCGTCTTGCGCCAGTGAGTAGTGACCATCGCAATCCCGCTTCCTCGAAAGGGGAACCATGTTTGAAAGAATTGGCCGGCTGATCTCGCGACGTGGAAGCTGGTTTGTCGTGGCTTGGCTCGTTCTGCTCGTCGGAGCCTGGCGATCCGCGCCCGAGTGGACTTCGGTGGCCAAGCAAGGTGAGTTTGATTTTCTGCCGGACTACACAAGCAGTCGCCAGGCTCTGAAGGTGTCCAACCAAGCCTTTCCGAATGACGTCACTCGAAGCACCATCGTGCTGGTGGTACGTCGCGAAGCGAGTGATTCGAAACTGTTGGAATCCGATCTGAGCTTCGTGAATGAGACTCTGGCTGCTCGGCTGCGCGACTTGGCCGAACAAGAGGCTTTGCGGATTTCGCGTGTCCGATTGCCGTCTGACGAACTGGTCGGACCATTGCTCGTCAGCAGCGATGGCCAGGCCGTTCTGGTCGTCGTGGAACTGGCGACCGACTTCTTCGATCTGCGGAATCAAACTCCGGTGAAGTCCATTGAAGGACTGCTCGCAGAACTTCAGCAGTCGTCGGCAACGCCTGAGGGTCTAAAAGTCTCGCTCAGCGGCAGCGCGACGTTGGGCCGCGATCTCTCAGCGGCGCGGATCGAAAGCGCGAACATCGTCGAAATCGTGACGCTGCTGTTGGTGATCGTGCTGTTGATCGGCATCTATCGCGCACCGCTGCCCGCGTTAATCCCGCTGGCAACTGTGTACCTGGCAGTGAAGTTGTCGCTGAAGCTGCTGTCGATCCTGGCCGAGCAAGAAGTGATCGGCATCTTTGACGGAGTTCAGACCTACGTCACGGTGATCCTGTATGGTGCCGGGGTGGACTATTGCCTGTTCTTGACCGCTCGTTACCGCGAAGAGATCGAAGCCGGAGCAACGTACGATCAAGCAATGACGACCTCGCTCGGCAAAGTGGGAGCGGCCCTTGTCGCCAGTGCGGGGACCGTCATCGGCGGCATCGGGATGATGGTGTTCGCCGAGTTCGGCAAGTTCCGCGAAGCGGGCGTCGCCATCTCGTTCAGTCTGATTGTCGTCTTGGCCGCAGTTCTGTTGTTGAGCTCTGTTCTGTTGCGATTGTCGGGACGCTGGGCCTTCTGGCCGGGAAAACTTTCCAACAGAGCAGCGACAACTTCGCCGGTCAGTACGGCAGAGATGCCTCCGTATCATCCCACTGGCTGGGATTGGATCGGGCAACGGATCGCAAAACATCCCTTGTTGACGCTGACGCTTTGCGTCGGGCTCATGGCTCCCTTCTGCTGCGTGTCCGTGATTTATCACCAGCATGTGAGTTACGGATTTCTGAGCAATCTCCCCAATGACGCGATCAGCGTTCTCGGAGCGCGGGACTTGCAAGCGCATTTTCCGGGCGGCTCCCTGGGGCCGCTCACTGTCCTGATTCGAAGCGAGCAAACGGACTTCAGTTCGTCCGATGCGATGGACACCGTTTCCGGGTTATCCGACTGGCTCAAGGAACATCAGGAGGATTTGCAACTGGCGGACGTTCGCAGTGCCGTGAATCCATTGGGAATCACCGACGCGGCTGAGCGTGCGTTTGACGGGCTGTCTCGCCTCCAGACAATCTCGCGCAAGAGCGTTTTGCGAAACCGAGCGAACGATCTCTACGTCAGCCAAGCCGATCCGCTCGCTGGTCACGTCATTCGAATGGATTTGGTGTTCAAGCACGATCCCTTCGCTCGCGACAGCATTGCTCATCTGGATCGCATCGAGCCTCAACTGCGAACCGCATTCGCGAAATTACTGCCCGCGGATGCAACGCTGCACTTCCTTGGCTCGACCGCCAGCATCCGAGATTTGAAAATGGTGCGAACCGGAGATCAGCTCCGCATCAATGCTCTGGTGTGCCTGACGATCTTCGTGATTCTGGTGATGTTGCTCCGGCAACCGTTCGTCTGCTTATTCCTCGTGGTGAGCATGTTATTGGGCTACGGCACGACGTATGGCACGACGCTGTTTGTCTTCTGGGCACTCGATCCCGCCGGCTTTCCGGGCTTGGACTGGAAGCTGCCGATGCTGCTCTTCACGATCCTGGTCGCGGTCGGCGAGGACTACAACATTTTTCTGATGTCGCGAGTGACCGAGGAACAAGCTCGATACGGTCCGATCCAAGGCGTGGTCGTCGCGTTGTCGCGGACGGGCGGCATCATCTCGAGTTGCGGCGTCATCATGGCCGGCACGTTTTCCGCTTTGATGTTCGGATCACTGGTCAGCATGAAGCAGCTTGGCTTCGCGCTTTCGTTCGGCGTGCTGTTGGACACCTTCGTCATCCGCCCGATCCTGGTGCCAGCGTTCTTGATCCTCTGGCACACGAAACGGTCCGGCCAGCCAATCAACGTGAATGCCTCCAAGCTCGCGGTGATCCACTCGACCGTCGATGAAACGGAGCGGAACTAGACCTCAAGGATTCTTCGGCGTCTCACCGCGCCACCACTCGTCGAGCGACTGTCGCAGCTTCGCGACTCGTTCCGGCTGCGATTCCATGAGGTTCTGGGTTTCGTGCGGATCGGCTTGGAGATCGTACAACTCAACCTGGCCACTGGGCTCGTTCTGAGAAGTGGGCACGATCAACTTCCAATTGCCGCGCACGAGCCACCGCCAGCGGAGACTCGCGGCGGGGTTCTGCAAGTCACGCGAGTCGTGCGTGAAGCATTCGCCAAAGACGGTCTCGCGCCTCGCCACGGCCGCCTCATCCAGCAAATTGAGTCCCGGCAGTTCCGCCGGTCGCTGGAGTCCGACGGCCTCGAGCACCGTCGGCAGGATGTCGAGCGAACTGATCGGCACATCGCTCATTCGCGGTGCGACCTTGCCCGGCCAGCGGACCATAATCGGGGTCCGCAGGCCGCCGTCGTATTGCGATTGCTTCGACTTCGGGGCGTACTGCGGCTTGTCCGGATCTTGGATCCAGCCATTGTCGGTGACGTAAATCACGATCGTGTTCTCGGCCAGTTTTTGTTCCTCGAGATGATCGAGCAGTTGCCCGCAGGTCTCATCAAAGAACTCGCACATCGCCCAGTACCGAGCGACGTGTTCCGACTTCGTCAGCGACTTGTATTTGTCGAACAGCCGCTGCGGCGGGTTGTGTGGAGTGTGCGGCAGCATCGGGGCGTACCAGACGAAGAACGGTTTGTCCTGCTTCCGAGCCTCGCCGATGAAATCGTCAATCGGCTGCATCGTCTTGCGGCCGATGTCGAGTCCCTCGTCGCCGTGCCGTTGCCCCTTCGTCATGCCGTGCGTGAATCCGCCGCGAGTGAACTCTCCCTGCCACCACTTGCCGGTTTGCAGAGTCAGATATCCCGCTTGCGTCAGCAGCCGAGGCAGCGTCGGCTGCGCGTCCATGAAGCGACTCATCGTTTCACGGCCGGCGGCGAACGTCCCTTTGTTTTTCGAGCCACCCGGCGGATCGTTGTTGGCGATCTTGTGCTGATGCGGATACTTGCCGGTGATCAGGCTTGCCAAGCTGGGACAGCACAGCGAACTCGGCACATACCCGCGCCGAAAGACGAGACTCGCGCGAGCCAGCCGATCCAGTCGCGGCGTCTGAATGTGCGGATGCCCCATGAATCCGTAGTCGGTCCAGGCTTGATCGTCGGACACGATCAACACGACGTTCGGAGGCGCAGCCTGCGTCCCATTCGTGGTCAGGCAGACAACTCCCAATACGACCAAAACACGAAACCACCACATCGTTGTCTCCTTGTCCGGCGGAAAGCAGTTGGCGGTGATTTCAAAAGCGAATCTCACCGGGAGCAAGTCCGAATCACGGACATCCGCTTTCCGCCCACAGCCGGGCAGCACCGAGGCCACCGTCGCCGTCCCCTGAGAAGAGTGCTTTCGTACCGCAGCAAACCTCCTGAGAGTACCAGTCGCCGCCACCGCATCTCTAGAAGATGTGCCCACTTCTCCAGAACCCAGACATCCTCCCGCCGCGACCTTCGTGCGGTGTCCACAAACCACCGCCAGTCCCGCTGTGGACATCGCCAATGTTCCTAGAGCTTTGGCAAAACCCTCAGCGACTTTCACACTTCCCGCTGTGACTTTCACAAAACCCGCTGTGACTTTCACCAAACCCGCTGTGACTTTCACAAAACCCGCTGTGACTTTCACCAAACCCGCTGTGACAATTGCCATTTCTCCTGCGGGAACGTCCATTTCCTCAGAGGGATTCTTCAGAAACGCCGTGAATTGCCGGGTGGAACCGATCCCGCCTCGAATTGGCACACGAGTTTGGGGACGCCCGACAAGCCAACCCCAGCAGGCCCTTCAATGCTTCGCTGCGGCTTCCGGTCGTGCTGCGAGGTAACCCGAAGCGTCAGCGAGGGCGGCGTCACAGTTCGCCCTCGCTGACGCTTCGGGTTACAAATCATCTCGGCGATCCCGCAGGATTCAGGAACGGCATCCCAGCACGACGCGCCAGCGAGTGGTCGTTCGGGGAGAACCACTCGCTGACGCGTCGTGCTAA
>QWQF01000336.1 GCA_003669125.1 Planctomycetota bacterium
CACGCGCGGGTCCGGAACCTGATTCACCTGAGCCAACAATCCGCCCAGCACCACACCATCCCATTGTGTCTTCTTCATCACACCTCCGGAAAAAACGAATCCAGAACGTGTGATGATGACTCCGATTCAATTGCGCAACACTAACTCATTGTTTTTAAACGTCTTATGGCGCGTAGGCCCTGGCGGCAGCCTCGTCCAAGCGAGCCAGCACGAGGCGGAAGGTTGCCCCCTCGCCTTCTCGGCTTTCGACGAAAATGTCGCCGCCGTGTTCGCGAATGACCTTCTGGGACACCGCCAAGCCCAGTCCGGTGCCGCGAGAGCCTTTCGTCGATTCAAAAATATTGAACAGCATCGCCTGTTGAGCGGCCGGAATGCCGGGGCCATTGTCGCGAACCAGCACAACGAGTTCGTCCGACGGCAAATCGTAGCTGGTTTCGACGGTGACTCGTCCGCCGGTTGCACCTTCGACCGCCTCGATCGCGTTCGTGACGATGTTGAGCACGGCTCGGTGAATCCCTTCGGGATCGATCGCACTTTCCGGCACTTGATCGGAGAGTTGGCAGGTCAGTTCGACTTGGCACTCGGCGGCATGTGGCTCCATCAACTCGCACACATCGCGGACGACATCGTTCACGTTCGCGACCTGCAATGCCGGCTTTCGCTCGGCGCTGTAGCTCAGCATGTCCATGACGAGGTGATAAATTCGGTCCTGATTCTTTTCGACGATCTTCCAACCGCGGCCGATCAGATCCTCGTCGTGCTGCTTCAGGCCCATGTCGATTAAATAGCTGCCGCCGCGGACTCCTTGCAGGATGTTCTTGATGTGATGCGACAGGATCGCGATGGTCTGTCCGACGGCGGCCAGGCGTTCGGCCTTGAGAAAGGCATCTTGGAAGCGATGGTTCTCGACCGCCAGCGCGGTTTGCCGGCCAATCGCGGCGAGCAGATGCAGCGTCTCCTCCGTGAAGCGATGGCCCTCCGGTCCGAGTCGCGGAACCTGATCGCTCGGCGTGGTGATGTCGAGGTACAGCACACCCATGAGTTCGTAGCGGCCCTGCATGGGCACGCACATCGCCTCGCGAATGCCGGCCTGCATGATGCTCTGCTGGCTGAACCGTTGATCGTGCGGCGCGTCAGACGTACGGACTCCCTGCCCCTTCTTTCGGACGTAATCGACGATGCTGCGCGAGACCGGCATCGGACTGCCGGGCGAAAATCCTCGGCGATGACTGAAGGCTTGTGGCGTGAGCTGGCTGGTGCGCGGATCGTTGACCAGCACACAGCCGCGATCGGCTCCGACCACTTCGATGGTCAGTTCGAGGATGCGGTGCAGCAGTTGGTCGAGCGACAGGGTTGGCGTGACGGCTGCTTCGGTGATGCGATACAGCACCTGCAAATTGGCGAGCGTTTGCGTCGTCGAGCTGGCTTTGATGATCGACGTTGCATCGCGGAGCAATTGTTGGCCGACCTCTTGGCTCAGCTCGCTGATGATGCTGGAGCGTTCACGGACGTCGTCTCCGACAAACACTTCCAGTTGATCTGCTGCCCGAATCGGGCGAGCGACTGCGGCCTCTTGAAACAGGAATGCCGTGGTTCCGACGGCGATTTGATCGCCGTTGGACAGCTTTCGAGTCTGAATCGCCTCGCCGTTGACGAACGTACCGTTGGAGCTTTGCCGGTCGCCGATGACGAACCCGCCGGCCGACTCGTCGAAGCGAATCTGGGCGTGCGTACGTGAAACTTCGTCGTCTCGCAGGCAAATCGGATTGAGCGCGCCGCGGCCGAGCGTGACCGCGCCGCCATCCAACTCGAAGCGCAGCCCTTGATCGGCTCCCTGGACCACCAACAACGTAGCCTTCGGCACAAATCGTCTCCCTGGCAACGCGGACGTGACATTGTCGCGCGGACGAGAGTTTGCCGCCGGAAGGCAGCGTTTCAACGACGCGGCCATGATATCAACGACGATCGTCCACGACAGGCTACCGCTTTGTCAGGCAGCGTCCGCTTTCGCCAGCAGCGATTCGATCGTGCCGAGCAGTTCGCGGTATTCAAACGGTTGCGAAAACCGCCGAGTCTCGCCGTCGGATGCCGGACAGTCCGCGCGACCAATGAAGATGCGCGGGATTCCTTGGAAGCGGCCCGTCAGTGGCGTGGTCTCCGATTCATTGGTGTGCCACACCACGACTCGCGGCGGAGTCAACGTGCTGTTGGAGAGCTGCGATTGGCGGACTCGGTTGACCGCGTGGCCGCGCGGCTCGAACACCGCCTTGAGAACGTCGGTCGTTTCCGACAAACCGTCCACCACCAAAATGCTCGGCGAGTTCCCCACCACGATGCCTGCCTTCCTTGTCGGCGATCGAAACCGAGACGAGGCCAAGCATCACGATCCTTCGTGACGACACCCCGTCCGGTGAAAAGCGGCGGGACGATAGCTACGACTTCCAAACGTGTCAAAACGAATTCTGTGATCGATTCATATCGCCCGCAAAACGTCCTTCACGGCCGCGATTGCCGCGTCGATGTCGGCGTCGGAATGGGCGGCCGAGACGAAGTTCGCTTCAAACTGGCTGCATGGCAGGTAGATACCGTGCTCGATCATGCCCCAGAAATAGCGGGCGAAGCGTTTGGTGTCGCTGCGGCCGGCGACCGTGTTGTTCGTCACCGGATCGGGATTGAAGAAGAGCGTGAACATGCTGCCGACGTGCGGCAATGTGTGAACGATCCCGGCGGCTGACGCGGCGGCGCTCAGTCCGCGAACGAGTCGTTCGGTCTTCGCGGCGAGCGATGAATACGGATTCGTTTCGCGCAGCGTGCGCAGTGTCGCGATCCCGCAGGCCATCGCCAGCGGATTGCCGGAGAGCGTGCCGGCTTGATAGACCGGGCCGGCGGGCGAGACCTTCGCCATGATGTCGGCTCGGCCGCCGTAGGCCCCGACCGGCATTCCGCCGCCGATGATTTTTCCCAGTGTCGTCAGATCGGGCGTGATCTTGAACAACTCTTGAGCGCCGCCAAACGCCAGTCGGAAACCGGTCATGACTTCGTCGAAGATCAAAACCGCGCCGTGCTTCGTGCAAAGTTCGCGACAGGCTTCGAGGAATCCTGGTTGAGGCACGACGACCCCCATATTGCCGACCACCGGCTCGAGAATCACGGCCGCGATCTGGTCCCCTTGGGCGGCGAACGTGTCGGCGAGCACCTTCGGGTCGTTGAATTCCAGCGCGATCGTGTCGGCGGTACAGCCGGCAGGAACTCCGGGACTCGACGGTACGCCGAGCGTCAATGCTCCGCTACCGGCTTTGACCAGCAGCGAATCGACGTGGCCGTGATAGCAGCCGGCGAATTTGATGATTTTGTCGCGGCCTGTGAAACCGCGAGCGACGCGAATCGCGCTCATCGTGGCTTCGGTGCCGGAGCTGACCATGCGAACTTTCTGCATCGACGGGACCGCTGCGATGACCAACTCGGCGAGTTCCGATTCGAGTTCGGTCGGAGCACCGAAGCTCGTGCCGCGAGTCAGTGCGTCTTCAATTGCGGCCAACACGGCGGGATGCCGATGCCCCAGAATGTGCGGTCCCCACGAGCCGACGAAGTCGATCAGCTTGTTGCCGTCCAAGTCCCAGAGGTACGCGCCGTCGGCTCGATGGATGAAAAGTGGCTCGCCGCCGACTGCTCCGAACGCGCGGGCGGGGCTGTTCACGCCGCCGGGGATCGACTTCAAGGCTCGCTGAAATTGGGCTTGGCTACGTTCGCGGGACATCGGCATGTGTGGCTCCATTGTGGTGTGTCATGTTCATAGCGATCCACTGCCTGCGCCGATATTGTCAGACCTGATGCGGCGATTGCCGCTGACTCAGTTCGCACGAGTCGCCGGCTCGACAAATCGGAAATGTGAGTGGGCAGACCTTGGAGATTCCGAGCCAGCCAGAAGCCGAGTTCCTGCCGGAGTCGTCACCGATTCTGGAAGTCGTCCCAGCCTGACGAGGTTGTCTTTTGTGGAGCAGAGCGGGGGCGTTCTGCGGCAGCCAGCCGCCGAAGGGCTACCTTGCCGCACTTCTGGGGCAGGAACTACACTCCTCCCGCGACCAATGACCGAGAATGAAGTGGCTCAAGCTCTTGAGACGCTTGGTCTCCCGGTTGGTTTCCGCAAGAAGGGATTGTCAGCGAGCAACAGGGATCAAAATCAGGGCCGGTGGCGCGGGGTGTGCATTCTCTCCGAGTGGCTGCCAATTTCGGGAAAGATGGCTCGGTTGCGACCCCGTTTCGCGAGCTAGACTCTGGCCAAGCCCAAAAGTTCACCACGGAGGAAACGAGGACAAAACGACGAGAATGTGCCGCATCGGGTTTCTCACCTTGACGTCCTTGCCTTCCGGGCGAAAAACAACCAATGAACGAGACTCCAGAACGGATTCTGAAAACCCACCGCGACACGGGCCGACACCCGCTGACGAGGCCTTGAGGAGAAACGGAATGTACGAGCGATTCACTGACCGTGCTCGCAAAGTGATGCAGTTGGCCAATCAAGAGGCGCAACGCTTCAACCACGAATACATCGGCACCGAGCATGTCCTGCTCGGCTTGGTCAAAGAGGGCTCCGGCGTCGCCGCCAATGTCCTCAAGCGGCTGGATGTCGATCTCCGCAAGATTCGGCTGGAAGTCGAAAAGATCGTCCAATCGGGGCCGGATATGGTCACGATGGGCAAGCTCCCGCAAACGCCGCGAGCCAAAAAAGTCATCGAATACGCGATGGAAGAGGCTCGCAACCTGAACCACAACTACGTCGGCACCGAGCACCTGCTGCTCGGCCTGCTGCGCGAACAAGAGGGCGTCGCCGCTCAAGTGCTGATGAATCTCGGCTTGAAGCTGGAAGACGTCCGCGAAGAGGTGCTCAACCTGCTCGGCCACGGCGTCGAAGGGGGCGAGCAACCCGAACGTACCTCCAGCGGTGGAGGTGGCGGCGGGCAGGGTCAGAAACAAAACAAGAGCAAGACGCCGGCCCTCGACAGCTTCGGCCGCGACCTGACGGAACTGGCTCGGCAAGGAAAGCTCGATCCGGTCATTGGCCGTGAAAACGAAATCGAACGAGTCATCCAAATCCTGATTCGTCGTCAGAAGAACAACCCTGTTCTGCTGGGCGAAGCGGGCGTCGGCAAGACCGCCATCGTCGAAGGCTTCGCCCAGATGGTCGTCGATAACAACGTCCCTGAACTGCTACGCGATCGCCGCATCGTCGTGCTCGACTTGGCGATGATGGTCGCCGGCACGAAGTATCGCGGTCAGTTTGAAGAACGAATCAAAGCGGTCATGAACGAAGTTCGCCGTGCGAAGAACACGATCCTGTTCATCGACGAACTGCACACTCTGGTCGGTGCCGGTGGTGCGGAAGGCGCGATCGACGCCGCCAACGTGCTCAAGCCCGCGCTCAGCCGTGGCGAGTTGCAGTGCATCGGCGCGACCACGCTCGACGAATACCGCAAGTACATCGAGAAAGATCACGCCCTCGAACGCCGCTTCCAATCGGTCGTCGTCGAGCCGCCCAGTCCCGCACATGCGATCCAGATCCTTAAGGGGTTGCGCGGTCGATACGCGGAACACCACCACGTCACCTACACCGACGAGGCTCTCGAAAAAGCGGTTGAGCTGTCGCAGCGGTACATCACGTCTCGTTGCCTGCCGGACAAGGCGATCGACGTCATCGACGAGGCGGGTGCTCGCATCCGCTTGAAGTCGATGGTCCGTCCGCCCGATCTCAAGGAGCTTGAAGTCGAATCCGAGAAGCTCAATCAGTCGAAGGAAGAGGCGGTCGCCAACCAAGACTTCGAGCGAGCCGCTCAACTTCGCGATCAGGCCGACAAGCTCAAGAAGAAGAAAGACACGATCACTCGCGAGTGGAAAGAGAAATCCAAGGAAGCCGACGGACTGGTCGATGGCGAAGTCATCGCCGAGGTTGTCGCCAAGATGACCGGCATCCCGCTGACTCGGCTGTCCAGCGAAGACACCGTGCGACTGCTCGAAATGGAACTGGAGATGCACAAGCGGGTCATCAGCCAGGACGAGGCGGTCAAGCAAGTCTCGAAAGCCGTCCGTCGCAGCCGCAGCGGTCTGAAGGATCCAAAACGCCCGACCGGTGCGTTCCTGTTCTGCGGCCCGACCGGCGTCGGCAAAACGCTGCTCGCGAAAACGCTCGCCGAGTTCATGTTCGGCGACGAAGACGCTCTCGTGCAGATCGACATGTCCGAATACATGGAGAAGCACAACATCAGCCGCCTGATCGGCGCGCCTCCGGGCTACGTCGGCTACGAAGAGGGCGGTCAGCTCACCGAGAAGATTCGCCGCCGTCCGTACGCGGTCGTGCTGCTGGACGAAATCGAGAAGGCTCACCCGGACGTCTACAACATGCTGTTGCAGATCATGGAAGAGGGCCACCTGACCGACAGCTTCGGCCGGAAGATCGACTTCCGAAACGTCATCCTGATCATGACCACCAACACCGGTGCCGAGGTCATCAAGTCCGGCGGCGGCTTCGGCTTCGCCAAGAAGGACGAGGATGCGACGTATCAGGGCATGAAGACGCGCCTGATGCAGGAAGTCGAAAAGGAATTCAAACCCGAATTCCTGGGCCGCATCGACGAAGTCGTTGTCTTCCGTCACCTGACACGCGAGAACCTGAAGAACATCGTCGAGATCGAACTCGTGAAAGTCCGCGAGCGTCTCAGCGAGAGGAAGCTCAGGCTGGTGCTGTCCGATGAAGCTCGCGAGTTCTTGATCGACAAAGGTGGCGACTTGGACTACGGCGCTCGTCCGCTCCGCCGCTCGGTCGAGCAATGGGTCGAAGATCCGCTCTCCGAAGAACTGCTGCGAGGTAGCTTCGTCGGCAAGGACCTCATCACGGTTCGAGTCACCGAAACCGGCGACCAGAAACATCTCGCGTTTGACGGCTCCAACGAACCCACCGCTGAGCCTGCCAAGCCCGAAGGAGAACTCGTCGAAGCCGGCTCAGCCGCCGCACCGGCAACAGCTGGGGCGTAACGGCGACCAAAACAAAAGCTCGGCATCTTTCCGATGCCGGGCTTTTTTTCTGCGCGATCAGTTCGCGTTGATCCGGCAGCGGGCCGCGTCGTTCGCCAGGATTTCGATTTTGCGGCGGGTGAGTTCCTGGGTGCCGGTGCGGAGAACCAGGAAGTAGGTGCCGGGATCGAGGGCTTCGCAGGCTCGATACAGGAAGTTGCCTCGCAATTGCGAGCGGACGACGATCTGGCCGACGCGGTCGATCAAAATATTGTTGGAGTCGTGCAGGTTGCACTCGACCCACATGTCTTCGTGCGGCGGGCTGAGCGTGCATTGAGCAATGACCGGATCACCGTGATAGAAGGTGTCTCGCACGCCGGTGATCATGCCGCCGAACATGCTTGAGCCGACATCGAAGGCGAGCAACTTGTCGTACTCGCGGAGTCTCACGCTGCCGGCGAACATCTGCTTGACAACGTTTGGATCGATTTCTTTCAGCGCGAGCGGGCCTTCGGGACTGCGTTCGCCGTAGATGTCGAGACGGTATTCGACTTCAACAGCCCCCACGGCCACGACGGTCAGCAACAGGCTAAACACTCCGAGCGATGCCGCTGGAGTCAGCCGCAGCGAGGTGGTCGCCCAGCCAGAGATCGCTCGCGGCAGCCGAGTGACGGCGGCGAGCCGAGGCAGCCAAGTCTCACCGTGACGGCGTGTCCAACGTCGCCAACGAGCGGCGGCGGTGACGACGTCCTCGGAATTTACGAACGCGAAATAAGTCGCGATGCAGGTGATTGGGAACAGGTACAGGCCGAGCGTCAGCGTCGTCATGACGTGGAATCCGATGCCCATCGCCAACATGCAGACGCGGCCCCAGCCTCGCCAGCTCACAAACAGAAACAGAATTTCCCAGATCACACACAGGTACGCGAACGCGACCAGAGAGGCCGGGTACAGAGTCATCCATTCGCCGACCGGGTTGGCATTGTTGACGTTGGTGATCATCCAGTGCCAAAGCTGGTCGCCGCTGAAATAGGCCGGCGTGTGCATCTTGGTGACCGAGGCTCCGAAGTAGACGACGCCGATCAGAATCTGGATCAGACGTCGAGGCCAGGCGGCGAACTTCGGGTGATCTGCCAGCGAGTGCAGTTGCGGCAGTCCCAATCGTCTCCGGCGCAGCCACGCATCGATCGACCAGACCGCTCCGCAGTGCGAGAAGGCCAGCAGAAACAACACGTGCGACGTGATGACCGAGTACTTCGTCATCGTGCTGATGGAATCGAGCAGGTTCAGGTAGGTGTAGAGCACCGCAGAAATCGCCAACGACGCGCGAGTACACCAGCCGAGGCAGGCTGTCACGCAGCAAAAAGTCAGAATCGTCATCAGTGCGACCGCGATTCCGCCGGAAGGAACCGGCAGCAGGTCGGCATATCCGTAGTTCAGCGCCAACGGCGTCGGCGCGCCGTCTGTCGAGAACAGCTCGCGCGAGTGAATCCAGCGAGGCACCGTCACCAGTAGGCACGCGATGCAGATGACCATTCGGACCAAAGCCAAACCGAATGGGGATTCCTCGGCAAAGAAGAACTTCCCGATTCGTGCTCGCAAACCAGACGGAGTTTCG
The DNA here is from genome assembly GCA_003669125.1 of Planctomycetota bacterium. Taxonomy (GTDB): domain Bacteria; phylum Planctomycetota; class Planctomycetia; order Planctomycetales; family Planctomycetaceae; genus SXKJ01. The sequence goes on from QWQF01000336.1 coordinate 8,624, forward strand.
TTGTCGAGGTAGTGTGACGTGGTGGTCATGTTGTCGTCCTTGACTCTTTGCGTCGGTCGGTTGGGCACTTCTGCCCGTCATTCAAACCTGGGACAGGCAAGAGTGCCCGTCGTGCAGAAACTCAATTTGCCGAGGGAGACGAGGTCTCAGACATCGGGCGAACCATGAACATCGGCGCGCTCTTCTGGGATTCGCGTTGGAGTCGCGGGTTGTCCGAGATCGTGAAGTTGGTCTGATACGACAACCAGCTCACCGCGTTTCCCGTGACCTGTCCTTCCGGCGTCATCACTGTCCGCACATGGAAGTACGAGTACGGCTCCTTCGGTTCGGAGTAGCGATGTTTCCAGAGCGACTCCGGCAGGTTGTACTTCTTGGCCCAGGCTTCCTCGACGACGTACAGCCGAGTCATCGGTTCGTGAGCCGTGTGTTTCAGGCAATTGACCGCGATGGTCTGCGGATTCAAATTGAACGAGTCGTAATGGTGACGGCTGATGTTGCTGTAGGGCTGATAGTCGCCCCACGGGCCGGGCGAGAGTTCGTAGTACTTGCCGCTGACTCCTTGCCCGACGATGTGCGTCCGGGTCTCGTAAGCCGACCAGCCGCAGAACATATCCCAGACGATGAAGTACATCGACGGGTGCGAACCGTCCTGAAAATTGGCGGCGTGAGAGACGATGCCAAACAACAGCGTCCCCAAATAGGCCGTGATTCCGAATCCGGTCAGCCAGCGTTTGATCATGACGCACCTCCGTGTGACTCTGCGACGAAAGACGCGGGCGAAATAGCTGACATCGCGGAAATCGGTCAAGGGGGGTTGTCGAGGACTTCAGCGGCAAGAATCTCGGTGATGCGTGATCGAGGTTGCGTTCAAGCGGAGTTCACTTTCGATCTGTCGATTTCTCAACCACCTTCTCCGTTTACACGTTTTTCGGAAACGGTTATATGTGCTCGCGTTTTGATGGAACGTGTTGGGCGATTTGTCAAAATGTTTGAACGAATCCTTCGGCCGAGTGGCCGTGGCCGCGATGACGTGCGGGCAAATCCAGAGTGGGTCAGAACTGCGATCAGCCTTCGGAGGGCTATTCCGTGTCTGTTGAAGAAAAAGTGATTGCCATCGTGTGCGAGCAACTCGGAGTTGCCAAAGAAGAGATCAAGTCCGAAAGCAAGTTTGTGGACGATCTGAAGGCGGACTCGCTGGACGTTGTCGAACTCGTCATGGAGTTCGAGGACGAATTCGAGGTCACCATCCCCGACGACGATTACGACAAGATCAAGACTGTCGGCGATGCGGTGAAATACATCACGGACAAGAAGAACGCCGCCTAGCGACTCCAACGCGTCAGTCGATAAGCTGGCTCCGCAACGGGGAGTCAGCCGTGGGCTGATTTCTTTGAGCGAACTCCGGTCCGCCCGCCGAGGCGAGTCGCATTCTGCGAGAACCCAACCCCCCAGTATTAGGGCGAGGTTCGATCAACTTGCGGCGGGTGAACTGGCATTGGGAAGAGCACAAGGATGAGTCGTCGAGTCGTTGTCACCGGCCTGGGCGTTGTCACGTCACTGGGCTTTGAGGTTCCCGATTTTTGGGACTGCATTTGCGCAGGCAAAAGCGGCATCGCTCAAATCGCCCGGTTCGATTGTTCGGACTACAAGGTCCGCTTCGGTGGCGAGATCAAAGAGTTCGAGTTGATCGAGCACATGCAGATCGACGCCAAGGACGTCAAGCGTCTGGATCGCTTTGTGCAATTCGCGATGGCCGCTGCCGCCAAAGCAGTGAGGCAGTCGGGCATGGATTTCTCACAAGGCGATCAATACCGAAATGGTGTGTTGATCGGCAGCGGGATCGGCGGCCTGCAAGAAATCGAGCAGCAGCACAATCAACTGTTCGATCGTGGCCCGTCGCGTGTCTCGCCGTTCATGATTCCCAAGCTGATGGTCAACGCGGCCAGCGGAAATATCTCGGTGAATTGGCAACTGCGCGGCCCGAACAGCGCGGTCGCGACCGCGTGTGCGTCTGCCACCAACGCCATCGGTGACGCCTTCCGTTTGATTCAACTCGATCACGCCGATGTGATGGTCACCGGAGGCAGCGAAGCCGCGATTACTCCGATGGGGTTGTCCGGATTTGCACGCATGGCTGCGCTGTCCACTCGCAACGACGAACCCGAACGAGCCAGCCGACCGTGGGACAAAGACCGCGACGGCTTCGTCATCGCCGAAGGCGCAGGTGTTCTCGTCCTCGAAGAATTCGAGCACGCCAAGAAACGCGGAGCCAACATTTTGGCGGAGATTCTGGGTTATGGCATGTCGGCCGACGGCAATCACATGACCGCGCCGGACCCCGAAGGACGCGGAGCCGCTCGTGCGATGCAGGTGGCCATTCGCGACTCGAAGATCAATCCCAGCGACATCGACTACGTGAATGCTCACGGCACCAGCACGCCGTTGGGTGATAAGGCCGAGACGTTCGCACTCAAGACCGTGTTCGGCGAATACGCTCGCAAGGTCGCGGTATCGAGCATCAAGAGCCAGTTGGGACATTTGCTGGGTGCTTCGGGCGGTGTGGAAGCTGTCGCCTGCGTGCTCGCGTTGCAGAATCAAGTCGCGCCGCCGACGATCAATCTCGACAATCCGGACGAGGGATGTGATCTCGACTATGTGCCTCACGAAGCGCGGCCGATGCCGATCCGTCGAATCTTGAAAAACAGCTTCGGCTTCGGCGGCCACAATGCCTGTCTGGTGCTGGAGCGAGTGATGTAAACGTGTCGGAGTTCGCCTTCGCGGGAGTCTGGCCATTCGGCGGCTCCGCGATTCCATCACAGGCGATACTGGGCTTCCGACTGAACGAACCCGTCTTGTCCCGTTTTTTCCAATCGCCCTAGAATTCGCCGACCCATGGAACGGGTCCACCTACTTATTGTTGGGTTTGTTCGGAACTCCGAACCTGCTCACCCAAGTATTGCCGTTGGAAGGAGTC
>QWQF01000115.1 GCA_003669125.1 Planctomycetota bacterium
GGTCGATGCAGTCGGCCGGATACTTCACCTACCACCACGGCAAGAAGGGGAACACGGCTCCGCTGATTCAGGCGAAGTTTGACGTCAACAAGTATCTGGCGAACGATGAAGTCGAACGCCGCAGCGGAGAGCCGGGCCAAGTGATCGTCGATGATGCGATCAGTTTTCTGCGCGAGCGGCCAGCCGATGCGAAGCCGTTTTTTATGTACCTGGCGTTCGGCAACCCACACGATCCACGAGTCGCCGCACAGAAATACCTCGACCAGTACGACCGTGACACGATCCCGCTGCCGAAGAATTTTCGACCGGTGCATCCGTTCGACAACGGCGAGATGACTGTCCGCGACGAAAAGCTCTTGCCGTGGCCGCGCACCGAAGCGGACATCCGCCGCACGTTGCACGAGTACTACGCGACGATCACGGCCCTCGATTTTCACATCGGCCGACTGCTGGAATCACTGCGGCAAGCGGGGCAACTCGACAACACGATCGTTTTGTTCTCAGCCGATCAAGGGGTCGCGGTCGGCAGTCACGGGTTGCTCGGCAAACAGAACTTGTACGACGCGGGAATGAAGGCTCCGCTGATCTTCGCGGGTCCGGGCATCCCACACGGCGAAAGCCAGGCCCTGCTGTATTTGCTCGACATCTATCCGACTGTGTGCGATTTGGTCGGAGCCGCGCCGCCCAGCGGCATCGACGGCGTGAGTTTCAAGCCGGTCATCACCGGTGAAGCGAAATCGAAACGGCGAGAGTTGTTCCTCAGCTACCTTGGCGTCCAACGAGCGATCCGTGACGAGCGTTGGAAGCTGATCCGCTATCCGCAGGTGAACGTCACGCAACTCTTCGATTTGCAGGCCGACCCCGATGAGATGCACAATCTTGCGGATGCGCCGGCTCAGCGCGAACGAGTGCAGGCGATGCTCGCGCGGCTGGCCGAAGTCCAACCGACTTGGGGTGACACCGCACCGCTGACGGTGTCCAATCCCAAGCCTGCCGCTTGGTCGCCACCGGCCAATCCGTGATCCGACAATCGCCGACAAAGGGAAAGCACGATGAGTGAGATTCAACGATTCGGAGTGACTCGCCGCTGGTCCGATGCCGTTGTGCATGGCGGTGTGGCGTACTTCGTCGAGGTTCCCGACGACATGACTCAGGACGTGCGAGGGCAGATCGTCCAGGTGCTGAATCAGATTGACGAGCGGCTCAAACTGTTTGGCAGCAACCGCACTCGACTGTTGCAGGTGTTGATCTATTTGCCGAACTTGGCCGACGGAACGGTACTCAATCCGCTGTGGGACGAGTGGGTTCCCGAGGGCCACGCCCCCGCAAGAGCCTGCGTCCAAGCCGCACTCGGACATCCGGACTGCCGAGTCGAGATGGTGATTACGGCCGCCGCTTAACTTGAGAGGATCTTGGTCGTGCCACGAGTGAATCGGTTTCGTCATCAGCCTTACGTCGCGTGGAAGTCACCGCCGATTTCCACGACGGTGTCGGCGGTGCGGACCGATCAAGTGGCGAACCTCGACGTCGGTCAGACGCTGCGGCGGCTGCGCGTGCGACACTGGTTGTTCGTGCATGGCACGTTCGTCGGTGACGACCCGTTTGGCGTGGCGGCGAAGCTCGAGGAGATGACCGAATCGGTGAATCCAATGCTCCGGCCACTGGTCAAGAAGATGGCGATGGAGTCGTGGGGGCGAGTGCTGCGCGGCATCAATCAACGGCTCGGCGACCGCATGATGGGCGAGACCGGCAGCTATCGAGACGACTATCTCGACGACGCACGAGCGCTGTTGAAGACGAACGAGATCAAAGTCGAACGCTTCGATTGGTCGAGTGGCAACGATCACCTCGCCCGCGCGGAAGCGGCGGTCAAACTGTTCAATCGCTTGGCGGACTTGCCGATCGATCCCGCGACTGAGCGGCTGTTGTTGTGGGGACACAGCCACGCTGGCAATGTGTTCGCGCTGCTGACGAATCTGTTGGCCAATGATCGTGGATCGGTCAAAGCGTTCTTCACCGCCGCGGGCCGGATCGGCGATGAGCGAGCCGATTGGAAAAAAGCGGCCGAACGACTGGCCGCCGCGCCGTCGCCGCATCCATTGGCGAAGGCTTTGTGTCTGGTGACGTTGGGCACGCCGATCCGTTACGGCTGGGATCGCGACGGGTACGCTCGGTTGTTGCATGTTGTGCAGCATCGCCCAGTCAGCGGGCGGGCCGAGTGGTTGGCGAAACCGGCGCTCCCACAATCTCTCGACGACGTGCTCAAGGCGAAGTACGGTGACTGGGTGCAGTCGTTCGGAGTCGCCGGTACCGACCTGCGCCCGATGGATCGTGAGACGCGCGACGCGCATCGAGCTTTGGGCGAAGTCCTCGAAGCCGGTGTGATCGAACCGGAGATCGGACAAAACTCGCTGCTCGAACATTTGCCGGAGGCAGCTCGCATTCGCGTACGCGAGAAGTTCAAGGATTTTCTGGTGCTGCTCGAGCGTCTGCACTGCGGCCAACGAGTTCCTTCTGACGGTGACGCGGTTTGGCTGTTTGACTACGGTGCCGAAGAGACGGAGAAGCTGGGCCACGGGGTTTACACGAAGCGGGCGTGGCTGCCGTTTCATGCCACTCGCATCGCCGATTGGCTGATGCGAACGATGGAGTCCTGATGGCCGATGACGTTGATCCTGATTCCTCCGTCCCAAGCGTTGACGAATACGGGACGGGCAGGAGTGCCCATCCTCCCGTGGCTCCGTATTTGTGGATGCTGTGCGGCGCGTTCGCTTTCACGGTGATGAGCACGCTCGCGCACCTCGTGCGTGACCGGTTCGCGTGGCAAGCGATCGCGATTGGCCGATCGAGTGTGCCGTTCGTGCTGACCGGCTTGTCGGCGATGCTCGCGGGAGGTCAATTGGTCGTATTCGGTCCAAGAGCACTCTGGCTGCGAAGTCTCGCCGGCAGCACGAGCTTGGTCTGCACGTTTTACGCACTGACTCGATTGCCGGTGGCGGACGCGCTGACACTGACGAACCTCTTCCCAATTTGGATCGCGTTGCTGTCCTGGCCGTTGCTGCATCAGCGGCCCGGTGCGTTCGTCTGGGGCTGTGTGGTGAGCGCGGTCTGCGGAGTCGTCTTGATCCAACAACCGCATTCGCCCGACGGAAATCTGGCGACCTTCACCGCGTTGATCGCCTCGTTCACCAGCGCGCTGGCGATGATCGGCCTGCACCGAGTGCAAGGAGTCGACACCCGCGCGATCGTGTGGCACTTCAGCGCCGTGTCGCTGATCTTCGCCGGCTTGGCGATGGGGTTGCTCGATGGTCGAATGCCGGTCGAACAACAGCCCCGAACGTGGGTGAGCTGGGTCGAACTCTTTGGAGTCGGCGCGTCGGCGACGATTGGTCAACTCTGTCTGACGAAGGCCTTCACGCTCGGCGTCCCGTCGCGAGTCGCGGTCGTCGGGTTGTCGCAAGTCTTCTTCGCGCTGATCTTCGAGTTGGTTTTGGAGAACCGCGACTACAACAAAGCCTCGCTGCTGGGCATGTTGCTGGTACTCGCGCCGACCGCAGTCTTGCTGCTGCAACGGCGCGAAGACGAGCCCGTGATGTCGTTGAAGTAACCCGAAGCGTCAGTTTGCCACGCTACGTCTTCGGAGCGAAGCCTCGTCGCAGCGTGTTCTCGGTGACGCTGATTGGGACAACGAATTGCAGCAAGTAATCCGCACCACCAGCCTTCGTGCCGATGCCGCTGAGTTTGAAGCCGCCGAACGGTTGGCGATTGACCAGAGCACCGGTGATTGGGCGGTTGAGGTACAAGTTGCCAACTTGGAATTCGCGGCGGGCGCGGGCGAGGTTGTGCGGGCTGCGACTGTAGATGCCGCCGGTCAGGGCGTAGTCGGTCGAGTTCGCGATCGTGAACGCCTCGTCGAGGTTCTTCGCTTTGAGCACGCACAGCACCGGGCCGAAGATCTCTTCTTGAGCGAGTCGCGAATCCGAAACGACATCCGCGAAGACATGCGGAGCGACGTAGTGCCCCTCCTTCGCGAGCTTGGCGGAAACTTCGCCGGCGACGGCGACTCGGAATTCTTGCGAGCCCATCTCGATGAACTCGGCGATGCGGTCGCAAGCGTCCGAGTCGATGACCGGCGGGACGAACGTGCCGGGATTCTCGGCGGGACCGAGTTCCAAACTCTTCACCGCACCGGTCAGGCGTTCGAGGAACAGGTCGTAGACACCGTCGAGCACGATCACTCGCGAGCAGGCGGAACATTTTTGTCCCGCGTAGCCGAACGCCGACTGCACGACACCGAGCACCGCTTCGTCGAGATCGGCGTCGTCATCGACGATGATCGCGTTCTTGCCACCCATCTCGGCGATGACTTTTTTGACGCCGTGTAGGTGCAGATCAACGGCGGCGGCTTGCCGATTGATTTCGAGGCCGACCGCTCGCGAACCGGTGAAGGCGATGACATCGACGTCGGGACTCTGCACGAGCGTCGGGCCGATCTCCTCGCCGATCCCCGGCAGGAAGTTGACGACGCCGTCAGGCATGCCGGATTCCAACAGGATGTCCATGAATTTGGCGGCGACGACCGACGATTGCTCGGCCGGCTTGATCACGACGGTGTTGCCCATCGCCAGCGCGGCGACGGTCATGCCGGTCAGGATCGCCAGTGGGAAATTCCACGGAGCGATGACAACCACCACGCCGCGCGGCCGGTAGTGGAACTCGTTCTCCTCGCCCGCCAGATCGACTCGCTGCGGTTGCGACATCGCCAGCATTTGCTCGGCGTAAAAGCGGCAGAAGTCGATCGCCTCGGCGACGTCGCCGTCGGCATCTTCCCACGGCTTGCCGACTTCGTGAACGATCCACGCCGCAAGCTCCATCCGCTGATCGCTCAGATGCTTGGCGATCAGATTGAGGTGCTCGGCCCGGTACTTCGGCTCGACACGCGACCAGCCGAGAAACGCAGCCTTCGCGGCGGCGATCGCATTCTCGGCATCGTGCTTCGTCGCCGACGAGACCTTGCCGACCGTCGTCATCCGATGCGATGGGCAGGTCGAAACGATGGCTCCCTTGGTCTCGACGATGCGGCCGTTGATGACCAGCGGGTACTCGTTACCGAACTCAGTTTTGACGTCGTCGAGCGCCGATTGAAACGCCTTGCGGTTGGCGGCCTGAGCAAAGTCAGTCAGGGGTTCATTGCGAAAGGACATGGGAGAAGTTCCGAGTTCCGAGTTCCGAGTTCCGAGTTTTGCATTTCCACTGGTGACTGCCGACTGCCCACTGCCGCTCGGTGGTCGCATTAGGTCTTCCGCCGTGACGCTCTCCGCGAGGCTGTGTCGCAGGAACGAATCGTTCGACGTGTTCTCCAGCAAGCGGCGGACGAGGTACGCCATGCCGGGAATCAGTTCGCCGAACGGCGTGTAAATGCGGACGCGGTGTCCCATCTCGGCGAAGAGCTGCGCTTGCTCGGCGGCCATGCCGTAGAGCATCTGAATTTCGTAGGCCCCGATCGGCACCTTGAGTTGTCTCGCCCACGCGATGCCGTTCGCGAGACTCCGCAAGTTGTGGCTGGCGAGCGCGGGCCGCAACAGTTGGTAATTTTCCATGAGCAGCCGCGTGAGCTTTTCAAAGTTCGCGTCTGACTGCCACTTCTCCTGGAAGACCGGAACCGGCCAGCCGCGCAGCTCGGCCGAGACCGTTTCGTAATCCCAGTAGGCTCCCTTCACGAGCCGCACCGTCACCGGTGTGCCGCGTTTCTTCGACCACTTCAGCAGTCGTTGCAGATCGCTCTCGGCGTCGGGCAGGTACGCTTGGATGACGATGCCGACGTCGGCGAAGTCGCGGAACTCGGCCTCCATCAGCACCTGCTGGAAGATGTCGAGCGTCAAATCTTTGAACGCGTACTGTTCCATGTCGAAGTGGATGTAGGCCCCGTGTTCGCGAGCCGCTCGCAGGATCGGCCGCAGTCGCGAGAGGACCTCCTCCGTCGTGCCGGTCGGGTCCACCGTCCGGAAGTGACTGCACAAGGCGGACAGCTTCAGCGATACGTTGACTCGCGGAATCGTGCCGAGGTGATCGCTGTCGAGCTGACAATCCTCCGGCCAATGATTGGCTTGCTCCGCGAGTCCGGCGATCAAGTTGAGGTACTGCTGCTGATAGCTGTCCGATTCGGCGGCCGAGATCGTCGCCTCGCCCAGCAGATCGAGTGTGAATGCAAAGCCCTGTTTCCGCAGCTTGCCGACGGCGGCGGAAACTTCATCGACGGTCGAGCCGGCAATAAACCGCTGAGCCATTCGCGTCGCATTCGACCTTGCGTTGACCGCCAGCGCCCGGCCGAGCACCGTGTTCGGCTCGGCCCAATCGAGCACCAGCCGCGCCGCTCCCGGCAGGTGCGTACTGACTTCCTCGAAGTACTCCTGCAAATGCCGAGCGACCGCCGTGTGCGTCTTCAGCCGAGGCAGCACATCGACGAAGCGAAACATCTGCACTTTGACCGCCTCGTCCCCCATCGCCCACGACAGGATGCGGTCTTCCCACCAACGCTTCTCGAAAATCGAGGCCTTGCGACGGCGAAGATGCTCGAAGAGATACCGGCCGATCTCCTGCGTCACCTCTTCGACATGCGATTCCAATTCGACGAGCACCGCAGTCTTGGCGGACGGTTTCGCAGTTGCGGACGCGGACGGTTTCTTCTTGGCCACGAGCAATTCTTCTCCACCACGCTGATCGTTAGCTTCGACACCTTCGAGCCGACTCGGCACAATACTTCCCCGCCGACGACCACCGGATCGGGGATTGTCGCGGCTCACCCCAGAATCGCAAGAAAGTCTTTCATGCTCGATTACGCCAAAGTTTTTGAACGCGGATTGTCGTATTCCAATTTTCTGGCCAAGTACGGCACGCCGGAGCAGCGGCAACGCTGGGAAGGACTGCACGCTCAAGTGCGGCTGACCGACGCTCAGCGGCAGTTGCTGGCGGGCTTCAAACGCAAGATGCCGGTCATCGTGCTGGCCGGAGCGTGGTGCGGCGACTGCGTCAATCAATGTCCGATCTTCGATCACTTCGCCTCCGCCACGAACTGCATCAACCTCCGCTTCTACGATCGCGACGCGAATCCTGAATTGGCCGCCGAGCTGTCCGTCTGCGGAGCCGCTCGCGTTCCGGCGATGCTGTTCCTCAGCGAAGACTGGTTCCGCTGCGGCCAGTACGGCGATCGGACGCTGTCGAAATACCGCCAGATGACCGCCGACTTCGCCGGAGCCGCCTGCCCAACCGGCATCGGATCGCCGGAGCGATCGCTGCTCGACAACGTCGTCCAAGAGTGGCTCAACGAATTCGAGCGTGTGCAGCTGATGCTCCGAACGTCCGGACGACTCCGAACATTTCACGGCGATTGATCTCGGTCGAGTGAATCCAAGAATAACCCGAAGCGTCAGCGAGGGCGGACGATTCACACGGTTTGAACCGCTCGACTCAGGGTCTGTGAAGCGCCCGCCCTCGCTGACGCTTCGGGTGAGTATGTTGTCCCCCACGAAAGGTTTCGCCCATGCGACTCTGCCGATTCGAACGTCAGCAAACACAACAGATTGGTTTCTTCGACGACACGAGCGTCATCCCGTTGGCCGCTGCCGCTGCCAAAGTCGGCGTGTCTCTTCCCTCGATAGACGGACTGACCACCGCATTGCCCGGCGGCAGCCACCGACAAACAGTCCAAGACATTCAGCAGCGACTCGCTCAATTGCCGGCGGGTGATTTAGCCGCGCTGCGCGTTCCCACAGAATCCGTGAAGCTGCTGGTGCCGGTGGCATCCCCCTCAAAGCTGCTGCTGTTGGCGGGCAACTACTCGAAGCACATCGAAGAGGGCGGCGGGAAAGCGACCGAACGAACGCAGACGTTTCCGTACGTCTTCATGAAGCCGCCGCTCACGACGCTGACCAACCCCGGCGATCCGGTGCGCATTCCGGAGGTTTCGCCGAATCACATCGACTGGGAATTGGAACTCGGCGTGATCATCGGCCGCACGGCGAAGAACGTGAAAGAAGCCGACGCGCTCAACTACGTCGCCGGCTACACGGTCGTGAACGACATCTCCGACCGCAAATTCCGACCGAATCCTGGCCGCACGCAGCGAGAGAAGGACGGCTTCTTCGACTGGCTGCACGGCAAGTGGCACGACACCTTCTGCCCGATGGGCCCGTGCGTCCTGCCGGCCGACGAACTCCTCGATCCGCAGACGCTGCACATGACGCTGAAAGTCAACGGCGGTATCGAACAAGACGGCTCGACCTCCGAGATGGTCTTCCCGGTCGCGGCGATCATCGAGTTCATCTCGTCGTTCGTGACGCTCGTGCCGGGAGACATCATCTCGACCGGCACAACGTCGGGGGTCGGTCACGCCAAAGGAAAATTTTTGAAAGTGGGCGACGTGATGGAAGCCTGGATCGAACAGATCGGCACGCTGCGAAGTCCGGTTGCGTAACTTCGAACCAGCACGACGCGCCAGCGAGTGATGCTGTTTCTGACCACTTGCTAGCGCGTCGTGATTGTGTGCTGCGGCTAAATTCGCGCCGTGAATTGCTCACTGATGTCCAATCCGACCAACTCGCTCCAGGCCGTCAACAACCGCCGATAAACCGCCCCCGGCTGACCGTCGCCAATCGTCACGCCGTTGATCTTCGTCACCGGACATAAGCAATACGGAGTGCTCGATAAAAACGCTTCGTCGGCGTTCATCACCGAATGGACTTGAATGTCCCGCTCAACGAACGGAATGCTGAGCTTCTCCGCCAGCTCAATGACCGTGGCTCGGCTGATCCCCGGCAATGTGTTGCGCAGCGTCGGCGAGATGATCGTGCCGTTCTCGACGATCAGAAAATTCGCGCCGCTGGTTTCGGTCACGTTGCCGTCGAGATCCAACAACAGCGCGAGCGCCTGCGGATCGGCCAGCCGAGCTTCTTGATCCGCCAGGAAATAGTGCATGCGGCTGCGATACTTCATCTTCGGGTCGTAGCACTGCGGCGGGACATGCCGAATGCTCGGCGTGACGACATGAGCACCGCTCTTCACCCGCTCGGCCCACAGAGCGAACGGCATCGGAAACGTGTGCATGCAAATCGTCGGCCCAGTTCGCACCGGCGTTCCCGGTACGGCGACATACGAGCCGTACTCACCGGCCGTTACGAAGTGAATCAGTCCAAGTTCGTCATCGGCAGCGATCAGCTTGGTGTTGTTCGTCAGCAACTCGCGAGACGCGGCGATGAGTTGTTCTGGAGTCATCCCGATGTCGAGCCGCACATATTTCAGCGACCGAAACAATCGTGCGACGTGATGCTCCAACCGAAACGGCTGATGCCGAAACGTCCGAGTCATCTCGGTCACAGTCGCACCGAGCACGACACCAGCGTCGTAGATTTTCAAACTCGCCTGCGAGGCGGGGATCATCTGACCGTTGAGAGAAACGAGAGGTTCGGTCATTGGCACATTCCGTTGGCTGATGAGTTGGCCGGAGAAGTTTGACCTAACGGCCGCCGACATTCGACCGGTTAGACCGCATTGTCCACCAACGCCACAAGCTCGGCAACGTCCGCTTCGGCCCAGGTCTTGTCCATGATGCCCAGCGGGGCGCGAGGTGCTCCGATGTCGATGTCGTATTTGTGTCGCATGGCTGCTCGGAAGAACGACCAGATGGAACCGGACGCGATGACTCGCGCGATCACCTGTTGGAACGCCAGCATGAACGAGCGAGCTTTCTCGACCTGCCCACCGACCATCGCTTCTCGAGCCTTGCGACACGCCGGGCCGAAGACGTTGTAAAACGTCCCGATCGCGCCGATCGAACCGCACAGCACCGCGTGACACATGACCTCGTCCGCGCCGCTGAAAAGTTGCAGCCGGTCTCCCGCGTGCGAGTGAATCAGGCCGAACAAGTACAAGTCGCCGGCGGTGATCTTCATGCCGGCAATGTTCGGCAGTGCGAGAATTCGCTCGGTGTATTCCTGCGGCCCGACGGCGATTTTTTGTGCCTGGTCGATGTGATAAACAAACAGCGGCAAGTCCGCAGCGGCACCAACACGGCGATAATGCTCAAAGACCACGTCAGAGGAGTGCGAGTAATAAATCGGAGCGACGGTCGAAACCGCATCGGCACCGACCTTCGCCGCGTGCTTCGCCAGAGTCACCGCATCATCCGTTGCGACCGCTCCGACATGTGCCATGATCGGGATGCGTCCGGCGCTCGCCTTCACGCAGCGTTCGACAATTGCCTGCCGCTCATCGACGGTCAGCAACGGCCACTGCCCCGTCGAACCGGTGACGTACAGCCCATCCATGCCTTGCTTCGCAAACAGATCAACAAGCTGCTCGACGACATCGAGAGCCGGCTTGCCATCCGCACCAAACGGCGTCACGAGCGCCGGCCACATTCCACCAAATCGACGAGTCATTCTTTTTCCTTGATCACTTTGCAGACGCTTCCGCCTGCGCCAGTTTGTTCTTGAGCGGACGATAACCGTACTTGTTGAGCACCGCGATCAAGCCGCGATCGCTGTTGCTGCGAGCGATCGCCGCCATGGCGTTGAGGCCATTGTTGAGCGACTCGGTTCCTTTCTCCAATTCCGCAATCTGAGTCGTCGTGTCCTTCGCCGTTTCGGCAACACTCGCTTTTTGGACAGCCTGAGCGAAGGTCAGATATTCCAACGCAAACTCGAATCGCCGGGCCCAATACAACGTGAAGGGCCGACCTCCCTCGCGTGCTCGCGTGTTGGCTCGATACATCTCGTTCATGGCGTTGAGGTAGTCGTCTGCTGCCGAAGTGAGTTGCTCGGGGTTCGTGGTCGCGACTCGTTCGACATCCCGCAAGTTCACTGGACCGGACATGCCGCCGCCAAAGGGCAATTTCTCCATGATCCTTTGGGCTTGATGATTCCGTTGGAATGCCGCGAGCACGCGGTCGGAAATATCTTCGCCACAGGTGGGGTCAATCACTTCGCGGCACAGTTGCTCAAACGTCAGAACCGATCCAAAGCTGCGGCGGCTGAGCCAATAGACGGGAAGGTCGATGTCGCTGATGCCGTCTGGATCGACCAGGTAATTGTTGGAACTTTGCTGCCGTGCCTTCTCGAACGTCGCAGGGAAATCGACGGGGCTGCTCGGCAAGAACTTCTCTCTCTCGATCAGCAGGACCATTGGCTGGGCAACCTTGGCAACAACCTGCTGGTCGAGTTGCTCGAACGGCGCGAACGCTCGCACCGGAAACGCATTCGCCCGAACTCGCACGGCCACGTCTCGGCCATCCGCACAACGCCAAAAGTTGGGATCGGGAAAGACACGCAGAAAATCTTGTTGAGAGACTTTGGACGCACGAAATTCCAGATCGACACCGTTAATTCCCGGAAAGGTGTCGAGGTACGCGCGCAGTTGCATTCTCGCCAATTCCAGCAACTTGGCGCCCCGAAAGAATTCTGAGTCATCGGCGACAACGTGCGGACCATCGCGGCCTTGCATGCCCTCCGGCTCTTTCACGAAAACTCTGAAGCTGTCTGGAAACCAATCGGGCTGAAGCTGCAAGCGAACAGTCATCCCCACCGA
>QWQF01000018.1 GCA_003669125.1 Planctomycetota bacterium
GAATCCTCAGACGCCAACATCAAACACCTCCGTGCAGCCACTCTCAAACAAGACACGATCCACTCGCGTCGCACGGAGACATCAATAACTTCAGCACCTCAATCGCGCCAGCGACTTACCCAGCCTTCCCAAAGTGCGCGCTGGCCCTGTATCAGCCTCGCGACTACGTCAACGCGAGTTCGCATAAGTCGATTACGTAGTGACTTGGTGCGGTGACGAACTCTTTCATTTGGTGCCAATCCAAATCGGCAGCTTCGCGTTGCCAATGGTGACGGGCTTCACATCAGCCGGAACAGTGGATTCGAGAGTCACAGCATCCGCCAGTGTTTCGCCTCGGATGTACTCGCCCCAGCTTTGCAGTGCGGTGAGCACGTCGGCGTCATCGGTCGAATAGCAGACTTTGATCCGCGCTTGGATTTCGAGATCGGCGTCTTTGCGGAGTTGTTGCACTTGGCGGACGAAGTCACGGGCGATGCCTTCTTGGAGCAGGTCGGGCGTCAGGTGCGTGCTCAGCGCGATTTGGACGCCGCGTTCGTCGGTGCTGACCCATTCGGCGGCTTGTTGGGTGGTGATGACGATGTCGGTCGGCAGCAGTGTGATAGGGGTTAGGGGTTGGGGATTAGGGGTTAGAGAACTGCCTTCCCCGTCTTCACTAGCCCCTAGCCCCTGACCCCTAACCCCTATCACCACGCTTTCGCCTCGGCGGAGCGGGGCGAGCGTGTTGGGGTCGGTGGCCGCGAGCGTTTGGGTGATCGCTCCCAGCAGCTTGCCGTACTTGGGGCCGAGGGCTTTTTGGTTCGGCTTGTAGACGTAGCTCACCAGGTCGTCGAGGTGGTCGCAGCTCGTCAGCTTTTTGAGGTTGAGTTCTTCCTCGATGACGTCGGCCAGCCGTTCGATGGCGGCTCGCTGCTGCGGGTCGGGGCAGGCGAAGCGGAGTTCGGCCAGCGGCTGACGGACTCGCAGATCCGCCTCTTCCCGCAGCTTGTGACCCAGCTTCACGACGAGCTGCGCGAGCGCCATCCGCTCGTTGAGTTCGGGGTCGAGAAGTCTGTCATCTGGCATCGGGTAAGAACACAGATGCACGCTCTTTGGAGTCCTGGCAGGCTCGATACTTCGGATTCCATCGGATTGCTGAACGTATTGGACGAAACCCAACCGGACATAATCTGACATCGCGATTTGAAAGCCGTGGCCGTCATAGTCATAGACAGCCTTTGCCATTGCCTCGTCAAGGCTTCGAATTGGCGGCACGGTTGCAACAAGATTTTGATACATCCGCTCGCACACAAACGGCGCACACGGTGCGAGCAACTTCGTCAGTGTGATGAGCACCTCGTAAAGAGTCTGGTAGGCCGCAAGCTTGTCTGTGTCGCTCGCATCTCGCGACCGCCAGAAGCGTCGGCGGTTCCGGCGGATGTACCAGTTCGAGAGATCGTCGATGAACGCGGCAGACGCGCTGCACATTCCCGGCGTGTTGTAGTTTTCAAACTCGCGGCGGCTTGTTTCGATCAGGGCTTGCAGGTTCGAGAGCACCCAACGGTCGATCTCTGGTCGCTCAGCAATAGGTACCGGCGGCGCGAGCGGATCGAACTCATCCAGCCTCGCGTAGTTCACGAAGAACGAATAACTGTTCCAGAGCGGGATCAGGATTTGGCGGCGGACTTCGTCGGCGGGTTTGCTGACGACTTCGCAGATCGGGACTCCTTCGACGGTTTCGCTGGTGGGGCCGTCGGGGGTCTCGATCGTGACTGGCTTGTCCTTGTGCCGAGTCCCGAATCGCAGGTCTTGCGCCGGGTTATGAGCCAGGTACATCCAGCGCATCGTGTCCACGCCGAGCTGCTCGGCGGCTTCCTCGAACCAGATGGCCGTGCCGTCCGACTTGTGCATCGGCTGGCCGTCTTCGTTCATGACGAGGCGGTGGCCGAGGAGGGTTTTGAACGGACGCTTTTGTGCTGTCGTGAGCGGCACGGCGCTAGCCGCCGGTGGCGTGGGGTGTTGAGGTGGCGGTGTCTCAGGCGAATCACCGGCGGCTAGCGCCGTGCCGCTCACATCTTCCCACATCATCATCGTGGCCAGCGACAACATCGAATAAAACCAGTTGCGGAACTGGCCGGGGAAGCATTCGGTCACGAAGTCGGCCGGGTACTGCGACTGCCATGCTTCGCGATTCGTGTTGAACTGCGTGGTCGAGAACGGCACGATGCCGGCGTCGAGCCACGGGTTGCCGACATCGACGATGCGCGACATCAGCCGGCCGGTCTTCGGATTCTTGATCTTCACCGCGTCGATCCACGGCCGGTGCGGAGTGTGACCTTCGAGCACCTCCCAACCTTCGACCGCGCGGCTCTTCAATTCTGCCAGCGAGCCGATGACCTCGAAGTCGATTCGCTTCTCGCCGTTGACTTCGCACTCCTCGACCCAGATCGGCAACGCTAATCCCCAGAAGCGCTTCTTCGAGATCATCCAATCTCGCATCGACGTGAGCCATTCCAGCTCGCGCTCTTTGCCGTTGATGTTGTCGGGCAGCCAGCGAATCGCCTCGGTGACTTCTTTGATCTCGTCCCGCCAGTCCATGTTGATGAACCACTCATCGACCAGCCGAAAGACCAGCTCGTCCCCCGTCCGCCAACAGTGCGGGTAAATGTGCGGGTACTGCTCGACGTTGACCAGAAGGTGTTTTGCTTTGAGCTTTTCAAACACCAACTCCGCCGTCGCCGGGTCCGTCGAGTTTTTCCCCGTGAACTCGCCGAAGCCTTCGAGGAAGTTTCCATCTTCACCCAGCGGCGCGATGCCGACGATGCCCAACTGCTGACCGAGCACATGATCGACGTCACCACAACCCGGAGCGATGTGAACAATGCCGGTCCCCTCGCCCGCCACGACGTTCGCGTTCCCTTTGAAGTCGCGACCACCATCCACCACTTTGTGGCACTGTTGTCCGCAGAGATGTTTCACTCGCGGATCAAACGGCACGCCGCCGAGTTCGCTTTGAGCCGACAGATCATCGAACGGCCCGGTGTATTCCCAGCCGATCATCTCCGCGCCCTTGAGCGTCGCTTCAATCTCGTAGCCGCCTTGCTCCTTGAAGATCTGCCCAATCGTCTTGAGCTTCGGCACGCCGCTCGGCCACGCCCACTCCGGCCGCCCGAAGCCTTCTTTGAATTCCTTCGCGAGCCGCGGATATTCGACGTTGTCCTTCGCGAAGTAATAGACGCTGCCGTCACGCTTGCTGCGTAGCTTGACGTAGTCCAGATCCGGATTCACCGCTGCCGCGACGTTGCTGGTGAGCGTCCACGGCGTCGTGGTCCAGACGAGGAGGAATTCGTTGTCTCGACCCTTCAACGGAAACCGCACGATGATCGACTTGTGAACCGTCAGCTTGCGTCCGTCGGCGACTTCCATTTGCGAGTACGCGCTGCCGCCTCGGCCGGACCACGGCATGACGTCGTAGCCACGATAGATCTTGCCGCGCCGAAAGCACTTCTTGAGGAAAGCCCAGATCGTCTCGTTGTTTTCGGTCGAGAACGTGAAGTAGCTCCCGCCCCACTCCGCATTGCCGAGCCGCGCGACGAGTTCGCTGGCGGTCCCTGACTCGATCTTGCCGGACGGCGTCGTGATCGTCACGGCTTCATCCGTCCCGATTTTCGACGCCAGCAATCGCAGCGTGTCGGGATCGTCCCAGTCGGTCCAATAGCCGAGCCGAATCGACTGCTCGGTCTGCCGCGCCGCGAACTTCAGCACGCGGCGTTTGCAGGCGTCGACGAATTTGTCGATGCCGTATTCGGCGATGGCGGTCTTCGAGCCGAGATTCAATTCCTTCTCGACCTCAACCTCGACCCACAGCCCCTGACAATCGAAGCCGTTTTGATATCGCAGCTCATGCCCGGTCATCGCGTAGTAGCGTTGATAGGCGTCCTTGTAGGTCCGCCCCCATGCGTGATGCACCCCCATCGGGTTATTGGCGGTGATCGGCCCGTCGAGGAAATTCCACTTCGGCTTCCCGGCGTTCTGCTGCCGCAGTTTGTCGAAGATGCCGTTCTGGTCCCAGAACTTCAGCACCTCATGCTCACCCTTGATGAAACTCGCCTCACCGACTTTTTCAAACATCGCAATTTCCAAACGGCATCGCCGTAGGGTGGGAAGTTAGCGTCCGAGCCGCTCAAAAACCTTCGGGATCAACCGCGACAGTTTCTCGCCACCCTTCGCCGCGACGGCGAGGATCTTTTGGATGTCCACCGGCTCCAGCGCGTCGGGCAGGCAGATGTCGGTGACGATGGAGAAGCCGAGGACTCGCAGGCCGGCGTGGACGGCCACGATCACTTCGGGGACGGTGCTCATGCCGACCACATCGGCCCCCATGCCGCGCAACATGCGGTACTCGGCGCGAGTTTCGAGGTTTGGGCCGGCCACGGCCACGAAGACTCCCCTGTGAGCCGTGATGCCGAGTTCCAGCGCGGCTTGCAGCGCGATCGTGCCGAGTTCGCGGGAGTACGGCTCACACATGTCTGGAAAGCGCGGGCCGAGTTTGTCGTCGTTGATGCCGCGCAGTGGATTGTCACCCATCAGGTTGATCTGATCGTCGATGACGACGACGTCGGACAGTTCGAAATGCGGATTCATTCCGCCGGCCGCGTTGGTCACGATGAGTGTGTCCGCTCCGAGAGCCTTCATCACACGCACCGGAAACGTGACCTGTTGCATCGAGTAGCCTTCGTAAAAATGGAAACGGCCTTCCATCGCCACGATCGGCACGCCGCGCAGTTCGCCGCACACCAACTGCCCCGCGTGAGAGGGGGAAGTGGAGGCCGGGAAGTGAGGAATCTCGGCATACGGAATGGCGGTCTTGCTCGTGATCTGCGCGGCAAGCCCGCCGAGTCCTGTGCCAAGAATCATTCCCGCTTTCGGAATCCCAAGCCATCGCGAGCGAATGAACGCGGCCGCTTCGTCAATCTGTTTGGCGAGTCCGAGCATCATGTCACCTTCACGGATTCAATCACCGTACCGTCCGCAGTTGGATCCAACCGCATCTCCAATCGGTACTGAGGCACCTCTTGGCGGTCACTGTGACGATTGGCTGTCACCCGAACAGTGCGAATCAAAACAAAAATCCGCCATCCGGAAGGCGGTTGGCGGATCGTAATGAATTCGGATTGACGCCGCGAAGCGAATACGGCGTTTCTGTGTCAGTTACTCTTCTTCGTCGTCTTCTTCGTCGTCTTCTTCATCGTCGTCGTCGTCGTCGAGATCATCGTCGAGGTCATCCTCGAATTCTTCTTCTTCCTCGAATTCTTCTTCTTCGCCGTCGTCGAATTCTTCTTCGTCGTCGAAGTCCTCATCTTCTTCTTCTTCTTCGTCGTCGCCGAAGCCTCCTTCTTCTTGTTCTTCGCCGAAGCCACCGTCTTCGCCACCGCTGCCCCCTTCGTCGTCATCGCCTCGAAGGTCGACGGACAACGAACGGTCCTCGGTCGGGATCAACCAACCTTCGGTGGTGCTGGTGCTAGGAAAAACTTCCGCGTCGATGAATGCCAGAGCCATCGGAAATAACCTCAAACTTCGTGCGAGGAAGAGTCACCAAGCCACTCCGGCTCGGCAGTCGGCGGGTTCTTTACTGGTGGTGCCAATCTTTGTCAAGCAACCTCTTGCGGCAATTAAGTCGGCACAAACCGTCGAGACACTTCGGCTTGTTTTGAGATTTCTGCGCGAGTTCGTCGTCGCGACTTTCGGCGGCATTTGAACGCACCGAGATACGAGCCGTCGAAAGGCGGAGTTTCGAATTACTCGTGCCGCAAAGCTTCGATCGGATCCATCATGGCGGCGCGGCGAGCCGGATACAGTCCGAACGCCACACCAACGATCACCGAGATCCCGAAGGCCACGAAGAATGACCACGCGGCGAACATCGGCTCCACGGCCTGCAGGTGCTGCGGCAAACTTTTCCACACGTCGCTGAACCAGTTTTGCAGCATCCAGCGGATCGCTTCGGTCACGGGGCTGCACAGATAACCGCAAGCCATGCCGAGCGCCCCGCCGGTTCCGGTCAGCACGACAGTCTCGGCGAGGAATTGGCTGATGATGTCGCGGCGTTTCGCGCCCAGCGCGCGGCGAATGCCAATTTCGCGAGTTCGTTCGGTCACCGTCGCCAGCATGATATTCATGATCCCGATGCCGCCGACCACCAACGAAATGCCGGCGATCACAACCAGCAGGGCGTTGAACATCATTTGCAGCATCTCCGCTTGGCGAAGCAATTCCTTCGGCACGACGACAGCGTATTCGGGAGTCTTGTGAAAGCGTTCGAGCTGCGTCTTGATCAGGTCGGCAGTTTGCTCGACCTGATCGATGTGTGCGACGGTCACGGTGATTTGATTGAGCTGGATGATTTCGCCTTCGCGGCCGCCGGCTTTCGCGGTGAAGACTTGGTCGCCAATGCGCGCTCGAAACGTCGGAAGCGGGATGTAGATGTCGGCGTTGTAGTCTCGGCCCTCCAAACTGCTGCCGATCGAAGCAGAGGGCATGCGACTGGCCGTCAGGCCAATGACGACGTAGAAGTCATTGTCGATTCGGATCGCTCGTCCAATGGGATCTTCGTACGGAAACAGGTGCTTGGCGGTCTCATTGCCGACGACACAGACGTTGTCGCGGTCGACCCCGTCGCGGTCGGTGATGAACCGTCCGCGTTCCATCGTCAGGTGGTTGATGAAGAAATAATCCGACGTGCAGCCGATGAATCTCACGTCGCAAGTGCGATCCGAAAACCTGGCCTCTTTGAAGATGTCTCGCATCGGCACGGAACGAATGATGGTCGGGATAGTGCGAATCCGCTCGAAGTCGTCGCGAGTGATGCCGTACTCGATGAAGAAGCTGCCCTTCGAACTGGCCGCGACGGATGCCGGCTTGACGCTCTTGATGATGATGTTCGTCGCGCCCAAATCCTTGATCTGCTGCTGAGCCTGATAGCTGACCCCTTCCCCCAGTGCGACCAGCCAGATCACCGCGGTGACGCCGATCAAGATGCCGAGCATCGCCAAGCCCGCTCGGAGCTTGTGCAGCATCAGGCTTTTGAAGCCGTTCAAGAATGTGCGAATAAAACTGTTGAGCATCTTTGGGTGTGCGGCGACTCATCACCGCTTTCGTTGGCTTGATTGATGCCGAAGAAATCGCCGAAAAGAAAGCGGCTCCGCCGCGATGGAATGCGGCGATGAATCGCCGCACTCCAAATTTCTACTGCCCGCCCGGTCCCGCAGGTGCGCCACCGGGACCGCCGCCGCCGGCTTGGCGTTCTTTTATGAACTTGGTGATGCGATCGACCATCTCTTTCGCTTCTTTGCGATCCAAGAAGCCGTCGCCGTCGGTATCGTTCTGTTCCCAGCGAGACTTCAACTGCTCGCTGGCTTCGTCCTTGCTGATTTTGCCGTCACCGTCCGTGTCTTGCTTCATGATTTCGGCCACGGTCGGCATCTTGAATCCACCGGCGGCCTTAGGCTGACCGCCACTCGTCGTTGCTGGGGCGTTGGGTCCAGCGCCGGCTGGTTTGTCATCATTCGCGACCTTTTTCTCGCCGCCATGCGACTTTTTCTCCGAGCCGTTCGGTTCCGACTTCAGCGCGGCAGCACCGAACTTCTTGTTCGTATCGCCTTCTTGCGGGCCGGTGCGCGGCTCTTCTTTGCGAGCCTCTTCCACCATCGCTTTCGGGTTGAGCAACACCACGTCGCCCTCTTTGAGTCCGTCTTTGATCTCGAAGACCTTGTCGTTGGTCAGGCCGACGGTCAGCGGGCGGCGTTCAAATTTGTTTGGACCGCTGACGACCCAAGCGTTGAATCTTCCACCTTGCTCGACGACGCAACTGACCGGCACGGTCAGGATGTCGCTCAAGTCGGCGATCAGGACTTCGACTTCGGCGGTCATGGCGGGCTTCAAGCCGTCGGCCTCGCCGCCGATTTTCACGATCGTGGCGTACTCTTTGAGATTGGCGTTCATCCAACTGCCCGGTTCAGGTTGATTGGCGATCGTGACAATCTTGCCTTGGAACTCACGGTCGCTGATCTTCACGCTGGCCGGCATGCCGACTTTCAGCCGTTCGACTTTGCTCTCATGCACGGTCATCTTGACCTGCATGTTGCTGAGGTCCGGCAGTCGCAGAATCGTTTGTGCATCGCGGACGGTCGCCCCTTCCTCGATCTTCACGCCGGAGGACGAACCCATTCCACGGCCGCCGCCTTGATCGTTCGCATAGATCACGATGCCGTTTTGCGGAGCCTTGATCTCGCAGTTGGCAAGCTGTCGTTCCAGGCGTGCTTTCTTGACTTGTTCCAAATTGAAGGCTGCCTGCTCAGAGGTGACTAGCGCTCCCGCCGCTTCGCGTTTGGCTTCCAGTTCCTTGAGCATCTTCCTCCGCGAGAATTTCTCAAGCACGTCTTTGGCAGTCCTGGCCGATTGGAGTTCCAGCTTCGACCGCTCAACGGAAAATTCATCCGCCTCGACTTGCAGGCTGGTGACGAAGCCTTTGCGAGACATCTTCCGCGTGTGCTCCAGCAGGTTTTCCGAACTGCGGAGATTCTCCTGAGCGATGTTGATATTCGCTTCGGCGGTTTGCAGTTCTTTGACGTAGATTCCTTCCGCGTATTCTTGGACCGCGATCTCGGCGGCACCAAAGTTTTCTTCCGCCTGAATCTTCGAAGCCTGTGCTTTGCCGAGATTGATCTTTTGGGCGTTGAGCTGGTCTTCGATCGTTGAACTATCCAGCGTGACCAGCAACTCGCCAGCTTCGACCTCTGTGCCTTCGGGCACGATCTTCAGAATCGTGGTGCCGCCGGCGACTTGGCACTTCACTTCGACGTTCTTCGCGCTCTCCATGTTGCCCGCCGCAACCACAGTGACCAGCAGCCGGCCTTTGGCAACCGTGTGCGTCAACGCGCCGCCGGCATTCACAGCGCCACTACCGCTGGCATTCGAGCCGCCTGGCTCGCTCTGGCCATACATCTTCCAGCCGAACAACCCCATCGCGGCGAACAGCAATCCGCCCAGCGCCACCAGGCCCAATCGGCGAGTTGGCCGCTCGCGACGAAAGTTGTAGACCAGTTCATCCGCGGACGGGCGAGTTTCGGAGTTCTCGGACATGGCACTTCCTCGGCAGGGGGGATCGTTTCGTGGCGATGAGTCAGTGCGACGCAGGTCAGGTGGGATTGCAAAACGCCGCAGAGCACTCGGAAGGTCAAGCAACGCACTGCGCCAAGTTTCGGGGCAGATGGTCGGGAGGGATTATCGGGCGGGCTTCTCCGGGTTTCAACAGGCAACGCTGAGCAGACCTGCAAACACTCCATGAAAAATGATTGATGAAAAATGAGAACTGCAAATTTTCTGCGTCCCCTTTCTGCATTCGCCATTGTTCATTTCTTATTTTCCATGTCCCTCTTTCCGTCCGGCAACTCCCGCGCGGCTGAGACCGCCTGCACGTTCAAAGTCCGTGGCGCGGCCGGCTCTTTCCGACGTAGCGGCCACCAGCGGCTTTCGTCGCGCGGCTCCGGCTTCTTCGGAACAGGCTGTTCCGAATCCGGCCCCATCGCCGGGTCACGTGGAGCGGGCGGAGGCGGCAACGCGGGATTGGTTCCCGCCTCTGAACTTCCACCCGCCGCTCCCGCCGCGTCAAGATCTTTGAACCACTGATCCGGAATCGACGGCGGCAGGAGACACTCGTCCGCTCTCATCTTTTCAAACTGATCGAGCGGCTGCGCGACCCACAGGCCGTTCTCGTCCAACTGCATCACGCCGAGGTCGCGGATCAGCGTCATGTGCGAGGCGTAGTACGCCAGCCAAACGCTCATCACGTTGTTCTGCACGCTGCGCAGGTCCGACAGCGCGTCCAACAAGTCGCGAGCGGCCGTCGGTCCAAACTGTTGCGGAGCCGCTCCAGGTGCAGCGGGGGCGACCGGCTTGTTCAAGTTCTCGCGTCGTTCATCGACGCGGCGAATCGCGATGGCCATGGCACGTCGCTGAATCTCCAAGTTGGCTCGCTGTTGATTGAGTTGGCGAAGATTGACACGCAGATTTTGATGCACACCATCCTCAAACTGGATAAGTCGCCGGCGTGCCTGCTGATAGGCAATGAGTTGCGCCCGATAAATATTTCGTTCGTTCAGTCTCGTGAATGGCGCGTCGAACCGCAGGCCGGCTCGCAAACCGCCGTTCGTGTGGCTGAAATCGAAGGGATTATTCTGTCCCGTCGTGCCGACGTCGCCGCTGAAGACGATATCGAGGCCCGACTCCAAGGCGTTGGCATTGAACTCGATCAATCGCCACGTATCGATCAACGTGGCCCGATTGTTCATCCAGTCCACACGATTCGCACGCGCGATGGCGAGTGCTTCGAGCGGATGTAACTCCACGGGTTCGACCGTGATGATTTCCAGCCGCGACCGAGCCTGCACCAACGACAACTCTTTGACAAGGTTATCCAGATGCACCGCCAGCGAGACCAGCTCCCCCATGACTTTGTCTGCGGACTCGGGTGTCAACCCCGCGCGAATCTCGCTCAATGTGTTGCCGGTCTCGGCGAGATCTTTGATCAATCGCTCGCGAGTCTCCTTGAGCCGGACCCATTCCTCGCGAGTCGTCCGCTCGTCTTCCGGCGTGATGTCTTTGAATCGCACGCCGTCCAGCGTCTCCAATTTTTGCAGGTCGTTGTGAAGTACCGTCAATTGTTCTTCCACATCGCGTCGCGATGCCGCAATTCGATCCGCCATCGCTTCCAGATCGGAGACTGGCCGTTTCGACTTCAAATCTCCTAGGTCGGAAAGGATCTGAGACAAGGTGTCTTGAGCCGCCCCCAAATCCGGATCAATAAATTGGAACTGCTTAATCAAGGAATCGTTCAATTCGATCGGGACATGTGGAGGGAGTCCGAGCGTCTGGGCTTTGAATTGATCGAGCGCCGACTCAAACTGATTCCGAGCCGTCAGCATATTGGCTCGTTCGGTCTCGATGTTCTGCCGGAACTGATCGACCTGTGCGATGTCAATCAATCCCGCCGCGAGATTCGCCTCCAAGAGCGGTCGCGTCCGCGTCTGAGCCTTCAGGAGTTCTTCCAAGTTCCGAAGCTGCTGCAACTGTTGCACCAGCCCGATGAACCCGCCTTGTAATCCCGCGCCGCCACCGGCGAAGCCCGTTGTCCCGCCGCCGCCGCCGCCGGCTCCCTGGTTAGTGAATCCGCCACCACCCAAACCAGCCAAGTCGCCCTGGCCGGCAAACCCAGATGTTCCCTGCCCAGAGAAACCTTCTAAGCCCGCCCCCGTGAAACCACCGCGACGTTGTGGTCCAGCGATTCCTCCATTGTTGCCAATCGCAATCGTCGTGAAGAAGCCCTGCCGATAGCGATACATCTGGCGCACGCCTGCCAACAGTGTTCGTTCCGCGAGTGTGAGTCGCTCCAAACCGACAACTCGTCCGCCTGCTCGCAGCAGCGGTTGCAAGAACGAGAAGCTCGCGAGCGAAGCACTCGCCTGTTGATCTGGTCCGGCGAACTGCCACATGAAGGTGTTTGCAAATCCGACCACCAACTCACC
>QWQF01000200.1 GCA_003669125.1 Planctomycetota bacterium
CCGAGCAGCCCGACATCGTTCACACTTGGTTGTTCGCGGCGAACGCCTACGGCCGGCTGATGGTCGGACGTCGCAGGTCACCGAGACCGAAGCTGATCGTGTCGGAACGCTGCGTCGATGTTTGGAAGGCCGGCTGGCAACTGTGGCTCGATCAAAAACTGATCGAACGAACGGATCGGCTGATCGGAAACTCGGTCGCCGTCGCCGAGTTCTACAAGTCGATCGGTTATCCGGCGGATCGCATCAGCGTGATCCCGAACGGCATCGAGGTACCGACGCCGACGCCGTTCGACCGCGACGCGCTGCTGGCGGAACTTGAAATTCCGCGCGGCGTTCCGGTGATCGGGTTTGTCGGACGCATGGCCAAGCAGAAGCGAGTCGATGACTTGGTCTTCGCGATGGCGCTGGTCTCGATCCTGCGGCCGGACGCTCACCTGCTGCTCGTCGGCGACGGGCCGGAGCGAGACAAGCTGACGAAATTCGCTCGTGACATCGACATCGACCATCACACGCGATTCACCGGTCATCGAGCCGACGCCGCGAAGCTGCTTCGAATCATGGACCTGTTCTGGATCGCCAGCGATTTCGAGGGGCAATCGAACTCGATCATGGAGGCGATGGCCGCCGGTCTGCCGGTGATCGCGACCGACATCCCGCCGAATCGCGAACTCGTCGTCGATGGCGAGACCGGCTTCTTGGTCCGCGTCGGCGATCGAGCGGGATTCCAACAATTCGCCGATCGGATCTTGGCCGATCCGGAGTTGGCTCGACGACTCGGCGACGCCGGCCGCGAACGGATGCGGCAGAATTTCAGCATCGACAAGATGGTCGCGACGCACGCGCGGCTGTATCGGGAGGTGCTGGGGCGAACGTAGCTCGGCTACGCCAGCACGTCTTCGATCAAATGCCCATGCACGTCGGTGATGCGGCGGTCGATGCCGTTTTGGCGAACCGACAGTTTCGTGTGATCGATGCCCATTAAGTGCAGCACCGTCGCGTGCAGATCGTAGCTCCAGGTTTCGTCCTTCGCGGTTTTGTACGCGAACTCGTCGCTCTCGCCGTGAGTCGCTCCGGCTTTGATGCCGGCTCCGGCGAGCCACGTTACAAATGTGCCGCCGTTGTGATCGCGGCCGGTCGCCCCTTGAGTGAACGGCATCCGGCCGAACTCGGTCGTCCAGATGACGAGCGTGTCCTCGAACAAGCCGCGTTGTTTGAGATCGCGGATCAGTGCGGTGATCGGTTGATCGACCATGCTGGCGATGAACGGTAACTCTTTGTCGATGTTGGTGTGGTTGTCCCAGTTGTTCGAGGCTCCGCCGGTGCCGCTCCAAACTTGGACGAACCGCACGCCCCGTTCGATCAGTCGTCGAGCAGTCAGGCAACTTTTGGCGAAGTCAGCCGTCGGAGCAGTGCCAGTCCCGTACGCCTTGTGCGTCTCCTCGGACTCCTTCGCGAGATCGAGAGCCTCCGGCGCGGAAAGCTGCATCTTCGCCGCGAGTTCGTAGCTCGCGATGCGCGCGTCGAGCCGCGAGTCTCCTGGCCGAGTCTTCAAGTGCTCGCGGTTGAGCTCTTCGAGGACTCGCAGTCCGGCGATCTCGCTGTCGTGCGTGATGAACGATGCCGACTTCGGCGCGAAGAGGTCGTTGATCGGTGTCGGCGCGTTGGCCTTGATGATCGTCCCTTGAAACTCCATTGGCAGGAACGCCGACGAAAAATTGCCGGCGTTGTTGTACGGCAGCCCGCGAGCATCCGGCAGCACGACGAACATCGGCAGGTTATCGGTCAGCCGACCGAGGCCGTAAGACATCCACGCGCCGAGACACGGAAAGCCCGGCTGCGTGAAGCCCGTGTTTTGCATGTAGCTGGCCGGGCCATGCACGTTGGTCTTCGTGGTCATCGCCATCAAGAAGGCCAACTCGTCGACGATCGTCGCCATCTGCGGCAGGACGCTCGTGACCCAGCGGCCAGTCTCGCCGTGCTGCTTCCATTCGAACGGCGACTTCATCACCGCACCGGGGACGCTGGTCGCCGCGGCCTTGAGGCCGAAGTCCACTTTCTCGCCGTGCTTCTTGATCAGCTCTGGCTTGTAGTCGAACGTGTCCATCGGACTCGCGCCGCCATTCATGAACAGCTGAATGACACGCTTGACCTTGGCTTTGTGGTGCAGTCCGCCGTTGAACTCCGGCTTGGGAGTCGGCCGAGCGTTGCGCGGCGACGATTCTTCCGCGAGGCCGTCCGCAGCCAGCAGGCCAGTGAGCGCGAGCGCTCCGAAGCCGCCGCCGGTCGTCGTCAGAAACTCGCGGCGCGACGGTCGGAACAATTCGTCGGAGGGGTGGCAAAATGGCAGCATGCGGAACTCCGAATCTCACTGTCGTGGTGCGGGCGTCTCGCCTGCACCAGTTTTTCAGACAATTTCGGTGGAGGCGAGACGCCCACACCACAAATCTAGCAACCGTGTTCGTCGTGAGCACGCGCGATCTCGCGAAAGATTTTCGGGGCGACGATTCCTGTCGGTCAGCGCGGATGTCAGAATGTCTGAGCCTACCCAAAAGGCCATGGGAGATGACTCGATGAAATGGGTTTCGGTTCTCGTCGGTGGACTCAGTTTGTTGTCGGCTTCGATGGCATTTGGCCAATCGCGAGCCCCGCATGATCCGAGGTGCGCGTGTGGGGCGGATCACTCGCCGCGATTTGCTGCGCCGGAGGCGAGGTTCTTTTCGCCATCGACTCGGAGTCAGATGCCGATCAGCGTCGATCCGTATTTTTCGTCTTCGCGAACCGCGCGTGCGCCAATTACGACACATTCCGTTGCGCGAGTTGAACCGTTTGAGTCGACACCGGTGCATGCCGCTGCGGGTTGTGCTCCGCTGCAAATCCGCTTGTCGGAGGGATTGCTCAATCGACTGCTGACCGACGAGCGTTCGGAGATTGCTCCCGTGCGCGATGTCATCGCGAGGGCGGATGTGACCGGCCGGCAGTTGACCTCGACACGAGTTGTCGTTGATCTCAAGCCGAGTTCCGACGATGCCGAACTGCACCTCGTGCTGACCGGAGCCGTTCACAGCAACACGGTTGGCCGGACGTCGCAGGCGGCGGTCAATACGCTTGGCCGACATGACGTGCTGGCGGTCAAGCCGGTGATGTTTGACGGTGATCAAATCACAACCAGGCGGCCGCAGGTGTGGGTCGATGTCCACAACGAACACGTTGCCGCGTCCACAGCGTTTGACGGAACGCTGTTCGGCGGGATGGCTCGCAGCGTGGCGATCAACACGACGAACAAACAGCGAAAGCAAGTCGATGCGGAAACCGCTGAGCATCTTTCGGCTCAACTTGGCCCGCAGTTCAATCGTGACGCCGATCGGCAACTCGCGCAGTTCAATCGCGAATGGCGAGACGGATTGCGGTCGCAATTCGGCAATCTCTGGCCACAACGACTGACGGCCCGCTCGACGGATTCGGAGTTGGTTCTCTCAGCCGCGTGGGTGGATGCTCCGGAGATGAACTGGCAAGAGATCGACCGAACGAGTTCGTCGAACCACCAAGTTTCCAACAGCGACGCCGTCTCCGTCTGGCTGCACGAGTCGGCCGTGAATGCGTGGCTGCGAAAGCTCGATCTGGCCGGCAAGACGATGACCGAATCACAATTGCGTGAGGTCTTGGAATCGTTTGTGTCGA
The DNA here is from genome assembly GCA_003669125.1 of Planctomycetota bacterium. GTDB lineage: Bacteria > Planctomycetota > Planctomycetia > Planctomycetales > Planctomycetaceae > SXKJ01. The sequence goes on from QWQF01000200.1 coordinate 3,679, forward strand.
AGCTCGGCGGTCGCGTGTTGCCGCGCGACAAGAAACTTGCGGCGCAGCCGCTGCCGGGAGTTGCTCCGCTGATTCGGCTCGGCGACAAAGACCCCGTGCGAGTCACGATTGCTGACGGACAGTTGCAATTGATCGTCGTGGCCAGCATTGAAGTCGGCGGGCAAACGGTGCTGGCACAAGATGAGATCACGTTGCCGTGGTCGTCGAATCTAGACCGTGGCGAGTGGCGACTCACACCGGGCCAAATTGTGTTCGCGAAGGCCGAGACCGGCGTGTCGCTGGCCGGCATGGTGGAGACGATGGCTCGCACACAGTTGGCTGCCGCGATTCCGGTGGTCACTTTCCCCGAGGCGTTCCCGTTGCCGAGGCTTTCGCCGAATCAGCGTTTGTCGGAATTGCGACTCGCCAGTGCGGACGCTTCCGCCGGTTGGTTGACGTTTTCTCTGGCCGTCGGCGCAGCGGTTCAGCCGGTTCGCGAGCCGCAACTTCGTCAGCCGGTGCCGGAGGAGTATGTCCCCGTCAAGCAATTACGTTCCGAGCCAGTGCCGGTTTCGCCCCCTCGGCTGCGTGCTCCGAGCAACTTCGAATCACGTCGCGACCACAGTTTCTTCCGCTAAACGCGATCACCGGCCGACGTCTTCCGGAACATGCTGCAACCACTCCAGCAGCACGCGGCCGACTTTGACGAGACTCTCGCCGCTGCATTTCTTCGGCGTGTCGTTCGTCGTGTGCCAGTGAGGGTAGTCAAAGTCGATGAGGTCGGCGGTGGGAATCTTCGCGATCTCGTTGAGCGGCACATGGTCGTCGTTGATCTCGGTCGGGTAGGGCTTCGAGAGGAACTCTTTGATTTTTAATTTCTGAGCCGTCTCGAACAAGCTGCTCGACACCTTCGGAGCTAATTGTTGGCTGAGCAGTTCCGGTCGGATGTTGAGATTCTTATCGCCGATCATGTCCACGAGCACTCCGCAGACGTACCGATGCGGCGGCGGTTGGTCGCGGTATCGCCGAGCAAAATGCTCGCTCCCCAAAAAGAACTTGCCGCCGTCGCGCTGAAAGATGAACTCCTCGCCGTCGAAGAAGACCATGTCCACGCCGAACGTCGGCTGAATCGCCGGCAGTGAGTGCCCCAACTCCATGAACAACGCCACGCCGCTGCCGCCATCGTTCGCGCCGAGAAATGTCCCCTTCGGTCGGAATTGATCGCGATCAGGAAACGGCCGCGTGTCGTAGTGGCAACAGAGCAGCACACGTTCCTTCGCCTGTGGATCCCACGACACGATCAAATTCTTCATCCGCACCGGCCCGCCCTTCGTCGGATGCGGCGTGTCGAATTCCTGCAAGCGGACCTCCGCGCCCAACTTCGTGAAGTGCGTGTCGAGCAACTCCTGTTGCTTTGTCATTCCTTTGGAGTCACTTGACCGCGGCCCCAGTTTGCAGATGTCTTCGAGGTAGCCGAACGCGCGACGCTCATCGAGGCTGATGGCGGGCCTGTCGCCAGCCGATGCGAGTCGGGTGACGAGGACCAAGAGTACGACAAGAACACATCGGAATGATTTTGGCGTCATGCGGACGATTCTTGCGGACTGAGTTTCGATGGGTCAATTGGTACGATGCGCCATCTCGAATGATTCAGAGGAACCAACCATGTCGATTCAGAAAAACAGACGAGATTTTCTGGCGGCGAGTGCCGTCGCAGTTGGCAGCGTGATTCTCCCTCACGTCGGCGTGCAAGCAGTCGCCCCGAAGATCGAGATGCGGGAGCGACGGGTCATCCGTTGAAAGCCGCCGCTGTATCACGGATGGCCGACGTTGGCTCGGCGGAAGAACGGCGAGTTGTTGCTGATGTTTTCCGGCAGGCGTGAGAAGCACATCTGCCCATTTGGTCGGGTCGAGTTCATGCGGTCGCAAGATGACGGCAAGTTCGTCACGGCGTGGTACGAGTTGCTTGGGGATTCACCGAATGCGCAGTTGCGTCAAGCCCACTGGCGATTGAGTTGACGTGGATTCGCCCCAAGAATTTCTCCGGCAGGATTTGCCGTGAACTTGTCGTTTTTGCGAATCTGCAAAAAAACTCACAAGAAAGTGGAGCAAGACCCGTTGACCCTCTTCGCGAGGATGTCATAGGTTCCCGCCCACATCTCTCCGGCACGGGCGTCCCGCTCGCGCCACAGTTTCCTGTCGGTCACTTTCCCTTCGTTCCTGTCCCCTCAGAACCTCTCCCACCCGCGGCGACTCGCCAGCATCACACACACCCTGAGACTGTCCTCGTTGACCGTCGATGCTGAAACGTCGCTGATCTCTCCCGCCAGTTGGTTTCAAGGAGGAACTTACTTTGCGTAAGGCACTCGGACTTCTCGCCTGGACGTCGTTGGCCGCATCCGGCCTGTGGGCCACTCTTCCCGGAGGGACCACGCGACCCGTGTCGGCTGATCAGCCGGCGTCTACGACCACCGTTGTGGATCGTGGTTCGTCGCTCAGTCGCATCAACCCGTTCTCTCGGTCGCGATCGAACAAGACCCCGACCAACAAAGAGAGTGACGCCGCGAATCGCGAGCAGGCTGAGAAGCTGCTCAAGGAAGCGCAGGCGTTGGCGTTGCGAGGCGATCTCGCCGGTGCTCGCCAGTTGGCCGAGCGGGCGCAGTCGTTCCCGGTGGAGTGGGGTCCGAAGGATCGCTCGCCGGACAAGTTCATTGCGCAGCTAGACGCCAGCATGATTCACCGCTCGCCAGAGACAGCGATCGCGGCGAAGCCGAATACGTCCTCTTCCAAGAAGACCTCTCCGACAGCCAGCGGCGCAACCAATTTTGACAATGCGGTGGCGAAGGCTCCAAAGGCCGAGCCGACACGCACTCCGATTCAACAGGTTGCCAATGAGGAGCCGATCGAAGAAGTCACCGAAGAGACGGTCGAGGAGCCGATTGCCGAAGAACCCGCTCCGTCAACGAAGCGTCCGGTTGGTCCGACTTCTGCCGAGAAGATGGCGTCGGCCAAGTCGCTGATGCAGCAAGCTCGCCGAGACCTCGCGAAGGGAGACATCGAGGGAGCTCGTGACAAGGCCGAGCAAGCCTCCGAGATCGATGTGGACTACACCGCCTTTGATCAGCGTCCGGAACAACTCCTGGCAGAGATCGACCGTCGATCGAACAACGTCGGCGAAGGTGCGCCGCGCACTCAAAGCCTCGCACAGGCTCAGAAGTCCGCGGCACCGATTTCGGAGCCGGTCTTCAATGATGACGAACCTCTGCCGACCAAGAATTCAGTGGCAGTGACCACGAAGAAATTGGCCACCACGACTTTTGCCGAGGCAAGCCCCTTTGAAGAGGATGCTTCCAAAGAAAAGCAACCGGCCGCGACGGCGGAACTGCCGCCCGTCAAAAACGACAAGCAACTGGCTCAGCAACTGCTGAAGCAGGCTCAGGCCGCAGCCAGCAAGGGTGATCTGGAGCAGGCTCGGACGCTCGCGTTGGAAGCGAAGGATCTGGACGTCACGTACAACTTGTTCGATGTGCGGCCAGGCCAGGTGTTGGCTTCGGTGGATCGTGCGTCGAACAACCTGACGATCGCGAAGAAGAGCTCGAAGGCCAAGTCCGCCGCGAAAGAGTTGGTGGACACCGCCGCTCCGATTGCGAAGCCGTCCAATCTCCGCGAGCCGGCGTTCGATCTCGACGAACAGCCGACGGCCGAGAGCTCACTGGCGGACAACGCCAAGACAGCTACTGACTCGATTCAAAATCAGGCGACGGACACGATCCGTCGGCAAGCGGCTCCGGTGAAATCGCTCGAAGAGGAAATCGCCGAAGAGTCTGAACAAGGAGCGGCTCGCATCGCGGCGGCCAGCAAGGCCACGTCCAATCTCTCGAACAAGATGAAGGAGACTGAGGACCAAGCCGCGGCGAAGGCTCGTCAACAGGCGATGACCACTCTCCTGCAGGCTCGGCAGGAACTGCAAGCAGGCCGGATCGAAGCGGCGCGTCAGAAGGCGCTCGCGGCACAGAAGCTCAACGCGACCTTCGGGCTGTGGGATGACCGTCCCGAAGTGATGCTGGAGGAGATCAACCGACTGGCCGAAGCTCAGAAGCCGGCTCCGTCGAAGAAAACTGAATCCAATGACTCGAAGGCTCGTGCGATGGACTTGTTGAAGCAAGCTCGCGCCGATCTGCAAGCGGGCCGAGTCTCGGACGCTCAAGAGAAAGCCACGCAAGCTTCCGAAATGAACGTCGCGTTCGACCTCTTCGAGGATCGTCCAGAATCGGTCTTGGCGGCGATTCAACGAGCGACTCGCAACACGGCGAGCACTCCGAAGCCGTCAAACATTCAATCGGGCTTGGCGGAAAAATCCTCCGCTTCGATCGCGAAGGCGACGCCTTCCAAGTCCTTGATGGAGCCGACATCCGCCGCGATCGAATCCGAAGTCGAGATACTGCCGGTGCCGTCCGTCGAGGAAGAAGCGGAATCGACCAACGTGGCCGTGATTCATCCAGAAGGCCCGTCGGTTGAGCAACTCTTTCGCGAAGGGCAGATTCATTTGCAAAGCGGCAACAAGGCTGCGGCGCATCAAGCATTCGTCCGAGCGTATCAGTCCGGCCAGAAACTCGACGGCCGACGCAATCAGCAATTGCAGGAGTATCTGCGAGAACTCAGCCCACGTCGCAAGCCGATCCAACTGGTGAGCGGACAGGCGACTCAACTGGCAGATGGTGACACGTCGGACGTTTCAGGCGAGCCGAATCCGATTGAACCACAACGTCCGCTGGATATCGCTGCCGAGCGACAGAAAGTGCAAGTCGATCGGCTGCGCAGCGAAGTGCTCAATGCCATCTTCCGCGCCGACCGGTTGCGTGAAAAAGACCCGGCCAAGGCGATCGAAATTCTCGACCAAGCGATGGCCAACGTCGAAAGCGCGCCCCTGGAGAAGCAAGTCACCTCCTCGCTGGCCACGACATTGCGGAAGACTCGTGCAGAGATCGACGGCTTCCAGAAGCAGATGGAGCCGAACGTCATTCAGGCGAAACACAATGACGAGGTCAAGGAAAGCATCACTCGTGACCGCAACACGAAGGTCCGAGTCGAAAAAGAGTTCGCCAACCTCGTGAAAGAGTTCAACGAACTGATGGAACAGAAGCGGTACGCCGAGGCGGAAGTCATCGCCAAACAAGCGAAGGAGCTCAATCCGGATAATCCGGTCTCGGAGGTGCTGGTTTTGAAATCGGTCATCTCCCGCCGCAATGACAGCAATAACAAGTTGAAGGATTCGAAAGAGCGAGGCTTCTGGGACGCGCTCGACAGTGTCGAACACTCCGCGATCCCGTTTGACGACCGCGTGTCCGTCGAGTTCGGTAAGGATTGGGACGCCATCACGAAGCGTCGCCGAGGCAAGTTCGGCACCGACGTGCGCATTCGCACGCCGGAAGAGCAACGGATTGAAAGCAGTCTGACACGGCCGGTCACGCTCTCCTTCGAGAACGCACCGCTCAAGCAGGTGATCACGCACATTGCCACAATTGCCGACGTGAACGTCGTGCTCGACGAATCTGGCTTGGCGGATGAGAGTCTCACCATCAGCACTCCGGTTTCGATCGATGTGCAAGGCATCCAATTGAAGAATGCCCTGGTGTTGCTGCTCGAACCGCTCAACATGGGTTACACGATCAAGAATGAAGTGCTGAAAATCACCAGCGAACAACGGCTGCAAGGCCAAGCGGTGGTGGTGACGTACTCGGTGGCCGACTTGGTGGTGAATATCCAGCCGGGCCAGCCGAACACGATCAACTTTGGCGGCGCAGGAACCGTCCCCAGCACGGTCGGTGGGCAAATGAGCGTGCCGTCCACCGGTGGCTTGCAAGGCGGACAATTCCAGATCAGCAGTCCCGCAAACTCCAGCCCGTGGAACTCCAGCTCTACTCCGAATTGGCAAAATAACGGCGGCGGACCATCGCCACACGACTTCCGCAACTTGATCGATCTGATCACTTCGACGTGCGAACCGAACTCGTGGGAAGAGGTGGCTGGTGCGGGTCACATCAAAGGTAACGAGACGACATTGAGCCTCGTCATCCGCCAGACTCAGAAAGTTCACGACGAAATTCGCGACCTACTGGAACAACTGCGTCGCCTGCAAGACTTGCAAGTGACGATCGAAGTTCGATTCGTGTCGGTGTCGGATAACTTCTTCGAACGAATCGGTGTTGATTTCGACTTCGATCTGCAAGACAGCTTGGGCGGACCGAACCTGTACAGCGGCCAGTCCGGTGGACAGCAAGGTGGTGGCGGCGGTGGTGGCGGTGGTGGTGGCGGCCAGCAAGGTCAGCAACAAGGTGGCCTGATCCCGATTCCTCCATTCGGCACGCTGCTGGCAAGTCAGCAGCAGGGTCAGCAGGGTCAGCAGGGTCAGCAGGGTCAGCAGGGTCAAGGTGGTGGCGGCGGACAGGCAGGAACATTCTTCACGGCTGGACCGCAACGCGAGTTGACGGATCGCGACAACTATGGCAACGGCCAAGTCGTCGGCATGAGCAGCGCTCAGTCATTCACTCAAGACATGGATATCGCGTTCCGACAAGGCTCGTTCGGCATCGGTGTGCCAGACTTCGGTCGGTTCGATGCCAACGCTGGCGTGAATATCGGATTCGCGATCCTCAGCGACATTGAAACGTTCTTCTTCATCAATGCCGCCCAAGGCGACCGCCGCAACAACATCATGAGCGCTCCGAAAGTGACGCTGTTCAACGGGCAGACGGGAACCGTCTTTGACGGAACGACGCGACCGTTCGTGACAGCGTTGATTCCGGTCGTGGGTGCGTTTGCCGTGGGCTATCAACCGCAGATCACTCAGGTTCAAGAAGGTGTCGGCATGTCCGTGCAGGCGGTCATCTCGGCGGATCGCCGGTACGTCCGACTGGCCGTGACACCGTTCTTCTCGACCATCCGCGAAGTGACCTCCTTCACGTTCGTGTCCGCTGGGCAAGGCGGCGGTCAAGGTGGTGGTCAAGGTGGTGGTCAAGGTGGTGGCCAAGGTGGTGGCCAAGGTGGTGGCGGTGGTCAAGGTGGATTTGGCGGTATCGGCGGCGCTGCCGGCATGGAATACGGTGGCGTCTACAACCACGGCCTGTTCGGTCAAGCGATGGGAGATCGAGCCGATCTGGCGATGGCCGCTCAATCCGGCTTCGGTGGTATCGGCGGTCAAGGTGGTGGTCAAGGTGGCGGCGGCTTCGGTGGTGGCGGAGGCCAAGGTGGCGGCGGCGGAGGCCAACAGGGCCAAGGCGGCTTCCAGGCGGCCGGTGCTGGTGAAATCACCGTGCAGCAACCGGTCATCGCGAGCACGAACGTCTTCACAACCGTGGCCGTGCCTGACGGCGGAACTGTGTTGCTCGGTGGTGTCAAACGTCTGAGCGAGAGCCGCAACATGGCTGGTGTGCCGATCCTCAACAAGATTCCGTACCTCAGCCGTCTGTTCAAGAACACCGGCGTCGGTCGTGAAACTCAAAGCTTGATGCTGATGGTCACCCCCCGCATCGTGATCCTCGAAGAAGAGGAATCGCTGCTGGGCATCCCGCAGTAATTCAGAGTCTCTGTTCGTGGTGCGAATGAAAATGTTCTGGCTCGCGGTCTGAAGCTCAGCACCAGCTTCGCTCGATACCGCGAGCAGAAAGAATCTCACAACCCTCAGGCCAACTGTCTCATTGTCGCTCAGGGTCCGGGGCCGTCGCGGATGGCGGGAGTTCGCGGCGGCCCTTTTTGTTTCTTTGGAACGCGTCATCTTGACGCTTCAATCCAAATGGACTCACTGTACGGCCACGACCTCAGCCGTGCCGCGGCCGGGACGGCGCTCGACGGTAACGCTGTAGCGGACCGTTGTGCCGTCGCGGTAG
>QWQF01000037.1 GCA_003669125.1 Planctomycetota bacterium
ACGCTGACGCCGGCTTTGGCGAATAATTGCTTGCCTTGGTACTCGTGAATCTTCATCGGTCTGCCTTTGAACTCAGTCGGAGGTTGGGCACTCTTGCCCGACCGGGACGGGCAGGAGTGCCCATCCTCCGGTGCGAGGGGGCGGGATGATAACGGTGCTCTTTCCTGACCGTTAGCGAACGGCGGGGCGTTGGGAGGGCGAGGTTCCCGCCGAGCCGGCTCGACCGGAGCCTCGCCCTCCCAAGGCGCGATTCCGCACCGGCTTTGTTACTTTCTTGCCGAATTCTCGACCCGGCCGGGAATAAGCCCGGCGACTAGGACTCTTTCTCCCGCACCGTCATGGACTCTTTTGAGCGTCAACAGCGTGTGGCCGAGTTGATCGGACAGCATTACGAATTGCTGTACCGAGTTTCGTTTCGTTTGACCGGCTCGGTCGCCGACGCGGAAGACTTGACTCAGCAGACGTTCCTGACGGCGCAGCAGAAGCTGGAACAGCTTCGGCAGACCGAGAGAGCGAAGTCGTGGTTGCTGGCGATCCTGCGGCACCACTTCTTCCGGAATCGAAGCCGAGCGGCTCGGCAATCGGTGCGGTTGGATTCGCTCCCCGAACCGAGTTGCTCGACGCACACGCCGGACGGCTTCGATTCGGAAGAGTTGCAACTCGCGCTCAACGATCTGCCGGACGAGTTCCGGTTTCCGCTGGTCCTCTTCTACTTCCACGAACTGAGCTACCAGGACATCGCTGCCGAACTTTCGATCCCGTTGGGGACGGTGATGAGCCGTCTCTCACGCGGCAAAGAACATCTTCGTCGCCGTCTGTGCCGTGACGCCGACGAAACGAAACCGCCTCAACCGCTTGCCCACCAATTGCCATGACACCTTCCCGATCCGAACCGCTGACCTGCGAAACCGCTCTCGAACGGCTCGACGCCGCATGGCTCGATCCGTTGCCGGAAGAACCGGTCGATGCGGACCTGCTCGCCGCGAGAGAACACTTGCAAGAGTGCTCCGCGTGCTGGGTGAAGTGGGAAGCCAGCCGCGCTGCCGACCAGCGCATTGCCGAGGTCATGCAATCGGTCTCGGTTCCAACCAGTCTGCGCGAGCAGTTGCTGACTCAAACCGTGGCAGACGCGACTCGCGTCGGCCACGAGCGAAAACTGCATCGTCGTGCGTGGTGGGTTTCGGTCACGGCGATGTTGCTGGTCAGCTTCGCGGGAGGTTCTTGGTTGTGGCAGGCGCTGCAACCTCGACGGGTCTCGATGCAGTTGTTGTGCGATCAAACTCCGTTGACTTCCGTCGAGCTGACGAAGGTCTCCGACCTCTCGGAGTTGCCGCCGCTGCCCGCCACTTGGTCACGAGTGAAAGGTCTGCGAGTGCCAGAGCCACCGTGCTGGTTCACTCCGCCAAAAACTCGCGATGCGGTAGGCTGGTTCATCTTCGAGTTGAAGACTGGTCGGGCACCGGCCATTCGCGGAGTGCTGCTGGTTATTCGGCAAGCCAACGTCAGCGATCCACCGGCCGAATTGATCGCTCGGCCGAGTTGGTCCGGCTACACGCAGCGCGGCGGCAAGCCGGCCAGCGTCGCGGGTTGGTCGGAACGTGGCGTCGTCTATCTCTGCTTCGTGCCCGGAGAACCGGCGGCTCTCGAGAGTGTGCTGCGTGCCACCGCTCCGACGTCGGCGTGACCCACCAGCACGAAGCGCGAGCGAGTGGCTATTTTTCGCAGACCACTCGCTTGCGCGTCGTACTGGTGAAGCAGGTTTTCCGCGACTTGAAACGTAGACCGCGCGATTGCTGAGTCGTGACACTCCACAGTCGCGACTCGCCGCGCTACGCTGTGTCCTGCTTGCTCAAGATTTGCAAAAGGACATCGACATGCCGCGCCCGACTGCTCTGCCTGCTTGGAAGGCTTTGAAGGCTCACCAAACCGAACTGGCTTCGCTGCACATGGCGAAGCTGTTCCGCAAGGACGACGATCGGTTCGAGAAATTCTCGCTGCGGTTCGAAGACATCCTGCTCGACTTCTCGAAGAACCGTGTCAAGAAGCCGACGATGAAACTGCTGCACGAACTGGCCATGCAAGCCGATCTGCCCGGCTGGATCGAGAAGATGTTCTCCGGCGAGCGGATCAACTGCACCGAGGACCGCGCGGTGCTGCACATCGCGCTGCGGAATCGCTCGAACCGGCCGATTCTCGTCGACGGGCAAGACGTTATGCCCGGCGTCAACGCGGTGCTCAAGCACATGCGTGAGTGCTCGGACGCGATCCGCTCCGGCGTGTGGCGCGGCTTCACCGGCAAGCCGATCACCGACGTCGTCAACATCGGCATCGGCGGCAGCGATCTGGGGCCAGTGATGGTCGCGGAAGCGCTGAAGCCGTACAGCAAACGCGATCTCAAACTGCATTTCGTCTCGAACGTGGACGGCACGCAGATTGCTGAGACGCTGCGGACGCTCAACCCGGAGACGTCGCTGTTCATCATCGCCTCGAAGACGTTCACGACGCAGGAGACGATGACCAACGCGAACTCGGCGAAGGATTGGTTCCTGAAAGCGGCCGGCGACACGGCTCACGTCGCGAAGCACTTTGTCGCCCTCTCGACGAACACGAAGGCGGTCGAAGCCTTCGGCATCGACGTGGAAAATATGTTCGAATTCTGGGACTGGGTCGGTGGCCGGTACTCGCTGTGGAGCGCGATCGGCCTGTCGATTGCGCTCAGCATCGGCATGGACAACTTCGAGGAATTGCTCGCCGGTGCCCACGCGATGGACGAGCACTTTCGATCCGCGCCGCTCGAAGAAAATCTCCCCGCGACGCTCGGCCTGCTGGGCCTTTGGTACAACAACTTCTGGGGAGCCGACTCGCACGCGATTCTGCCGTACGACCAGTACCTGCATCGCTTCGCCGCGTACTTTCAGCAGGGGGACATGGAGTCCAACGGCAAGAGCGTCGCTCGCGACGGTCAGCCGGTCCGCTGGTCCACCGGCCCGGTCATCTGGGGCGAGCCAGGCACGAACGGCCAACATGCCTTTTACCAACTGATCCATCAAGGGACGAAGCTGATCCCCTGCGACTTCCTCGCCCCGGTCGAGTCACACAATCCGCTCGGCGATCATCACGAGATTCTGCTGTCGAACTTCTTTGCTCAGACCGAAGCCCTGATGTGCGGCAAGACGGCCGACGAAGTGCGAGCCGAACTACAGGCTCAGAAGGAACCGACGCTTTCGGGCGAACAGATCGAAGCGATCGTGCCGCACAAAGTCTTCACCGGCAATCGTCCGACAAACTCGATCCTGTTTCAGAAGCTCACGCCCCGCACACTCGGCAGCCTGATTGCGATGTACGAGCACAAAATCTTCACGCAAGGCATCCTCTGGAACATCAACTCGTTCGACCAATGGGGCGTCGAACTCGGCAAGCAACTCGCAAAAATCATCCTGCCGGAACTGAGCGGTTCCGCGCCAGTCACGACTCACGACAGCAGCACGAACGGGCTGATCAACGAGTTCAAAAAGCGGCGGAGCTAGGCCCTTTGGAGTGTCAAGCGCTCGGCGGCGCGATGCCAAAATCGGTGATCGACAGCAGCGAGCGGAACGGAAGTTGGCGCTCGGCGAAGTTCTTCGCTCCGCCTTCCATGCGATCGACGATGCCGACGACTTGAATGACTTCGCAGCCGAACTCGACGATGCGATCGACCGATTGCAGCGCGCTGCCGCCGGTTGTCACGACGTCGTCGATGATGACCACCTTCATGCCGGGGACGACCGGGCCTTCGACGTACTTGTTCGTGCCGTGACCTTTCGGTTCTTTGCGGACCAGGAAGCCGCACAGTTCTCGCCCGCGAGCCGCCGCTGCGACGAGCACTCCGCCGATGATCGGGTCCGCTCCGATCGACATGCCGCCGATCGCGTCGAACTGCACATCGCCCAGCAGGTCGAGCAATCCTTCGCTGACCAACCGCAGTCCCTCCGAGTGCAGCGTGATCTGCTTGCCGTCGAGGTAGTAGCTCGATTTTTTGCCGCTGGCGAGCGTGAAGTCGCCGAACTTGAGGGCGCGTTTGTGGAATAACTCAATCAATCGCTGGCGGTCGTACATGGCATCCTTTGGGCTAATCGAGGTACACGAACTCATTGAGATTGAATAGCGCGAGGCAGAGATCGGCCAGCGCCGAGTCGGAGATTAGAAACTGTTCGGCGTCGCGAACATCATCGGCGGTTGGCTTTCGATTGAGAATCTGCCGATAGGCCAACTCCACCGCCGCGCGACGGTTGGAACCGGTTTGTTTTTCGATGCGAGCGGCAAGACGCTGGGCGGCGACGACCGAATCATCTGCGTTGAGCAACAGCAGCGCTTGCGGCGCGATCGTCGAAACATTGCGGCGCGAGCAACTCGCGTTGCCGTCCGGTTTGTCGAACGCCTCAAAGAGCGGGTATCGCAGATTGCGTCGGGCGAACAAGTAGACGCTGCGACGTCGATGCTGTTCGACCTCTGGCGTGACCGGCCATTGGCTCTTCAGCAACGTGCGGACGAGTTCATCCGGCAACGGCGGCCGGAAGCCCGGACCGCCTGGATGACGATTGAGTTCTCCGCTGGCTGCAAGCAGTGCGTCGCGAATTGCCTCGCCGTCAAGCCGGCGTCGCGGATAACGGGCGAGCAGCGACTCTGTCGCCCGGACGCCTACGTCCGGGTGATCGGACGTAGGCGTTCGATCGACATGGGCCGCCGCCTGTCGATACACGCTTGAAGTCACGATCAGTCGATGCAGCCGCTTGCGGCTCCAATCGAGTCGCGGCAACTCGGTCGCCAGCCAGTCGAGTAATTCGGGATTGGTTGGCGAGGTGCCCATCACTCCGAAGTCGCTGGACGAAGACACCAAGCCGGTCCCGAAGTGTCCTTGCCAGATGCGATTGATGAGCACGCGTGTTGCCAATGGGTTGTCCGCGCGAGTCAACCAGTTCGCGAGCGCCGTGCGCCGTCCGCTGCTCTTCGCGTGATCGGGCGGCGAAGAAATCGCCTCGTTCGATACGTTGGCGATACGCGGAAACGCGGCTTGCACAACCGGGCCGGGGCGGCGGAAGTCACCGCGCTCGAACAAGCGGCTGGTTGGTGTCTTCGACGATTTCTCGCGCATCACTTGGCCGAGTTGCGGATGCGTTTCGAACAGCGGTTCGACGTCAAAGCAGGCTCGCAAACGATAAAAATCGGCTTGGCTGATCGGATCGTACTTGTGGTCGTGGCACGCCGCGCAACCCATCTGCAAGCCGAGGAACACAGAACTCACCGTCCCGGTCATGTCGTTGAGAAACGTGTGCCGCCGCTCGTCTTGCAGGTTGATGTCCGGCATGTCCGGCCCGCAGAATAGGAAGCCGGTCGCGATCAACGCGGACTCGTCGCCGGGCCGCAGTTCGTCGCCGGCAAGCTGCATGCCGATGAACTCGTTGAGCGGCACGTCGCGGTTGTGAGCGTCGATCACCCAATCGCGAAACCGCCAGGCGTTCGGCCGCACATAATCATGCTCGAACCCATCGGTCTCCGCGAAGCGCGCGACATCGAGCCAGTGCTGCGCCCACCGCTCCCCGTAACTCGGCGACGCGAGCAGTTTGTCGACCAACCGCTCGAACCAATCGGGCGCTTCGTCGGCGAAGACTTCGTCCTGAAGCTCCAAGCTCGGCGGCAATCCCGTCAGATCAAAGCAAACCCGCCGCAGCAGAGTCGCTCGGTCAGCATCACCCGCCGGAGACAGTATTTCTTTTTCGAGCCGCGCGAGGATGAACCGATCAATCGCCGTGCGGCACCAGCTCGCATTTTGTACGACTGGCGGAGTTGCTCGGCTGAGCGGTTGAAAGGCCCAATGGCCGCGGTCCGAGTCGGTGATCGGCGGTTCGGTGAGAGTCTCGTCCGCAAAAACGACCGCCGCAAACACGATCAGCAGAACAATTGCAGAGCCACGCATCACTCACTCCCACAATTCAAGTCTGCCTCATTCTACTCCAAACTCATGCACGGTCACCTGCCGATAGGTTTCGCCGGGCTTGAGGATGCAGGACGGGAACGACAGTTGGTTGGGTGAGTCCGGGAACTTTTGGGTTTCCAGGCAGAAGCCGCCGTGCTTGGCGAAGCCGTGTACGTCGGGTGTGCCGGGCAGATAGTTGCCGGTGTAGAACTGCACGCCGGGTTCGGTCGTGAGGACTCGCATCACGCGGCCGGTCGAGGGTTCGCGGACCTCGGCGGCGAGCACCGGTTCTTTCGTCGAATCGCCTCCGCCGTTGATGACCCAGCAGTGATCGTAGCCTTGCGGGTCGTTCGTCAGCTTGCCGAGGTCTTGGCCGATCGGCTTCGCCTTCGTGAAGTCCATCGGGCTGTCGTCTTTGACGGCGGTGAGCTTGCCAGTCGGGATCGATTCGTCATCGACGGCGATGTAACTGTCGCAGTTCAGGTGCATGACGTGATCGAGCACCGTGCCGGTCTCCGCCCGCGCACCTTTCAGGTTCCAGTATCCGTGATTCGTGAGGTTCAGCGGCGTGGCTTTGTCGGTCGTGGCGGAGTACTCGATGCGTAGTTCATTCTTGTCTGTCAGCTTGTAGGTCACGACCGAGGTCAACGTGCCGGGATAGCCTTCGTCGCCATCAGGGCTGACGAGCGTCAGCTTCACGCCGGCGAAGCCTTCGCCCTGAACTGGCTCGGCATTCCAGATGTATTTGTCGAACGCCTTGACTCCGCCGTGCAGATGGTTTCCGCCGTTGTTGGTCGCGAGCGTGTACTCGGTCCCGTCGAGTGTGAATTTTCCTTTGGCGATCCGGTTGCCGTAGCGGCCGCAGGTGACTCCGAAGTACGGCGGGTTCTTCAAGAATCGTTCGTTGTCGGGCGAGAAACTGCAGACGATGTTGTCGAACTTGCCGTTGCGATCCGGCGTCTCGACCGATGCCAGCGTGCCGCCCCAGTTGAGCACGACGGCTCGCAAGCCGTTCTTGTTCGTGAGCACGAATTGTTCGAGCGGCTTGCCATCGACTTCGGCGTTGAGTTTTTCACGAGTCACAGAGGCGGTCTTGTTCATGTCGGCTTCTTTGCTGGCGGAATTGGATGGAGTTGTCAAATCGGCGGTCTCGGTGAATCCTGGATTCGGAGACGACGGGGGACCGGGTTCGCGACCGCAACCCAATCCGCAGACGGCGAACAGACTCAACAGTCCGAACTTGAACAGTGATCGAATCATGGCAAACTCCGCGAGCGAGGAATCGTGGTGCAAACGCGGAAGCATCTTGGGAGCGGCTCAATCCGATGGTCAAGTCTCGCACCCAATGGTGAGTGCTCGGCGAGAATTCGTCTCCCTCGAAATCCCAGGCTGGTCTAAAACTGGCTCCGCATCCGTCGGTGCGACGGGCTTCATTCACGGAAGGACGAGCATGAATCAGTACGTTTCGAGCATCTCCGGCAGCCGCTTGGCCATGTTTCTGCTGGGAGCAACGTTGGCTTTGGGGTTCACTTATTCGGCCCATCTGATGTCGTCGGCGATCGTCAGCTTCAAGCATCAGAACACGATCAAAGTCAAAGGGATGGCCGACAAGGTCATCACCTCTGACTCGGCCACTTGGACGGCGACGTGGACCGTGCGTTCGACGACGCTCAAAGAGAGCTACGCCGAACTGGAGAAACAACGCGGCATCGTCAAGAAGTTTTTGAGCGAGGCAAAAATCCCCGATGCCGAATGCACCTACTCGGCCCTGACGACGCAGACGGTGTTCAAGCAGGACGAGCGTGGGCACACCACAAACGATGTCTTCGGCTATGTGCTCAATCAGTGGGTCGAAGTCAAATCAAAAAACGTTCGCTTGATCGAGACGGTCTCGAAGAGCATCACGGAACTCATCCAGGAAGGGATCGAAATCCAGAGCCATCCGCCGCAGTTCATTTTCTCTGGCCTGGAGGCGCTCAAGCTGGAACTGCTCGGCAGCGCGACGAAGAATGCCTACGACCGCGCGAAGGCGCTCGCCGAGAACAGCCACGGCAAAGTCGGTGGCTTGAACTCCGCGTCGCAGGGGGTCTTCCAGATTACGCCGGTCGATTCGACGGACGTCTCCGATGGCGGTGAGTACGACACCTCGACCATCGACAAGAAAGTCAAAGCGGTCGTCACGCTCGAGTTCCACATTGAGAAGTAATTCGCCCTGGAGGATGGGCACTCATGCCCGTCGCACGGCCGAGCCTGACGCCGTCGTAACCGCCTTCGCGGGGGCATTGTTTTGAGACCGCAAACCGCTATTCTCTCGGCCCCTTGAATTGCGTTCCCCGAAGGAGTTGACGATGAGCCTGAAAGCCAAAATTGCCAAGATCGACGAACCCGCCGAGCAGAATCCCACTCTGACCAACGCGCTCGGGCAGATTGAAAAAGCCTTCGGCAAAGGCTCGATCATGAAGCTGTCGGACAAGGTCGGGGATCTCAAAATCTCCGGCATTCCGACCGGTGCGCTGTCGCTCGATTTGGCGATGGGCGGATTCGGGTTTCCCTGCGGTCGAATCATTGAATTGTTTGGCCCGGAATCCAGCGGCAAGACCACACTGGCTCTGCACGTCATCGCCAACGCTCAGCGCCGAGGCGGCGTCGCCGCGTTCATCGACGCCGAACATGCCCTTGATCCCGCCTGGGCAAAGAAGTTGGGAGTCAACTTGGAAGAGCTGCTCGTCAGCCAGCCCAGCCACGGCGAAGAAGCTCTGCAAATTGCTGAGATGCTCATCAAGTCGAACGCGGTAGATTGCATCGTGATCGACTCGGTCGCCGCGCTCGTTCCGAAAGCGGAACTCGACGGCGAGATCGGCCAATCCCATGTCGGACTGCAAGCACGCATGATGAGCCAGGCCATGCGCAAGCTGACTGGTATCATCTCGAAGGCCAAGACGGTCGTGATCTTCATCAACCAGATTCGCGAGAAGATCGGCGTGATGTTCGGCAGCCCGGAGACGACTCCCGGCGGCCGAGCACTCAAGTTCTATTCGTCTTGCCGAGTCGATGTCCGCCGCATTGCGACTCTGAAAGATGGCGATCTCCCCATCGGGATTCGCATGAAAGCCAAGATCGTCAAGAACAAGGTCGCGCCGCCGTTTCGCGAAACCGAGTTCGACATGCTCGGCTCCAGCGGCATCAGTTACTCGGGCGACCTGCTGGACATGGCTGCCGAGGACGGCTTCATCGAGAAGAGCGGCAGTTGGTTCAACTACGGCAAGACCCGCATCGGCCAAGGGCGAGATAAGGCTCGGCAGTTCCTCGAGGAGAACCCCGACATCATGGTTGAACTCCGCAAGCAAGTGCTCATCAAACGCGGCTACGCCCACGTCCTCGGCGAAATCGAAGCCAAAGCCGAGTCGGCGTAAGTAACCCGAAGCGTCAGTGAGGGCGAACGCTTCACCGACTCTCGTTCGCGAATCCTTTCAGAATCATAGTCAACTGGAGCGTCCGCCCTCGCTGACGCTTCGGGTTATGGTGAGTCATGGTTGCTCCTCGCGTGTGTGTGCTGCGTGCTCCGGGAACGAATTGCGATGTCGAGACGGCGTATGCCTTCGAGACCTGCGGAGCGATCGCCGACCGCGTGCATCTGTTTCAACTGCTGGAGAACCCGAAGTCGCTCGCCAACTATCAAATGCTGTGCATCCCCGGCGGCTTCAGCTACGGCGACGACATCGGCTCCGGAGTCATCTTCGCCAGCCAATTGCGCAGCCATCTGGCCGAGACGCTCGGCGAGTTCTTGCAGCGCGACACGTTGATGCTCGGCATCTGCAACGGATTCCAAGTGTTGCTGAAGGCCGGCATCCTTCCCGGCGGATCAACCACTTGGCCGCCCAAGCCGGACGTGCCCGCCGACGCGACGCTCACCTGGAACGACAACGGCAAATACACCGCGCTGTGGGTGCGGTTGAAAGTTGGCAACACGAAGAACGTCTTCCTGCGAGACATCGACGAACTCGACGTCCCGATCGCCCACGGCGAAGGGAAGCTGGTCGTCCGCGATCCCGCGACGCTCGACCGCTGGCAGCAGAACGGCCAGTTTGCGCTGACCTACGTGCCACCAGTCCGACGCGCCAGCGAGGGGTCTGACGGCAACGATGAAACCAACCCCTCGCTGGCGCGTCGGGCGAGTGTGGAAACCGAACTGCTGCCGTTCCCGATCAACCCGAACGGTTCGATGGCGAACATCGCCGGGCTGAGCGATCCCAGCGGCCGAGTGCTCGGCCTGATGCCGCACCCCGAACGCTTCCTCTTCGCCACGCAACACCCCCACTGGACCCGCCTCGGCCTGCGCGGCGAAGGAGCTGGAATGCGCATCTTCCGCAACGCCGTCGAGTACTTCGGGTAGGAGGATGGGTGCTCTTGCCCGTCCTGTCTGACGACCATCTCGAAGAGACGGGCAAGAGTGCCCATCCTCCAAAGACACGGAGCGATCATGCCCGACCGGCGCAAGTTGCTACTCGTTCTTGCATGTCTGTCCTTCGCGAGTGCTTCGCTCGCCGCTCCGCCCGACGAAGACGACGAAGAATTCCGTCCCGGACTCGTTGCCGAATATCGCGTGGGCGAGCGGGCGGTCACGCGGATCGACCCGGACGTGGCGTTTGCTTGGGACGAGGCGGCTCCGGATTCGCGGCTCTCGGCCGAGCGGTTCGAGGCGACATGGCGCGGGTTGGTGCTCATTCGGTTGGAGGCCAAGCATCGGCTGCACGCCTTCGTGCAGGGGGACGTCACGGTCGAACTCGATGGCCGGCGCGTGCTGCATGGCTCGGCGAAACAGCCGCAGTGGATCAGCGGCGACGAGTTCGTCCCCGGCTTCGCCGAACGGCCGCTCGTCGTGACATTCCGCAAAACGGAACCGGCCGCGCAGCTGAAACTCTTCTGGTCGTCCGACGCCTTCAGCCTCGAACCGCTGCCGCCGGAGTTGCTGTTTCACGAACAACCGCGAGACGACGTCGCACTCATCGAACTCGGCCGCAAGCAGTTTGAAGCGTTCCGCTGCGGACGCTGCCATCAACGCGATGGCGAAGAACAACCTCCACCGGGGCCGTCGTTGAAGCACTTCGCGGCCAGCGGAATTATCGACGATGTTGTCTCACGACACTTCGCGCAGTTCGCCGAAACGGGTCGCGTTTATCCGACCTTTGGAGGCCACGATCCCGATTACGAGGCGATCGAATTTTTCCTGCATCAGCAGTCGCAGCCCGTGGAACTCGACAAGCCAAAGCCGGTGAAGGAAGCCGATCTCGAAACCGAACGCCGCAAGGGGGAAGTCTTGCTCCGCTCGACCGGTTGCCTTGCATGCCATCGCATCGGCGAGTTGAGCGGTACGAGTCTGTCGCCGTTTTCTGGGCCTGACCTCAACAACGTGGGCGAGCGGCGCACGTTGCCGTGGCTGGTGACTTGGCTCGCGAAGCCGGAGCGATTGAATGCCGATCACCGGATGCCGGTCTTCAATCTGTCGGACGCCGAACGGAATCAACTCGCGCTGGCGTTGTGGAATCTGACTTCGGAACCCGATGCCAA
>QWQF01000323.1 GCA_003669125.1 Planctomycetota bacterium
CCCAACGGGGCAGCAATAAATGCGAGACCTCACAACTGACGCTTCGGGTGAGTGATGCCATCACGCCAGCACCTCGTGGACGACGTTGCCATGCACATCGGTCAAACGAAAATCTCGACCGGCGAAGCGGAAGGTCAGGAGTTCGTGATCCAAGCCCATCAGGTGCAGGATCGTGGCGTGCAGATCGTGCATCGTGCAGATGTTCTCGACGGAGTGCATTCCGAGGTCATCGGTCGCGCCGTAAATCGTGCCGCCGCGAACGCCGCCTCCGGCCAGCCACACCGAAAAACCTTCGGGATGATGATCGCGGCCGTCGCGGCCAGCCGAATGCGGAGTCCGTCCGAACTCGCCGGCCCAGACGATCAGAGTTTCATCGAACAGGCCGCGTTGCTTGAGGTCGGAGATGAGGCCGCCGATTGCTTGATCGGTATCGAGCGCGTTCTTTTCGTGGCCCGCTTTGAGATTGCCATGCTGGTCCCAAGTGCCGTTTGAGGCACCAGGCGGGCAAGTGATCTCGACGAACCGCACGCCCGATTCGATCAACCGGCGCGCTCGCAAACATTGGATACCGTACAGCCGCTGCGACGGCACTTTCGAGTCGAGTCCGTAAAGTTGCTGCGTCGCTTCGGACTCGCGGCTGAGGTCGAGCACATCCGGCACGAGCGACTGCATCCGGTACGCCATCTCATAGTTCTTGATCGCCGACTCGACCGCGTCATCGACACCGAGAGTTCGTGAGAACGACTCGTCTTGTCCGCGCAGCAGTGCGAGCTTCGCTTGCTGAATCCGCGAGTCCTTATCGGCCGGCGTCAGGTTGTCGAGCGGGACGCCATCCGCGTTCAGCAACGTCGCCTGCTGATTCGCCGACAGGAAACCGCTGGAGTAATTCTCGAAGCCGCCACACGGGACGACTCCGAAGCTGAGCACGACGAAACCGGGCAGATTGCGGCTCTCGCTGCCGAGTCCGTAATTGACCCATGAACCAAGGCTCGGCCGGCCGGCATTATTCGAGCCGGTGTGTAGAAACAACACGCC
Source organism: Planctomycetota bacterium (assembly GCA_003669125.1). Taxonomy (GTDB): domain Bacteria; phylum Planctomycetota; class Planctomycetia; order Planctomycetales; family Planctomycetaceae; genus SXKJ01. Next base: position 1,036 of record QWQF01000323.1, read on the forward strand.
GGTCGAATGGATCGGCAAGTCAGCCTTCATCGAACGGATCACGGCGAGGTCATCGGCATGTGCCGCGATGTGCGGAAATAAATCACTGATCGGCATCCCACTGTCGCCGTGTTTCCGAAACGCCCACGGACTCTTGAGCCATTGCCGATTGCCGTTGGCTGTCGGGTTCTTCGATTCGAGAAATGGCTTGCCATCGAGTTCATTGAGCTTCGTTTTTGGATCGAATGAATCGACGTGCGACACACCGCCGTCCATGAAACAAAAAATGACGTGCTTGGCCTTTGGGTGGAAATGCGGAGCGTGGAGTGCGACCTGCGAAGCGGTGTCTGCGGTTGCCTCACGACTCATCAGATCAGCCAGCGCGAGCATGCCAAAACCGTTCGCCGAGGCGGCCAGCATCTCACGCCGAGTCGCAACGGGCCGACCACGGCCTGGGCAACCGCAGATCGAAGAGGTCTTCTGGGCGGACATCATTCACTCTCCACGACACCTACGGAATGTAGATGAACTCTTTCAGGTTGAAGATGGCATGTGCGAGATCACACCACACGAGTTGGCTGGTCAGCACACCGCTCGGTGGGACTTGGTGAAGCTCCGCGAGTTCGAGCATGGTCCGCTCGAACCGCTGGCGTTCGTCATCAGCTGGCGAACGGTTGAGAGCCGTCTGAAACAGGACGTCAATCCGCGCACCGATCGAATCGTCCGAGCGGGCGACCAACTGCTTGGCCCAGACGTCGGCCTGTTGCAGCACGAACGGATCGTTGAGCAGCGCGAGTGCCTGAGCCGGGACGTTGGTCACATCGCGGCGGCCTTGAGTCACTTTGCCGCCTGGGAAATTGAACGCTTCGAGAAACTTCGGCCCCTCCATCAAGTTGTTCTTGATGTAGATACTGCGGCGGCCGTGACCATCCAGCGGGCCAGCGAAGAGACGGCGGTCGGCATAGTCCTTGTCTCGGAACGGCTGCACGCTGGGGCCGTAGAGCGTGCGATCCAAGCGGCCACTCGCCGCCAGGATCGAATCGCGGATCGCTTCGGCCTCCAGGCGTCTCGCCGGAAAATGCTGCAACAGCCGGTTCTGCGGATCCACTTCTCGTGACTCGGCCGACGGCTGATTCGACAACTGAAACGTCCGCGTCAGCACGAGAGACCGGATCAACTTCTTCATCGACCAGCCTTCGGCCACGAAGCGAGTCGACAGATGATCGAGCAGCTCCGAGTGTGATGGCAACTCGCCGACGTGACCGAAGTCATCGACCGTGCGGACGAGGCCCGTTCCGAACAGGTGATGCCAGATGCGATTCACGATCACTCGCGCGGTCAGCGGATTCCCCGAACTCGCGATTCGATCGGCAAGCTCCATTCGCCCACTGCCGGCACTCACAAACGAATCGCGTGAGGCGGACAACACTTCGAGAAATCGTCGCGGCGCGGTCTCGCTCGGACGAGCGACGTCGCCGCGTGTGAAGATCGGTTGATCGTAGCCGCTGCCGGATTCACCGACTCCCGCCACAACTCGCGGCAGCGCGAGTTCTGCTTCCGTCTGTCGATATTCCTTGGCCAGTTCGGTCAATCGGGGCGACGATCCGACTTGGTTGGCGAGCAGTTCACGTCGCAACAACGCATCGAGCCAGCGGGCATCCTCGTCGGTCGCGCGATCCTCGGACCAAGCTCGCAATGCGGCTTCGATGACGGTGGCGTAACGGGCCGCGACGTCTGCGAGCGAGGTTGGACCGTTGCCCGCAAACAGCGGTCGCAAGTGAGCCACTTCCGCTCTCGGCGGTTCCGGACAGTCGTGCAACACGATCCGCGTGATGCCGAAATACGAGCGTGGATTTTCGGCGGCCTTGTCCCACGGCAGTTTGTAGTTGTCTTTGTCACCCCCCAACGCCGCGAGCTGATCGGGAAACTTCGGGTTGTCGAACATCGTCATCAGCTCGGCGTACGTCCGCAGCGAGTCCCGTTCGTCGGGGGGCGAGAACGTTTCCCAGTGCAGATCGGCGGAGGTCAACGCTCGGTAGTTCTTGTAATTCAGTTGGCAGTTATTCGAGACCAACCGCACCGCGCTGCTGCGCTGGCCGAGCACCTGAAAGCTGATGTTCTTCTTTCCGAGCGGCAGGACTGGCGAGCGCAGCGTGCCATTGAGCTTGTCCGACACCGCGTGCGTGAAACTGCCCGCCGGCAACACCGCGCGAACGAGAGCGTCGCCGTCGGGATGCAACGCGAAATCGCCGCCGCGCCTCGGATCAACTCGCAGCGCTTGTCCTCCGATGTGCCACCCGTCCGGAAAGGCGAGGCTCCTGCCGAGTCGCGAAGTTGGATCGACGCCGTCTCGTGCAGTCGGCTCGGCGGGAGGCTTGCCGGTGATTTGACTGAACGCTGGCAGTGACCCAGCGCGGAAGTCCGCGAAGGTTTCGAACTGCGTGCGGTTGAAGTCCGTTCGATCACGGTCCTCTTTCGTGTACCGCTCGGACTGCTTCTGCCATTCCGACGCCACCGCAGCGGGATCGGTCATTGTCGCAGTGGCGAGTACTCGCAATGGCTCGAACGGGTCTTCGATCAGCATCTTCTCAGCGGCGACAACGGCGATCCACTTTTCCAATCGTTTGGTGTCCAAGCCCGCTGCGAGTTCCGCTGCGTCAGGCCGGTTCGCTCGTTTCGCCAGCGCCGCTGGCATGTACCGCGCGAGTTGCGACGTCTCCTGCATCCAGACGGCGGCGAGTTCTTTTCGCAACTCGGTCTTCAACTCCGTCAGACGCTGCATGAGCTTGGCGTTCACATCGGGCGCGTCGATGCAGTGACTCACCAGCCGCGAGCTGCGCAGGATGCCGAGCATCGCGTAATAGTCCTGCACCGACACCGCATCGAGCTTGTGATTGTGACACCGGGCGCACGCGACGGTCGTCGCCTGAAACGCTTTCGTGAGCGTGTCGATCTGGTTGTCGGCCAAGTCGTAGCCAATCGACGGCAGACTGATGCAGTCATCGTGATTGACCTCGCCGAAGCGATAAAAGCCAGTGCCGATGATCGACTCATTGAAGCGTTCTTTCTCGTTCCAGCGCGGCTTGGGGAGCAGATCGCCGGCGATGTGCTCGCGAATGAATTGGTCGAACGGGACGTCCGCGTTGAAGGCTCGGGTCAGATAATCGCGATATCGCCACGCGTGATGGACTTCGTAGTTCCACTCGTTGCCGTGAGTCTCGGTGAAGCGGACGACGTCCATCCAATGCCGCGCCCACCGCTCGCCAAAGTGCGGCGAGTCGAGCAGCGAATCGACGAGCTTTTCGTAAGCCGTCGCAGGCTGAATGGATTCTCGTTCTCGCAGGAACGCAGCGACTTGTTCGGACGTCGGCGGCAGACCGGTCAGCACCAGACTCAATCGCCGGACGAGCGTTCGCGGTTCGACTGGCTCGGCGGGCTTGAGGCCCTGTTTCTCCAATCGCGCGAGCACGAAGCGATCAACCGGATGATCGGACCAATCGGCGGCTTGAGGTCGCGGGACTTCCACGTTCTGAACCGGTTGCAGGCTCCACCAGCGAGCGCGAACGCGCATCGTCTCTTCCCAAGAATCATTGGCCTTCGAGGCGACCGGCTTGTCACGCGGATCGGGGGCACCGCGTTTGATCCACTCTTCGAGGTCCGCGATGGCCGCCGCCGGCAGCTTGCCTTTCGGCGGCATCTTAACGGAGCCGTCGGTGTACCGCACCGCCTTGATGAGCAAGCTCTCGTCCGGTTTGCCCGGTACGACCGCAGCTCCCGTATCGCCACCCTTGCGCACTCCGTCGCGACTGTCGAGCAACAACCCGCCCCCCAACTTCTTCGCATCGGCGGCGTGGCACTCGGAGCAATGCGCGACGAGCAACGGTCGGATTTTCTTCTCGAAGAATTCGATCCCGGCATCGTCCGCGTGAGCTCGACCTGACGAGCCAATCGCCACGAGGGACACGACCAATGGAACAGCGAGTTTTCCCAATGCGATCATCAGAACCTTCCAGCACTGCGGAGCAACGGGTGGGACGTATTCGGTGGTCAGTCATTGCATCAAGGTTAACTACGGAAGGAAACCCCCCGCCGGCAACCACTCACACGGACGTGACGTCTCGCGATCGGGAATGATCGACCAATTGTCCGCTGTGGAGTTGGCCGCTCATCGCAGAGGGCCTCCACGGGGCGGGAGCGTCGAAGCAGTCGGGGTCGAGCTTCATGTCGGTCACGAGCACTCCGGGGCGATGACGAGGCAAGCGGCCGACGATCAAGCCGTCCGGGCGAACCGTAAAACTTCCCCAGCAGGACGGTCGAGCGGTGCTGTTGTTCGCGCTGATCCAGAAATGATTCTCGGCCGCTCGGCATTGCATCGTCGCCGGAACGATCGTCTTCCAGATGTTGTATTTCTGATCGGCGGCGACCGTCTTGCGAGCGTTGTGAAACGACTGAAACAGCACCTCGACGCCGAGCTGTTTGTAGCCGCGAGACAGTTCCGGAAAGCGGTAGTCGTAGCAGATGGCAACTCCGCAGGTGATGCCTTTCACGGGGAACGTCACGAAGCGGTCGCCGGGCGAGTAGTGACACAAGTCGAGCGTCGTTTTCTTGCCGACGGTTCCCGTGCAGAATCGCTTGTCATAGCGATCGACAATCTGGCCTTTGGGATTGATGACGTAGACGCAGTTGTGCGGTTTATGTTTTTCATCGAGTCGATGCGTCGAGCCGAGCAGCACCCAAACTCGATGTTGTTTCGCGGCGGCCATCACGTCGTGTGTCGCGGCGGTAAGGGCGGCCCAGTCCAAATCGGCGATGCCAGGCAGATCGACTCCCGCGTAACCAGACAACGCACACTCGGAAAAGTGAACGACGTCCGCCTCTTGTTCGGCGGCTTGCTGAATCTGTTTCAGTACCCAGCGGCGGTTGTGGTCAACTTGGCCTTCGACGGAAAATTGGCAAGTGGCGACGCGGAGCGATTTCATCGGACGAGACCTCCAGGCAACGAGTCTTGTGGTCATTTGAGTTTAACCTTTAGCCTCCCACAATCTCAGCCTCAGGGCTGACTGAACATTCGGATTACCCACTGAGTTCTCCCATGCCCCTCGAAAAATCACTCGACCGCAAACTGTCCGCAATCCATGCCGACCCCAGCGGCTGCAAAGAGTTCATCATCGCGGACGCGAAGGATGCCGACATGGGCATTTCCATCGGTGCGCCCGGCAAGTCGCCGGAGCGGCATGATGGAGAAGTGCGGTTCAAGACATTGGCTCAGTACCGCCAGCAAATTCGCGAGGTGATCGACCAGGGTGTCGTGGACATCGTGCTGATGTCGGCCAGCACCAGCGAAATGCTGACGATCCAGGAGCGGCTGTTCGACAACTCGCACATCACGCCGGCGGCGCGGGCGAACGATGCAACCGACGTCCACATTCATCGCGGCGGACGAATTCACACGACTCCCTCGCGGCCGTTTCGCACGGCGAGCCTCGATCACATGCAGTGCGGGCATCTCGACTGCGACCCGGAGGAGCGAGAACTCGGCGTCGATCTCGGTTTGTACTCGGTGACGTTCAACAACCAGTTGGAGTTGGACATCGACGTGCTCAATCAGTTCAAAGAGTTCCGCGAGGAGTGTGAACGGAAACGGTTCCGCTACTTTCTGGAGATCTTCGATCCAAACGTTCCCGACGCCGTCGCGCCGGACCAGTTGCCAGGCTTTATCAACGACGTCATCGCTCGTTCGCTGGCGGGAGTCACGAGCGCAGGCCGACCGACGTTTTTGAAGATGGTTTATCACGGCCCGCGCGCAATGGAGGAACTCGTCCGCTTTGATCCGCATCTGGTTGTCGGCATTCTCGGCGGAGGGTCCGGAACAACGCTCGATGCGTTTCTGTTGATTCACGAAGCTCAAAAGTACGGAGCCAAGGTCGCGCTCTTCGGCCGCAAGATCAACAACTCCGAGCACCAACTCGCGTTCATTCAGATGCTGCGATACATCACCGACGGAGTGATTGAACCTCGCGAAGCGGTGCAGGCCTATCACGGCGTCCTGCAAGAATTGAAAATCACGCCACAGCGATCGCTCGAAGACGATCTCCTGTTGCAGACCAACGTCATGAGCTACGGCGGGAGCGGCACGTTCATCAGCTTGCCGAATCAACCGGAAGCTCTGCTCAAATCAAGCCATCCGACTCCCGACAGCGGTCGACCGAACTTCGCGAAGATGTCGGCCAATGAGCGACTCAACTATCACCAGGACCGGCTCAAACGGCTGTTCGGCGACAAGTGACCTACCGTCGTAGCCGCCACGGGACTTCGAGGCCGTGACGTTCCATCAGAGCCGCGTTGCCGAGGATGTCGGCGGTCGGACCGGCGGCACGAAGTTGGCCGCCGTCGAGCAGCAGCACTCGGTGACAGAGATCGACGACGACGTCGAGATCGTGCGTCGCGATGATCTGGCTGCCGGAGAATTGTTTGAGGATTCCGATCAACGTGCGGCGTGCTCGCGGATCGAGACTGCTAAACGGTTCGTCGAGCGCGAGCACGCTCGGCTGACATGCGAAGACTCCGGCGAGACAGACACGTTTTCGTTCACCGAGACTGAGCCGCAATGTGCTGCGCGGTTCGTAACCGGCGAGTCCGACCGAGGCGAGGCTGTCGCACACACGCTGTCGCGCGTCGTCGTTGGTCAAGCCGAGATTGAGTGGACCGAAGGCAACATCCTCGAAGACGGTCGGGCAGAAGAGTTGGTCATCGGGGTCTTGAAAGAGAAAGCCGACGCGACGACGAACCTCGGAGATGGTCGGCTGCGAGACGGGAACTCCGTCGATCGAAATGACGTTTGTCGACGTGTCGCTGAGCTTGCTGGGCAACAGACCGTTGAGATGTTGCAGCAGCGTCGACTTGCCGGCTCCGCTGGGGCCGACGAGGCCGATAATCTCGCCGGGGGCGATCGTGAAACTGATGTCGGTCAGGACATCGGGGCCGCCGGGGTAGCGGAACGACAAGCGTTCGACGCGGACGGCGACTGATGCGGGAGTGACCTTCGAGTCCGTCACGGGCGATCCTCCCGTAATTGCTCGATCCAGCGTGAGCGGCCGTCCCAGCCGCGGGAGAGCATCGCGCCGTGAATTCGATCGGCTCGATCGAGCGCGCGGATCAGCAAGCGTCCGACAAGATGCGCGGCGGATCGCCACGTCTCCCACAACGACGGCTTGCGGAACAGCCGGGCGGAGCGAGCGATTCGCATCCGGTCCAGTTCGTCCCAGAGCACGAACAGAAAGCGGTACATCAGCGAGAGAATTGCCAGCAGCACGTCGGGAACTCGCAAGCGGCGCAGCGTCGCGAGCAGTTGATCGAACGGCATCACGTTGACCAGCCACAACGCCGTGCTGAACGACAGCGTCCCGCGCACGAGGATCGTCACGAACAGCAGCCAGCCTTTTTGACCAGCCTGCGAGAGGGGCAAGCTGATCGCCATCAAAAACAGAGTCGGCCAAAAGAAAAGCAGCCGGCGGCCGACGTACGCCAGCGGAATTCTCGCCAACGTGTGCGCGAAGAAAATGACGCAGGCCACGATGCCAACCAGCGGGCCATGCGTGATCGGCACGCACGTCGCCGCGAGAATCATCGCGATCGCGGCGAAGAGTTTCGCGAACGGCGGCCAGCGATGACACATCGACTGGCCTCGTCCGAAGCGGTCGAGAAAGTCACTCACCGGCGGCCTCGCTGAGTGATGGCGGCGCGGCAGGCAGCGCCTTGCCCAACAACCACGCGAGGACGAACACGGCGAGCGTTCCGCCGATCCCGGCGAATGAAACTGCGATCGACTGCCACGCAGCGAACGGTACCGGGACTTTGTCGTAGTCCTCCAACAACCCCGGCACGCTGCCGGTGAAATTCAGATCGATGTTGAGCATGGCGAGCACTGCTTCGAGTCCATCGGCATCGTTCGACGCGAATGGCGACAGGAACGCTGCGATGGTGAGCGCGATGACGAGTCCGGCAACGAGCGTACGCGTGATTGTTTCCACCGAACTACCACGACTGAGTCTTCGTGAGCCGGAGATCAACTCCGGCCTTTGATTCAGCACGAAGCTGATCGCGACTCCGGTGATGAGTGCCTCGCCGAGTCCGATCAACGAATGGAAGCTGACCATCAGCGTGAAGACTTTCGAGAAGTCGATCTCGCTGGGGGGCCACGACAGGCGGAACTCCAAACAGAAGAGAGCGGCCGCCGCCATCACGCTTGCCCACGCGGCGACCACCGAGCCGACAACGATCCCCTTGCGGCTGTCACCGATGAATCGTTGCACGAACAGCCGTACGGCGTGTCCGCCCCAGGAGCCGATCACCGCCATGTGCAGCACGTTCGCGCCGAGCGCAAACAAACCACCGTCCGAGAACAGCGCCCACTGCACGAACAGCACGAGCGTCATCGCGACGCAGCCGGCCCACGGACCAACAACCGTCGCGGCAAGCACTCCGCCGAGCAAGTGCCCGCTCACGGGGGCACCAATCGGAAAGTTGACCATCTGCCCGGCGAAGACCAGCGCGGCCATCATGCCAGTTAGCGGGATCGTCCGATCGCCGACCGATTGCTTGAGCCGATGCACGCTGTAGCCGACCGCTCCGAGCGAGATCGCTCCGGTGGCGGCGCAGACGACCGGGCTGAGTACGCCGTCTTGAATGTGCATCGCGGAAACTCCGAGTCCGACAAGGTGGGTTGGGGCGAGGATTCTGCCAGACGGCAGGGGCAGATCGCAATTTCACAGCGGTTGGGCTTTTCAAAAGGAGACAAACGGGGTCAAGTGTTGTCGCTTTGTGCCGGCTCATCGCTGGCCGCGTCCTTTGTCGAAAGTTGCTGCCCGTGTCGGATTCACTCGCCACTGATCCTCGCCGCCCGATGTCGTCTTCCGCTTCGCTGAGCGATCGCGTGAAATCGTTGCAGCTTCCGAACGAATCAGCGAGCCGGCACGCGGCGTCGGAAGTCGTGGCGTGGCTGTTGTGTCTGGCGCTGACCGTGATCGGCGGCTGGCTGGCTTGGGAGAAATGGACTCCGCAGCAGCCGACAAAGTTACTGGAGGCCAAGGCGGAACCGGTCGCAAACGGCAGTGACGCGAACTCTGGCGAGAATTCTGCCGGAGCGTCCGCGAAACCGGCGGACATCAAAAAAGACGGACTCGTCCACACCGACAGCGGCTACATCATTCCGGCGCATCAGATTCTGGTCAGCCCGAAGGTCTCCGGAATGGTGCTGACTCTAAACGTCGAGGAAGGGCTGCGTGTCAAGAAGGGTGACGTGCTGGCCGAGTTGGAGAAAGTGGATTACGACGCGGACGTGCGACGCTCGCAAGCCACGTTGCAGTTGTCCCGGAAGCGGTTGGAGGAGCTTGTTCAAGGGGCTCGGCCGGAAGAGATCAAGCAGGCGGAAGCGGAACTGGCCGAAACGCAGGCGAACTTGGATGACCTCGAACGGAGCTACAAACGGAACAAAGACCTGTTCGCGAAGAAGGGAGCGACCGAGCAAGAACTGCTCAGCTCAGAAGCAAACGCCTTCGCGATGCGGCGGCGGTTGAGCAAGCTGAACTCGACGCTGGCTCTGCTTCGCGAAGGCCCGCGCGTCGAGCGGATCGAGCAGGCAAAGGCGGAAGTTCAACAAGCGGAGGCCGACCTCTCGAAGGCTCAATGGCGGTTAGACAACTGCACGATCAGGGCTCCGATCAGCGGCACGATCCTGAAGAAGAACGCCGAGGAAGGGAACATCGTCAACCCGGTCGCCTTCAACGGCTCGTTCAGTCTGTGCGACATGGCCGACCTCTCGGACTTGGAAGTCGACCTGTCGGTGCAAGAGTCGAACATCTCGAAAGTCTTCAAAGGGCAACGCTGCAAAGTGCAGCCGGAAGCGTTCAAGGACCGCAGCTACGACGCCTACGTCCATCGCCTGATGCCGATCGCGGATCGTTCCAAGGGGGCGGTCCCGGTGCGTGTGAAGGTCCGCGTGCCAGCGGACGAAGAGGGCGTGTTCCTCAAACCGGAGATGCGCGTGACCGTCTGGTTCTACCGCGATGAGAAGCCGGCCGAATGATTTTGGAGTACAGCGATTCATCACCGCTTTCCTTGGCGGCGGAGCCGCTTTTCGTCATCCTTCGTCGCCTCGTGCTGAGGCCAAAGAAAGCGGCTCCGCCGCCAGCCAAAGCGGTGATGACTCGCCGTACTCCAAATAGGAATCACGATGTCTGCGGAAATCTGCGTGAAGGTCGATCATGTGTCGAAGTCGTTTCGGCGCGGGACCGAGTCGATCGAAGTGCTCAGCGGCCTGTCGTTGCAGGTGCCTCGCGGCGAATACCTGGGGCTGATGGGGCCGAGCGGTTCCGGCAAGACGACGCTGCTGAATCTCATCGCCGGACTGGATCAGCCGACGGCCGGATCG